>JAGXQV010000203.1 GCA_018336195.1 Sulfuricella sp. | reverse complement strand
CTGCCTCTCCCGCCCCTGGTTGTGGATACCGGCTCGACCGAGCCGGTTTACGAACAGGAAATTCTCATGTCGTCGTTGAATCAATGCGGTTTTTCCTATCTCGCCAGGGATGAGAAGGAAAACGTCGCCGCTTGGCTGGATGAATGGGGAATGGACAGGAAGGGCATGCCGCTGGCCGTGCGGCTACGCTTGGGAACTGCCAAGGAAGGCGTATTGCCGCCGGTGGTGATCCCGATAAAATCGGAAAGCCGCTTATGAGAAAAACATCGGCGCAGCGCGGCTTCATCCTGATCTACGTGATCGGCATCCTGGTTTTCCTCGAACTGGTGGGGCTGGGGGTGGCCTATGCCTTGCGGGTCAACGCCCAGCAGGTGATCAACGACAAGGAAGGGGTGCAGAATGAGATGATTCTGGGAAGCGCATTGCAGTTTGCCGCGGCCCAGGCAATCAAGACCCGTCTCGCCGAGCCGATGGTTGCCACCCTGCCCAAGGAGGAGTCCGCCAAGCTGGTTTTGTGGAAAATGGGAATGGGGCCGTACCTCGCCAATATTCATGGTCGGGACGTCGAAATTTATGTCGAGGATGGCGGTGATTTGCCTGATATCAATGCCTTGACGAAAGAGGACATTCAACGTATCTTCCGTGCCTTGGGCGCGCGGGAGGACGAGGCCGCGACGCTTGCCGATACCCTGGTCAAGGCACGGGAAATCATCGGCAGGGCGCGTGACGCGAACGGTTTCGCGACCATGGAGCAATTGTTGGAACTGGAGTTTCTTCCGCCCCGCTACAAATTCGGCGGGGCTTCCGAGGAAAGCGGCAAGCCGGAAGCCATGCCGGGCCTAATTCAATTGGTCACGGTGGGAACTGGAATGCGTTCCGTCAGTCTTAACACCGCACCGTTGGCGGTGATTGGTGCGCTGTGCAATGCCGATGCCGCCAAAATGGAGAAATTCGCGACGGCCCGTGCTGCGGCAGCCGCAGCGCTACCGCCGAAAAAATTGACGCTTGCCGAAGCCGCCCAGATTCTTGGTGAAATCGCCAATCAGGTGTTGCGGGACAGTGCTACGACGCTCTACCGCTTCCGCGTCCGGATGGCGCAGGGCAAGCGGATTTACGAAGCGACCGCGCTGGCGAAAGAAGATGGCAAGTCCTTCAACTTTTACTCATACCGTTTTACTCAGACTGGCGAATAACGAATAATGAAATTCCAGAAACTTGCTCTGCTGATCGAGCAAGCTCACATCACTGTTTCCCTGTGGACTTTCGGCCTGAAAGGATGGGGAATCTCCCGTACCGAGAAGGTCTCCCTGCCGACTACCGATCCGCTGGCGGATCAAGTGCTCGCCGCTATTCGTCCGCTCGTCCTGAAATGGGGGATCGCCCCCGATACGCCGGTGATGACGGTGGTGCCGGCAGGCGTGGGGGGATTCCTGTCGTTTTCCCTGCCCGTCACCGCCGGCAAGGATCTGGATACGCTGATCGACGTCGAAATCGGCAAATCCTTGCCGTTTTCCGTTCGTGAAGTGGAAAAAAGCTATCAACTGGTCAAAGAAAAAGATCGGGTGCGCGTCAGCGTCTTGTGGATGCCCAAGCTGTGGGTTAATGAGCTGAAAAACGCCTTGGCCCGGATCGGCTTGCGCTTGTCCGAACTGTTTCACCGCGCCCAGTTGGTGGGAGGGGAACTGGGCGGAACGGGCGACTTCGCTGCCAGCCCGTGGGGCTGTATCGAGCAGGACGGCAAGGCCATACACTTCCACTTTTTCCGCATGGGCAGCATCGTGGAACGCTCCCGCTCGCTGGTGTTCGGCGAAAGCGGCAGGCTGGTGCAGGAACTCAACCTCGATTTGTTGTCGCTCTCGTGTATCGATTTGGCGCCACGCCGCATTTTCCTGGCGGGGGTCGAAGGTGTCTTGAGCAATGCCCTGGTTACTCAGGTCGAGCCAAATAAGAAAGGTAGCCTCCAGACTTACGAAAGAAAACTCGGCCTGCCGGAACTGCTTCTGGCGTTGTGGAAAAAAGGCGGCAGCGGGGTATGGCTGGTGCCGGACCGCTCGACCATGATGGCGCGCCTGACGCCGTGGGTAATCGCCCTGGTGGCGATTTGCACGGTAGCGGCGGGGGCGCTGTGGTGGACGGTTCTGGGGCAGCGCGAACAGTCGAGCCAGCTTGAAAGCGACGTCAAGAAGATCAAGTCGAAATTCCAGAAAGCCAGCAGCGTGGAATCAGAAGTGATCCGCACCCAACTGGAAATCAATGGCATCCAGGCGGCCACCCGCCCCGGCGAGCCGCTGGCGGCGCTTTACGAGGTGTTCAAGGCCCTCCCCGAAAAAGCTTGGCTGATCTCCTTCAAGTACGACGAGAAGGAAGTCGCAGTGGAAGGTTACGGCGTGGATGGCGACACCCTCCAGGCTGCGCTGAAAACCAACCCGCGCTTTGCTGGATTCGAGGCGCTGACGCCGCAAGTGGCGGTCGACGGCGAACACAATCCCTTTGCCCTGAAAATGAAATGGAAGGCTGCGCCGCCCGCGCCGCCTGCAGCAAAATGATGATAACCCGCGCCTATCAGCGTTTTTTCGCGATTTTCGGGTGGCAACCGCTGGGTGTGCTGCTCGCCATTCTGCTGGTGTTTACCCTGGTGATGGATAACCTGTACGGCGAATACACCGAGCTCGACCAGGAAATCGCCGGACTGGAAAAGAAACACCGCCTGATGAAGGCAAAGATCGGCCAGCAGAAGCAGCTCGAAGCAGCGCTCAAGGAAAAACAGGAAAAACTGGCGGACATCCAGTCGCGCGGCTTTTTCTCGCCCAAGCCGGAAGGCGCAGTCGATCTTCTGATCGCGGAAATGCAAAACCAGGTAAATAGCGTGCACGGCAAGGCGTATCTGGGAACCCCGCAAGAGCCGCTTGTGTCGAACGGCTTCGCGGTGATCCGGGCGGAAGTCCAGTTCAACGTCCTGACCCAGCAACTGGTCGCGTTGCTCGATAATCTGCCCAATTCGCCCCGCGCGATCCGGGCCAATTCCCTGGAAATCACCGTGCCTGATCCCGCCCAACCGGCGGAATTGATCGTGAAGGCGGTTGTGCAAGGGGTTGCCCCCATCCCGGTGGGTGCCGCAGCCAAGAAATGAACCGTGGCGGGGGTTCCCCGCTGAACGGATTAACGTACTGTTACAATAGAGTTTTTAAGGAGTCGCTTTGTGAATGCTGGTGTTAACGTGAAAGTTGCGCTTCGACGCCTCCCCCTTTTCTCCGCCAAGGCAGAAATCACCGGGGCGCAGGGAATGGCCTCGACCGTTAGCCGGGTTGGGAAAACGCTGGCCTGCGCCGCGCTGCTGCTGGTATCCCAGCAAGTTCTGGCGGAGGGAGACGCCAAGCCGGCGTTCGTCAATCCTTTCAAGGCGGTTAACCCGGCGCCGGCCGGCCAGCAGCCTGCTCCCCAGTCATTGCTGCAAGCGGCCAAGAACGCGGCGCCCGCGCCTACCGCAGTACCACCCGCTCCTCCCGCCGTCGCCCCGGTGCCGGCAGTCCCGGTAGCGGCGGCTGCTCCGGAAAGCAAAACCGAGACGAAACAGCCGGAACATCCGCTTGCCAGCAAGATTCGCCGTCCCGAACTTTCCGCGGAGGCCATGCAGGGCACCCTGCTGAAATTCGACAATGCCGATATTTTCGAGGTTTTGCAGGCCATCATGGGCGATATGCTGCACCTCAACTACATCGTCGATCCCACCGTCCAGGGCAAGGTAACCATCAATACCCAAGGCGCGGTCAGCCAGGCCGACGTGTTCAATCTGCTGGAAAGTATCCTTTCCCTCAACGGCCTGTCGATCATCCGCGACGGCAAACTGTACAAGGTCGTCAAGGACGGCAACGCGCCGCGCGATACTCTCACTTTTGAGGCCAGCGGCGAAGGCTCGCCGATGGTCCATATCATCCGGGTGAAATACGTCCAACCCTCGGCGCTCATCAACGTTCTGAAAAACTTCATCGGCCAGCAGGCGGGGATCATCAACGATCCGACCAACAAATACCTGGTGGTCGCGGATCGCGTCAGCAACATCGCGAAAATCCTTGAGCTACTCAAGGTGCTCGATGTGAATTACCTGCAAGAGGTGAAGATCAAGGTGGTGCAGGTCAACAAGGGCGACGCTACCGAACTCGCCAAGGAAATGGAAACCCTGTTCAAGGCCTCCGGCATGTTCAATGTCCCCGGAACCGAACCCAATAAGGTGTTTTTCATGCCGATCAAGCGCATGAACGCCATTCTTATCGCGGCCGGCAACGAAGCGGTGCTCGAAGCCGCGGAAAAATGGCTGCATACCCTCGACGACGTGCCGACCGACGGGGTGGGTTCCAACATCCACGTGCACAACGTGGAAAATACCACCGCCCTGCATGTTGCCAACATCGTGCGCCAGATCTACGGCGGCTCTCCCCTTGCCGCAACCACTGCGCCTTCCAAGACTATCGTTTCGGGTAGCGTGCCGAGCGCCGCGATGGCGACAGGCGCGGGGTTGTCGGGCGCGGTCCAGATCATTCCCGATGAGGCGACCAATACCATCATCGTCAAGGCCAACCCCCAGGATTACCTGCAAATCAAGAAAATTATCGAACGTATCGATCTGGTGCCGCGCCAGGTGCTGATCCAGGTGATGGTCGCCGAAGTGACGCTCAACGATAGCACCAAGTACGGCGTGGAATGGTGGCTCCAGAACGAAAAGCTGAGCCTCAACGGAACCTCGTATTCCCCGCAGGCGGGCTTGAAGTCCGGCTTGTTGAAACCTACTTCCGCGCTGGGTGATAGCGCTACAGCCACTGGATTGACGTATATGGTGTTTGGCGGTAACAGTAGTGTGGTTGCCATGTTCAATGCCTTGGGGGCCACCACCGATCTCAACATCCTCTCCGCGCCGCACGTCATGGCGAGCGACGGCAAGGAAGCCAAAATCGAGGTCGGCAAGGACGTGCCGGTGGTGTCCAACACCATCGCCACCCCGGCTGCCACGACCACAGGCACGACCAGCGGCTTCAATACTTCAAATACCATCAGTTACCGGACTGTCGGCGTCTTGCTCAACGTCAAGCCGCATGTCAATGCTTCCGGTCTGGTCAATCTGATCCTGACTCAGGAAGTCAGTGCGGTTTCCGATGAAAGCGTGGCGGGTGTCAGTTCCCCGGTGTTTTCAAAACGCAAGGTGGAAACCGAGATCACTCTGGAAGAAGGCAAGACTCTGCTTATTGCCGGTTTGATCGACAGCAACAACAATAAAACCAACACCGGCGTGCCGGGATTCAAGGATATCCCGCTGTTTGGTTCATTGTTTGGGGTGAAAAGCGACAAACTGAGCAAAACCGAGTTGATGGTGACGATTACCCCTTACGTGGTGCGCAATCGCGAAGAAGGTGATCGAATCACCACTGGCTTCCAGGAAAACCTGACTGCACTGAAGAAGTTCATGGCGACAACCGAAAGGCCCGACATCAACAAAAAGCCCGCCCCGGAGCCGGAGAAAAAGGCAGAACCAAAGTCTTACGGCGAGTCTTCCTGACCGCCGCAAGTCAGGCGGTCAGACCGCCTGACTTGGTGAAATTCAATCTGGGATTGCATTTTCCAAAGGATAACAGCCCTATTCAGGGCTGTTGTTTTTCAACAGCTTCTCATGCGCGCTGAAAACCGCTTCCACGCCGACCTCCTCGACCCGCCGGCTTTCCGGTTGCAAAATCACGTGGGGCACTCCCCAGGGATGCCAGGAAGCGGCATTCGATTCGCCGAACAAGCAGACTATCGGTTTGCCGAGCGCCGCGGCGACGTGCATGGCGCCGCCATCGCTGCAAAAGAGCCGGTCTACGCAAGCCAGGCCGGCGATCAATTCTTCGAGTTTTTCAGTGTGCAACGGGAATATCGGCAAATCGCCGCACCCCGCCAGGATGGCCGCGGCTTTTTCGTCGTCGCCCGGATGGCTGGGATTGTCGGCCTTGCCCGGCGACCAGAACAGGGCGATGGGTTGCGGCCTTTCACGGTTCAACTGGTGCGCCAGTTCGATAAACTGCGGTACCGGCCAGCGCTGGCTTTCCAGGCGGGCGCTGATATGGAAACCCAGCAACTCCCCACCTGCATAACCCCTTTGCGCAAGCCGGCGACGCTGTGCCGCGACGTCTTCCTGCGGCGCCGCGATGCGCAGCGCCGGAATGGCGGCGAACCCGCCGAACGGTTGCATCAGCGTCATCAAGCGTTCCACCTCGTGCTTGTCGTGACCGGGCAGGGGCACCGGCACATCGATCTGCGCGGCCAGCGGATTGCCTTCCTCGACGAAGCCGACGATCTGTTTGGCACCGACCTGGCGCGCCCAGCGCACCGGGCGCGGCAGGCAACTGACGTTGGCGAGCAGCGCGTAGTCGTAGCCGGTGAGGCGTAGCGCCAGCGTCGTCTTGAGGCGCTCCCAATACACGCCTAGCGCGGATTGAGCGGCGTCGCGATGCTTGGCCTTGGTGTAGACGTAGAGATGGTCGATGTCGGGGTTGCCGTCCATGACCGCCGCACAATAGCTGTTGACCAGCACGTCCAGGCGCGCCTTCGGGAATTTGCAGCGTAGCGCCGCGATCAGCGGCAGGGTGCACACCAGGTCGCCGATGTTGTCGCGGCGTACCACCAGGATTTTCGGGGCGTTCACGGTTCGTTCTTGTTCTGGGGAAGCGCGAAGGCGGCGAGCAGGCCGCACAGGAAAAAGGATTGCTCCAGCATGTGGTCGCGCAGGTTGCTGTCGATCAGGCTGCGCCCGAAAAAGCCCATCAGCACGAACAGCAGCGCCAGTCCGGCCGGGTGGTGGTGGCGGAAAAAGCCGCGCCAGCCCAGCACGAACAGACAGGCAATCATGCCGAACCACATCAGCAGGCCGGGCACCCCGGTGCCCAGCGCGATGTCGAGCAGGCCGCTATGGCTGTGCGCGCCCGGCAGGGCCTCGCCGGGATACTTGGCGACCAGGCCGTCGCTGAACGCGGTGCGGCTGAAGCCGAAGCCCAGCGGATGGTCCTTGAGCAGCAACGCACCCTCCTTGATCCAGGCCAGCCGTTCATAGGCGGAAATATCCACCGGGCGTCCGTCGGCCAGCGGCGGGTAGGGATACAGTTGGGGATTGAGCCAGGCGCGGTGGGTAACGGTATCCAGGGCCAAAGGCACGGTCTGGACGAAGCTCTGCCAGCGCAGGTCGGCTTTTTCTGCAACCCAGGCGAATCCCGCCACCCCGCTGACGCCCAGCGCCAGAAACAGCGCCAGCACCGCTCCGTGCATGCGCTTGCGTTGGGCGATACCGTAAAACACCAGGCAGGAGAGGAACAGCAGCACTGCTCCGATCACCCCGTTGCGGGCGCCAAGCAGGTACAGGCAGAGCAGCAGCAGAGGAACCAGTGCCGCCAGCCAGCGGCTGGCGATGGGCAGGAAGCGTCGCGCGAAGGCAAGGCGCGCCATCAGTTCGGCGCACACGATGGACAAAGCGGTATTGGTGACGTAGCTGACCTTGGCCTTGCCCTCGATGAACAGCGTCTGGTCGTAAGGCAGGCTACCGTTGTCGCGCCATAGCCACAGGCTGTAAACATCCTGCAACAGGGTTTGCAGGAACATCGGCGCGACGATCAGGGTGAACAGCAGCGGCGGGGACACCGGCGAGCGCCCGCGCAATGCCAGTGACGCCGCCAGGAAGCCCAGCAGGCCGGCCAAGCCGCCGCGCAGCCATTGGCCGCGCAGTTCGATCAACACCTTGGCCGGGTCGGCGGCGAAGGTCAAGGCACCCACCAATATCCATGCCGAGAGAGCCAGCCACAAGTAAAACGGTGCTTTCACGCAGAGGCTGTCGGCGGCGACCACCTGTCGTCCTTCCAGACGGATCAGCCAGCCCGCGCAGGCCAGCGCGGAAAAGAACAGCACCAGGCGTAGCGCGATGGTGCGCCCCATCGGCCACACGAACATTAGCGCGACGAGCAGGACGGTAAGGGAATAGTAGAAGGCGTTGCGACGATTCATTCAGGTCAATTTACAGGAATTACGCAATTTGTCGAATTCCGCTAGGACTTCGCCCACCGCGATATCGGCGACGCGCCGGCTCGGCTTGCGCAGCAGCGCGTAGGGAACGCCCCAGGGATGCCACTTGGCGGGATTTTCCTCGCCGAAAAAACACAGCACCGGCTTGCCCAGCCCTGCCGCCAGATGCACCGGGCCGCCGTCGCTGCTGATCTGCAGGCCGCATACGCTGATTGCCGCGCAGAGGGTTTCCAGGTTGGGCGTCGGACAAAGGGTCAGCGCCGGGTTGGCGATGGCTGCGGAAATTTCCTGGGCGGCCTGATCGTCGCCGGGAAAAAACGGGTTGTTGCGGTCGCCCGGCGCCCAGGTGAGCAGCACCGCGCAGTCGCGGTGTTCGATCAATTCCCGGCACAGGGCGATGAAATGTTGCAGCGGCCAGCGGCGATCCGCTTCGCGGGCGCTGATATGGACCCCGATCAGTGGCTTGCCGGACTGCGCCGCCGGCGTCGTGGCGATTTGCCCGGCTAGCGCGGCGTCGGCGCGCAGCACCAGCGGCGGCGGGGCGCCCTCGATGCCGAAGAAACCTCCCAGCGCATAGACGCTTTCCACGTGGTGGCGCGGTTCGCCGCCGGGGGCCGCCAGCGCCATGTCGATGCGTCCTTGCGGGTCTGCATAGCCCACCAGGTGGCGCGGGCGGATCAGCCTGGCGAAGCGCAGTGCGCTGGCCTGGAAAGTCGGGGCGGCGAGAATCACGTAATCGAGGCGCAGGGCGCGCAACTGCCGGATCAGCTTGAGACGCGCCCAATACAGGCTCACCACGCTGGTGCCGGGCGCGCGATGCTTGCGCTTGGCATAGGTGAAAATGGCATCCAGATCGGGATTGCCGGCCAGCACCGGAGCGTTGTAGCTGTTTACCAATATTCCCAGCCAGGCAGCCGGCAGTTTCTCGCGCAACGCCCGCAGCAGCGGCGTGGTGCAAACCAGGTCGCCGATGTTGTCGCGACGGATTACCAGGATGCGCGGCGAACATTCAAGCATCATGCTTCCGCGCAGGGATCGGCGTTGCCATGACTCTCGCGGAACGGTTCATTCGACCGCCTCCAGGTAAAGTTTTTCGAGGCGTGCTGCGAGCAATTTCCAGTCGAAACGCTGCACGGCATTCGAGCGCGCGGCGTGGCGGACTTCCCCCAGCTTGGCGAGGTTGGTGACCACGTAGTCGCACTTGTCATGCAGTGCGGCGAAATTTTTCGGCTCAGCGACCAGGAATCCGTTTTCCCCGTCGCGAATGATTTCCGGCAGGGCCGCGTAATCCGAGGCGATCACGATGCAGCCCGCGGCCTGCGCTTCGACGCTGACCAAGCCGAAGGTTTCCGAGCCGAAATAGGTGGGAAACAGCAATACGTCGATGACTTTGTAAAATGCCGGCAGGCGGCTCTGCGGCACCGCCGGGAAGTTGCGGAAACGTCCGTCCTCGGCCAGTTCCCGCTCCAGTTGCAGGATCCGTTCACGCTGCGGGTCGTCGCGGAATTCGCGGGGCTTCATGCCCACCGCCACGGCATAAACGTGACGGTGTTCCTTGAGGCTGCGCAGCGCGCATTCGAGAAAACCCAGGTAGCCCTTGTCGCTGACCTTGCGTCCCACGTAGCCGAGCACCGTCGCGTCCGCGGGAATCCCCAGGATGTCGTGCAGGAAGGCCTGTTCCGCCTTTTCCGGCGGGACGAAACGGGCGGTATCCACGCCGTTGTGCAGTACCTCGACCTTGTGCGCCGGGTAGCCGAATTCGGCGATGCTGCGCTTACGCGCATATTCCGAAACGGCGATGAAACGTTCCGGCATCCCCAGGCTTTCCTGGAAGCGCTGGAACACGTGGATATGGCTGAAAATCGGCAGGGTATGGTCGTAGAGCTGATTGCGAAACTCGTCGAGCGGAAATTCGAGCTGGTGGACGTGGAAAACCGCCGGCCCGAGACGATTGACGAGACGGGCGGCGCGTTGGTGGAGCGGGTAGGGGTCGAGACGGGTGAGCTTCTTGAACAGGCGCCGGTACAGCCTTCCGTAGCCAATGCGGTAGATTTCCCCGTATTCCGGGTGGGCCTCCAGCCCCTGCGGGTAATGCTCGGCGTCGCAAATGGTGGCGGGGGTGAAAAAATTGAAATGGCGGATGAAATTTTCCGCAACCAGCGCCGGGGCGTTGCCGCGAATGTCAGGGATGGTGCCCTGGTAGAGGTAGGTAACGGCCTTCATCGAATATCGCGCTATGAATTCTGAATCTTGAGTTGGGACGGGCGCTGCCGGGTGTGCAAAACGTCTTTCCCTTTTTCAACCCGGCGTGACGGCGCCAGCGGCGCCGCCGTCCGTCCGCGCCAGTAGCGCCGCGACGGCCTCGATCACGGTCGGGAGGCCGATTATATCCATACATCCGGGATGGGCACAGATTTTGTTTGTAGGATTTTGTGTCGCAGTTGGATTTTCCCCCAGATTCGGCGCGGGCCGGAACGTCCGCCCGCAATGCTCGCCCCACTTCAACTGGCGGCGGAAGATGAGGTTTTCGTTGCGGCACGGGAAATTCGCAGAGAACACCACCTCTTCGGGATGCTCGCGCCAGAATTCGCCGCGTCCGAACAGCGCCGGGTTGCCCGAACTGTACAGAACCACGCTGGGCGTGCCGGCCAGGTGGGCGAGGTGGGTGACCCCGGTGTCCGGACATACCACCAGGCGGGCGTGGGCGAGCAGCCGCCACAGTTGCGCCAGGTCAAGATTGCCGGCGTAGCGCGGGTAGCGCTGGTCCGGGTCGGCGGTGTCGATCAACTTCTCTTCGCCACGCCCGCAACTCCACACCACGTGCCGGCCCTGAGCCGTGAGCCAGTCGGCCAGGCCGCGCCAGTTGTCGGGATGCCACTGTTTTAACGGCGTACTGGCGCCGACGTGGAGCAGCACGTAAGCGCCGTCCGGCAAGGCGAAGTCACGGCATGGCGGGGCCGGCCAGTCGGCCTTGCGGTAAGGGGGCGGCGCGCTGCCGTCGGCCAGTTCGGCGGCGAGTTCGCCCCATGCCTTGGGTTGCGCGGCGAAAGGGCGGAACTCGTCAATCGGGAAATTTTTGTAGCGCCCCGGCTCGCCGTCGAAGGCCGCAATCCAGCGCGCTCCCATCGCCCGTGCTAGCCAGGAGAGGCGGCTTTCGGTGGGCAGCAGCGCGAGGTCGAATGGCCCGGCCCGCAACAATGCCGCCACGCTGTCCAGCGAGCGTGGATCAAAGGGCAGCGCGCTTACGCCATACGGCCGCCCGGCATAGAGCGGCGCATAGGCGGGTGGGATCAACATGGAGATTGCCGCGTCGGGGTGGTTGCGGCGCAGTTTGGCGATCAGCGGCGTCATCATGATGGCGTCGCCCAACAGCAATTGATGGGCGATCAGGATGCGCTGGGGATCGGTCGGACGGCAGGCGCGGTGCGGATGGGTGAAATGCCGCCAGGCGCCGACCAGGGCAATCAGCAGGCGAGCGGGGAAACGGCTGTTCAAACTATGCTCTCCCGCGCCAGGGCGCGCAATTGGGCGAGGCTCTCGTCAAGGACCAGCAATTGCAGGACTTGTTCGGCCAAGCCTTCTTCCACCCGGTAGCGGGCCACCAGGGCATCCGCGGCTTCCGCGTCGATCTGCCCGGCGCTGAGCGCTTCCAGGCGGCTACCCAATCCCGCCAGGCGTTCCGCAAGGTCGTCGTGCAGCCAGGTGGCGAGCGGCGGATTGAAGCCGCGTTTTCTGCGCCGGAAAATCGGCTTCAGTTCCGGGCAGGCTTCCTTCAGCAACTGCTTGGCGGGACGGGTGAACCGCTGCTCGTCGGGGAGCGCCAGCACCGCTTCGAAGAAACGGTGGTCGAGCAGCGGCGCCCGCAGTTCCAGGCCGTGACAGAGGGTGGTCAGGTCGCCCTTGCGCAGGATGTATTCCGGCAAATAGTTGGCATAATCCCAGGCCAGCAGTTGTTTGAGCGGCGTGCTTTCCTGGTCGTCGGGGAGCCGCCACCACACGGCGCGGCGCGGCGGGTGTCCCGGCTGGAGGAAGGCGCGCTGGCTCGGGGTGCAGCCGGAAAAACGCAGTGCATAGGCACTGTGCCAGTCGAGGGAGAATTCCGTTAGATATTTCCGCCATCCCTTGCCCGAAGCATTCGGCAGGCTCGGCAGCGCCAGGCGCAGGCCGGCGCGCCAGGCGGTGTTGAGATGCTTGGGCAGGCGCTTGTAGCCGGCGAACAACTCATCGCCGCCGTCGCCGCCCAGCACCACCTTGACCTCCTGGCTGGCAGCGCGCGCCAGGTACCAGGCGGGAAAGCTCGACGGGTCGGCGAAAGGCTCGTCGAGGTCGGCGACGATGCGCGCGAAATCCTCGGCGATGCGGGTGGGGATGGGAATCGCGGTATTGGGCAGCCCGCAGGCGGCGGCGAAAGCGGCGGCATCGGCGCTTTCGTCCATGTTCGAGCCGGGAAAGGCCGCGCTGAAGGTACGTAGATCGTTGTGGCCGTGCGCCGCCAGGCGGCAGGCGACCAGGCTGGAATCCACCCCGCCGGAGAGGAAGATGCCCAAGGGGCGGTCGGCCACGGTACGCAGTTCGATGGCGGCGTCGAGAGTGGCGCGCCACTCGTCGGTGCTCGGCTGGGGCGTCCAGTAGCGGCGTTTTTCCAGGGTGTTGCGGGTGAGGTCGTATTCCAGCAAATGGCCGTTTTCGAGACGGCGGATCGCGCTGAACACGGTCATGGGCGCGGGGATGTAGCGGTGCGCCAGGTATGCGTCGATGGCATCGGGATGGAAAGCGCGCTGATCTTCCGGCAGCCAGGGCAGCACCGCGCGCACCAGCGAGCCGAAGGCCAGACCGTCCTGGGTGTGGGCATAGACCAGCGGCTTGAGTCCCATGCGGTCGCGCACCAGGTACAGCTTGCGGGCGCGCAGGTCGAGCAGGGCGAAGGCGAACATGCCGCGCAGCCTGGGCAGCAGCCCATCGATACCCCATGCCTGGTAGCCGCGCAGGATGAATTCGGTATCGGAGCGGGTGCGGAATTCCACCCCCTGGGATTTCAGCGCCGCCGCGTCGTCGCCCCAGCCGTACACCTCGCCGTTGTAGCACAACCACAGCGAGCCGTCGTCGTTGCTCATCGGCTGGTCGGCCTCGGGGCGCGGGTCGATGATCGCCAGGCGGGCATGGAGGAGGGCGTGGTGGATGGTGTCGTCGCTACGCCGGAACTCGCTGTTCCAGAATACCGCTTGTTGCGCGTCCGGCCCGCGCTTCTTCAGGGCCGCCAGCATGGCGGCAGGCGTCGCCACATGACGCGAGTCATTGCCGAAGAAGCCGGCGATGCCGCACATCAGGCGGTTTTCCCCAAGACCTGGCGGAACACGCCTTCCATCCTGTCGAGCATTACGTCGACGCCGAAATTCTCGCGGGCGTAGGCGAGGCCCGCCTCGCCCATTTGGCGGCGCAGGACGGCATCGCCCATCAATATCCCCAGCGAGGCGGCCAGCGAGGCGGGATCGCGCGGCGCCGCCATCAGCCCGGTGACGTTCTCCACCACCGCTTCGCGGATCGCCCCCACCGGGGTGGACACTACCGCCAGACCGCCGGCCATGGCTTGCATGATGCCCTGCGGCACGCCCTCGTCGCCCCACGAAGGGAGAGTGAACAAATCCAGGCAGCCCAGCCATTCCGGCACGTTGTCCTGGTTGCCGACGAAGCGCACCGCGCCGCTCAGCTTCATTTCCCTGACCCGCTTTTCGAGGTGCGCGCGGCGCGGGCCGTCGCCGATCACGATCAGTTGCCAGTCCGGGAAATCCGCCTGCAATTCAACCCAGGCGTCGAGCAGGACGTCGTGGCCCTTCCAGTCGCGCAGGGTGGCGAGGACGCCCAGGGTGGGGCGGTTATCCACGTCGAGGTCGATGCGGCATTCGGTCTGGTTCAGCGGGCGGTAGTACGCGAGGTCGATGCCGGTGCGCACCGAGGTCATGCGCGCCGGGTCGAAACCGTTGTCGCGCGCCAACTGGCTTTTCAACGCCTCGCCGGTGGTGACGACGTGGGCAGTGGCGCGCTGGTACAGCCAGCCGGTGCTGGCGTGATTGTTGATGGCGGTCGAGACGTGGCGGGTGCGCACCAGCGGCGGGGTTTTCCCCAGCGTGGCGCAGGACAGGGCGGCCAGCCAGGAATCGGTGGAACTGTGGGTGTTGACGACGTCGAATTCGCGCCCGTGCTCCGCCAGCCAGCTCCGCATTGCCCACAGCGCGGGGAGCGTCTTCTTCACCATCGGGATGGTGGTGACGGGAATCCCGCGTGCCTGCGCCGCCGGGTAAATCTCCGCGGAGGCCGGGGTGAGCAGGTGGACGCGGTGGCCGCGCCGCTGAAATCCGGCCATTTCGGTGAGGATGCGGATTTCCTGGCCGCCCCAGCCGATAGAGGATTCCGTGTGGAGGATGGAAAGAGGTGTCATGTCTGGTAGGTTGGTGTTGGATAACGCGAACTATCCCGTTATTAAAATTCCGAGTGTGCCGCTATAAGGTGTCAACCAGTTCGGAATACTGGCCGAGCAGCGCGTCCACCGTCAGCAGGCGTGCCGGCTCGGAGATGGCCTGCGCGATCAGGAGGCGGTCGAACGGGTCGCGGTGATGGAGCGGCAGCGAGCAGACGCCGGCGCCGTGGCGGGCGCTGACCGGCAATTCGCTAAACCCGGTGGCCAGGGCGGCGGCAGCGATCTGGTCGGGGCGCACGGGGAAGTCCACGCGCCCCGCCTGGGCCTTGATGGCGATTTCCAAAATGCTTGCCGCGCTGAACAGGATGTCGTTGGCGTCGTCCTCGATCAGCAGGCGGGCATTGCCGGGTAACTTCGCTGGGTCGCCCAGCGCCCACAGCAGGATATGGGTATCCAGCAGAATCCGCATCAGCGCCCCTCGAACGAGTCCAAAACCGCGTCGGGCAAGGGCGCATCGAAATCGTCGGGGACCACTATTTTTCCCGCCAGGATGCCGAGTTGGCGCTTCCGCGCCGGTTTTGCCAGGGAAACCAGGCGCGCCACCGGCTTGCCGGCCTTGGCGATAATCACTTCTTCCCCGGCCGCGGCGTTCTCGACCAGGCGGGAAAGATGGGTCTTGGCTTCGTGGATGTTGACGGTTTGCATGAGGATCCCTTGATGAACCAAGCTTAGTCTAGTTTGTTCGGCGGGAAGTGGCAACACGATCGACTAAGCGAGGCAAATCCGGTTGCGCCCACTTTCCTTCGCCGTGTACAGCGCGCCGTCCGCGGCGGCGATCAGGCGATCCGCGCTATTGTCCTGTCCCGGCAGCATTGTGGCGGCGCCGATGCTGAGGGTGACCTGCGCGGCGACGGGAGAGGCGCGATGGGGAATCGCGCATTTCGCCAGTTGCGCGGCGATGTTGGCGGCGACGTTGCGCGCGCCTTCGATTTCGGTATTGGGGAGAATTACCACCATTTCCTCGCCGCCGTAGCGCGCCACCAGGTCCGCCGGGCGGCGCAGCCCCAGTTGCACCGCCTGGGCGACGGCTTGCAGGCAGTGATCGCCGGCCTGATGACCGTAGCTGTCGTTATAGTGCTTGAAGTGGTCGACATCGAGCATCAGCAAGGCCAGCGGCGTTTTTTCGCGCTTCGCGCGCAGCCATTCCTGTTCCAGCCGTTCGTTGAAACACTGGCGGTTGGCGATGCCCAGCAGGCCGTCGGTGCGGGAAATGATCTCCAGTTGGGTGTTGGCCTGGAGCAGCGCCGCGTTGGCTTGCGCCAGCGCCTGGGTGCGTTCGGCCACCCGGTCTTCGAGGCGGGTGTTGGCCTCCGCCAGGTCGCGGTTTTGCTCGGAGAGGACGTGATAGAGTTTGTGCAGTGCCAGCAGCAGGGCGGAGGTGGCGTTGTCCTTATGTACCTTGATCGCTTCGTAAGCCTGGTCGGCGGTGTTCCCGGCGCGGATCAGGGCGATTTGATGTGCCATCGTCTGGTCTTCGCCGAGGATGTGAAATCCCAGCCAGGAACTGAGAAAACCGTGGAGGATCGAGGCCGGGTTGCTCATCGTGGCGCGCGATTGCCACATCCGCGCAACCTGTTCGATGAACTGGACGTGGTGCCCATGATGCAGCTCGCGGTGCTCCGCCGCCACCCCGGATTCCGCCATCAGTTGTTCTTCCTCGGCAAAGTGGTATTGGGCGTATTCCGCGAGTTGCCGGAAGACCGCCTGCAATGCGCCGTCATCCGCCACTTTGCTGCCGATCAGGGAGTCGCCGAGCTGGTTGATCAAATCCACCAGGCGATGGTGCTGCGTGTCGACAAGCTCCAGCCCAGTGGTGAAGTGCTCGTCCCAAACGAAGGTGTCCATGCTGTTACCTGTCTTTCTGCGCGGCGTTTGCCGAATTGCTGGGTATCTTGCCCGGAATAGGGGGGAGCATCAACCAGCGGTAGGTTGGCGGTGAGCGATAGCGAACCCCAATGCGCCACGGTCGAGAATCAAACCAGATGCACTTCCAGCCGCTTGCCCAACGCCGCCGCGTATTTGCGCAGCGTGGTGATGGACGGCGAATGTTTTCCCGACGCCAGTGCGCGTTCCAGGCGCGCCACGGCGGGAGCCTTGGTGCCCATGCGTTCGGCGATCTGGGCCTGGGTCAGGCCAGCCTCGCGGCGGGCCGCCAGCATTTCGTCGAGAATGGCGAATTCCTCGCGGTTTAGCCTTTCATATTCGGCCCGGACTTCCGGGTCGCTCAGCGCCTTTGCCTTCAAATCAGCGTGTGTCAGCATATTTGATTTCCTTCATGCGGGTTTCTGCAAGACGCCGCTCACGGAGCGGCGTCTTCTGCGATTTCTTCACGAAACCGTGGAGCATCACGATGCGGTGCTCGACCAAAGTGCAGTAAAACACCCGGGCAATGCCTTCCGCCCCTTTCAGGCGTAATTCGAACAACCCTTCGCCCAGCGCCAGGGTATGCGGCTCGCCGAGGTTCGCCCCGTGGATTTCCATGCGGTCGGTCAAGTTGAAATAGCGGGCGCGCAAGGTGGTCGGCAATGACAGAACGGTTTCCTGAACCGCTTCATCATAGTAGATGATCGTATAACCCATGGATCGGATAATAACAAATATGTTATCTGGCGGGTAGGCTGGAAATGTTTCGGCATGGAATGCCACGAATAGCTTCCGTAGAACCTATTACGCGGCCCGGCTAACAGCTGCGTAGAACCTATGATTAGCTTGAGTCGGCTGCAAAGCGATCCTAACTTGAAGTGTGAACATCAAATTGAGGAGAGCGAAAATGCAACCGACCCAAGTAAATTATTTTACGCCAGACGAAGAACTGTTGGCGGTATCGCTGGAATTATCTTCGGGCAGCTGGAAGATCGCCCTGCATGACGGCAGGCGGGACAAACCGGCGGTGCATACGGTGGCGAGCGAACAGCC
>JAGXQV010000202.1 GCA_018336195.1 Sulfuricella sp. | reverse complement strand
CCTCGTACGCGAGTGCGGGGCCAGCATCCACAACATCCGCCCGCTGACGGGCACCAACGACTAGGACAACGACATGATCAAAGGTGGCATGGGTGGCTTGGGCAATCTCATGAAACAAGCCCAGCAAATGCAGGACAACATGCAAAAAATGCAGGCCAAACTAGCCGAAATGGAAGTGGAAGGCGCAGCGGGTGCAGGCCTGGTGAAAGTCATCATGACCGGCAAACACGACGTCAAGCGCGTCACCATCGACCCCAGCCTGATGGGCGATGACAAGGACATGCTCGAAGACCTGATCGCCGCTGCCGTCAACGATGCCGTGCGCAAGGTTGAAACCATGGCGCAAGAAAAAATGTCTGCCGC
Organism: Sulfuricella sp.; assembly: GCA_018336195.1. Lineage (GTDB taxonomy): Bacteria > Pseudomonadota > Gammaproteobacteria > Burkholderiales > Sulfuricellaceae > JAGXQV01. The sequence goes on along the minus strand of JAGXQV010000202.1, from coordinate 4,280 downwards.
CACCGCAGGACTCCCTCTGCCTCCGGGTTTCAAACTGCCGTTCTGAGTCAGACGTGAAGGGAAAGGATTTCTTTCTCTTCACCCATCCCCATGTCTCTGCCTTCTTCCCTCGAACACCTGATCGATGCCCTGCGGGTACTGCCCGGCGTCGGGCCGAAATCGGCCGCGCGCATGGCGTACCACCTGCTGCAACGCAACCGTCCCGGCGCGGCACGTCTGGCAAATGCCTTGAATGCGGCGCTGGAGGGGGTGCGTCATTGCGAGCGCTGCAACAATTTCTCAGAAACTCCGGTGTGCGAGTTGTGCAGCCACGCCAAGCGTGACCCACGCCAGTTGTGCGTGGTGGAAATGCCCGCCGATCTCAACCGTCTGGAAGAAACCCACGCCTATCGTGGCTTGTATTTCGTGCTGATGGGGCGCTTATCTCCCCTGGATGGGGTCGGCCCCCGTGAAATCGGGCTGGAGCAATTGATCGCCCGCGCCCGCGACGGCATCACGGAAGAAGTCATTCTCGCCACCAACTTCACGGCAGAGGGCGAAGCCACCGCCCATTACGCAGGTGAACTGCTCAAGGCGCGCGGCCTCAAGGTCACCCGCATCGCGCGCGGGCTGCCCGCTGGTGGCGAGTTGGAGCACGTCGATGGCATGACCATTGCCCAGGCCCTGCTCGATCGCCGACTCGTTTAACAAAGGAAAAATCATGGATCTGAATCCACTCACCGCCCTCTCGCCACTCGATGGCCGCTATCGCCGTAGCGGCGACAAGCTGGCACCGTATTTCAGCGAATTCGGCCTGATCAAGTATCGGGTCAAGGTCGAGATCGAGTGGCTCAAGGCATTGGCCGCAGACCCGATCATTGCCGAAGTCCCGGCCTTTTCCACACGCACGGTGGCTGAACTCGATGGCATTGCCGAGGCCTTCAGCCTGCGTGACGCCGAAGCGGTGAAAACCCATGAAAAAGTCACCAATCATGACGTCAAGGCGGTGGAGTATTTCCTCAAAGATCGCCTCGCCGACAACGCCGAGGTCATGCGGGTGGCCGAATTCATCCACTTTGCCTGCACCTCTGAAGACATCAACAACCTTTCGCATGCCCTGATGCTGCGTGATGCCCGCGAAGCCGTGCTCATGCCCGCCCTCTCTGCCATCGAAACGCGACTCACCGGCCTGGCTGTCGATTTGGCCGATTTGCCCATGCTCTGCCGCACGCATGGGCAACCAGCCAGCCCCTCGACCCTGGGCAAGGAAATGGCCAACGTGGTGCATCGTTTGCGCCGTGGCATGCGTCGCTTTGGCGAAATCGCTCTGCTGGGAAAAATCAACGGTGCCGTCGGCAATTACAACGCACACCTGGCGGCCTACCCCGAGTTTGACTGGGAAGGCTTTGCGTGCCGTTTCGTGGAAAGCCTCGGCCTGAGCTTCAACCCCTACACCATCCAGATCGAGCCGCACGATGCCATGGCTGAGCTCTATGACGCCTGTGCACGCATCAACACCCAGCTCATCGATATGGATCGGGATATCTGGGGTTATATCTCCCTGGGTTACTTCAAACAGAAACTGAAAGAGGGCGAAGTGGGTTCTTCCACCATGCCGCACAAGGTCAACCCCATCGATTTCGAGAATTCCGAAGGCAATCTGGGGTTGGCCAATGCATTGCTGCGCCACCTTTCCGAGAAGTTGCCGATCTCACGCTGGCAGCGTGACCTGACCGACTCGACCGTGCTGCGCAACATGGGCACCGCTTTGGGCTTCGCGCTCATCGGTTATGAAAGCTGCCTGCGCGGACTCAACAAGCTGGAAGCCAATCCGACACGCCTGGCCGAAGACCTCAACACGAACTGGGAAGTGCTGGCCGAACCGATCCAGACGGTGATGCGCCGCTACGGGCTGGAAAAACCCTATGAGCAGCTGAAAGCGCTCACACGCGGCAAAGCGGGGATCAATCAGGCTTCGCTGGCGGTCTTCATCCTGGCGCTGGATATTCCCGAAGAGGCCCGGCAGCAGCTTCTGGCCATGACGCCGGGGTCTTACACCGGCAAAGCGGCGGAACTCGCCCGGCGCATCGGCCAGCAGGCATAAACAGGCGGGGTTCTCAAGTAAATGAAGGGCCGCCCCGAGTTGACTTGCCCCCCCACGGGGGGCGTGGGGCGCTCAATGTGCGTGGTCGCACGCCAGATTCTGGTGTGCACCGCTCTCGGCAATCCGATCCAGAGAGCTCAAGACATCCATACTGGCTGACTCCATGGCAGCTACCGCTTGAATGGCACTCTCAAAATCGTCATGGCTGTGATGGCGAACAGCAGCAAGCCCGCTGTCGTGAAAACGCTGATGCGGCATTTCCATTTCCCGATATCCACCCAGCCCGGAAAAGCAGGCTTTGCCCTCGCCCTGGTAATACCACTGGCCCAGGCGACACCCTGCATGGCTGGCGAAGTCGTTCTCACGCTTGCTCGATAGCCCCATCAGGACTTTGTAGATTTCCAGCTTGTAGACCAGGTGGTCGATTTTGGCGACTTCGACAAAGCCACGTAGCGCCGCCGCACTGATGGTGTGCTGCATGGAATCGGAAAGTTGCAGCAGTTTGTCCATGCCTGCCGTGGCGTTCAGACCATCCTGGCTGAAGCTGGCCGTTTTTTTCGCCCAGTCTTCCACCCGGTCGCGGGTCGCATGCGATTCATTCTGGATGTGGCCAACCAGGGCGGCGATGTCGTTGGTGGCGCTGGCCGTACGCTCTGCCAGCTTGCGGACTTCGTCTGCCACCACGGCAAACCCGCGTCCGGCTTCACCCGCACGGGCCGCTTCGATGGCTGCGTTCAAGGCCAGCAAATTGGTCTGGTCGGCAATTTCCTTGATGAGCTGCACGATGCCGCCGATCTGCGTGGCACGCTCGCTCAGGTTGCCCACATTACCCGCCATCTGCTGGCTATCGGTGGACATGATCTGCATGTTCGAGGCAATCAGGCGCATCGCCTCTTGGCTCAACTGCGAGACCTGCGATGCCTCTTGTGCACTGTTGCGCTCGGATTTCATCGCATTGGCCACGTTCAGCTGCGATTGCTGGATGGCTGCAAATGAGTCTGCAAACACCTGAATGGACGTAAAAATGCGCTTGCAGCGCAGGGCCTGCTCGCTGGCAGCTTCCGTTCTCTGGCGCAATGCAGCGCACTCGCCACGCCACTGCTCAATTTCCCGCGCCTGATCAGCAAGCTGCGTCTGCTGCTCTGCCAGTTGCTGCCGCAGCTCAACAAGCTGCCGTTTGCTTTGCCCAAACATACCATGCTCCTTTGGTATAAACCTTCCAGCAATCATAGGCTAGAAGTACTGTCCTGGTTATCGGTACTTTCCCTTAGCCCCGGGCGGCAGCCCGGGCATGCGCAGCACCCCAGAGCTCTTCGAGGTTGTAATGGGCTCGCACCGCAGGGTGCATGACATGCACCACCACGCTACCCGCATCGACCAGCACCCATTCACCGACTTCTGCGCCTTCCATGCCAATGATGTCGGCACCAGCCTCCTTGAGTTTTTCCTGAACGTTGTCGGCCAGGGATTTCACTTGCCGGGTGGAGTCACCGCTGGCGATGACCAAATGCTCGAACAGTGAAGTCAGATGGCCCACATTGAGGACAACGATATCCCGGCCTTTGATGTCTTCCAGGGCGGCAACGGCAATATCAACCAGCGCAGCAGGCTGGAGGTCGGGAGAGGCGGTTTCAGTCATACAGGCAGTTCTCGTTGAGGTAGTCCAGAACCGGGTCTGGAACAAGGTAGCGCACACTCCGGCCATGTCGGGCTGCAGCCCGAATCTGGCTGGCGGAAATATCAAGCTGGGTGATGGGGTGCAAAAACACACATCCAGCCGGGGTTTGCTGCAATAGGGCCGACTCGATGCAGCGGTGCCGGATGAGCACGTCGCTCAGTGCTGCCGGGCAATGCTTTTCAATATCGGCAGCCGGAAAACCAGGGCGCCAGGCCACGGCCAGATGCGCGAGTGACAACAGGGTTTCCCAGCGGTGCCAGCTGGCCAGGCCCATGAAGGCATCGGCCCCCATGAACAGAATCAGCGGGGTGTCCGCCGGTAACTCTGCGCGCAGGCTGATCAGCGTGTCGACACTGTAGCTGGGCGCATGGCGATGTATTTCGCGCTCGTCCAGCGTAAAGCGCGAATTACCGGCAATGGCACGACGCACCATCTCCAGACGGTGTGTCGCAGAAGCTCTGGGAGGTATGCGATGGGCCGGCTGACCGGCGGGAATAAAACGCACCTGAGTGAGCGCCA
>JAGXQV010000201.1 GCA_018336195.1 Sulfuricella sp. | reverse complement strand
CGGGCGATCCGGCGCGTAAAAGCGCACCTCATCGACGAGAAAAGCCAGCTCCACCAGCCGCTCGGCGCCGCCTGCGCCGCGCGCCAGGGGAAAGCGCAGCCAGACGGTGGAAGCCGAAAAGCCCAGGTTGAAGTCGCCCGCCCCCTGCCAGGGCCGGAAACGCCCTGCCGTAGCGCCCGTCACGTCGTCCAGCGTCAGCCTTCCGGCGGCATCGTCGAGATACTCGATGGCCGGCGCGAGATCGAGGCGTTCCGCCGCCGCGCCCAACGCCGAACCGGCCACGGGGCCGGACAGGAGCGGCAACAGCAATGCCAGAAGAAAGAGCCGGAGCGCTTGCATGGAAATTTTTGCCGGTAACAGTGGGCAGTTGCGCCATTTTACCAGCCGGGGCGACGCCCAAAGACGTTCCTCAAAAAATGTCGGAATTGGTCGGAATTTGTCGGAATTCATGCCTAGAGTTGGCCGCCGAAGGCGGGGAGAATCGCCACACGAATTGCGATACCCAAATGTCATTTTTTTATGCGATTTCGTAGGTTGGATGCACAGATTTAGACAGGTAGGAGAACACGCAATGATACATTTTGGACGTCAGCTCATGAAAACGGGAAAGATGTTGTGCCTGGTGTTGCTGGTGGCGGGCGCCATCCTGGCCCCGCCCACGGCATTGGCGGCATTGTCCTTCACCAGCGCCGCCGGCGCCGCCTTTGCAGCGGGTGCGGCAGGCAGCTTCACCGTTGCCGCCGCCGGCGCCCCGGCGCCTCACTTCAGCATCCTCTCCGGCGGCCTCCCATCGGGCGTCACCCTGGCGGCGGATGGCACGCTTTCCGGCACACCGGCCATCGGCAGCGGTGGCAGCTATCCGCTGGTGATCGTCGCCACCGGCAGCGCCGGTAGCGCCATGCAGAACTTCACCCTGACGGTGAGCGGCGCCTGGGTCACGACCCAGGCGCCCAGCGACCTGAGATACAACGGCGAGCCCTACGACGTGAGCTACAACTCCAACACCAGGCAGTTGTTTCCTACCCAAGGAACCCTGAACGGCAAGGTGAACCCCAACAACGACACCTGCACGGTCAGCTTCGAATACGGCCCCACCACCGCCTACGGCAGCACGCTGGGCTACGGCGACGTGAGTGGCGTAGCACCCGTGGCGGTCAGTGCGCACGCCTATTTTTCCTGGATACACGATTATCTCTACGATCCGGTGCTGCATTACCGCACCAAGGCGGTCTGCGCCACCAGCGGCACCTGGCATGGCAACGACATCACCTTTGTGCCATTTACCTCCACGGTCCGTTGGTACACGGAAACTGCGGGGCCGGGCTCCGCCAATGCCAGCTTCCCCACCCTCAACATCCATGTTTTTGCCGCCTGTCTCGATGACCCGACCTGGGCGGCTTACGACATCTTCAGTAACGCCGGGTACACCGTCACCGTTAACTACAGCGCCGGAGTAGCTTCCCCTGGCTCGTACATCCTCGGCGATTGGATGTACGGGCAGATTTATATCCCCAAGGCGGCGGGCATCGTTGCCCTCAGTTACCGTGGCACACTGTTCAATCAGACCGTCACCAACGACCAGGCCTGCGCCGAGACGCCATCCCCGTCCGTCAAGATCAGAACCTATGCCTTGGGGCAGGCGGATACCCAGGCTGCCGGCGGCGCCCAGGTTTTTGCCATCTACAACGACAACCCGGCACCGGTGACCCTTGAAGTGATGGCGGTTTCGGATATTTTCAACGTCACCATTCCGGCCAGGTCCCGCCAATTGATCGCCACCGGCTTGGGAGAGGCGCAGTTATCCTACAACGCGACGCCGTTTCAGGTGATTTCCCCCCTTCCCGACATCTTCTGGGCCGACCGCTACCTGGTGACCGCGCAGCCGGTCTGCACCACCGCCACCACCAGCGCCTTCATGCTGAGCAACAACAGTGCCGCGCCCCAAACGGCGGTGCTGCGTAGCGGCAGCACCGAACACCGCTATGACCTGGCGGCCTACGAAAGCCGGCAGGTGACGGTGGAAAGCGGCAGTTGGGATCTCTATCTGGTGGTTCCCGGCATGGCCGGCCCAAGAATGGCGGGTGACCACGTCAAGGTCGCGACTCTGGGCAACGGCGCGGCTTGCAGCCGCACCTTGACCGTTAGCAAGAGCGGCGCAGGGGACGGCACGGTCGCCGCCACCGGCTGCACTCTGGTCTGGAACGGCGCCAGCGGCAGTTGCAGCGCAGCCGACGGCACAAGCATCACCCTGAGCGGCGACGTGGGGAGCAACGGAACCTTCTTCGGCTGGTCGAACGGCATCGGCTCTACGGCCACATGCAGCGGCACTTCGGCTTGCACCTTCAGCCTGAGCGGCGATTCGCAGCTCAGTTGGGGGATAACGCTCGAACAGACCCCAAGCAACACCCCCGACGCTTTCAGCTTCACCGCCGCGACCGGCGCGGCCTTGGGTACGGCGACCGAATCCGCCGCCATCGCCGTGGCCGGCATCATCACCGCCGCGAACATTTCCATCGTCGGCGGGCAATATGCCGTCTCGACCGACAGCGGCGGCACCTGGGGCGCTTACACCGCCGCCGCCGGCACGGTCAGCCTCAACGACCAGGCGAAAGTCAAGCTGACCTCATCAAACAGCTACAGCACCGCCGCCACGGCGACGCTGACCATCGGCGGAGTGAACGGGGCGTTCAGCGTCACCACCCTGGCCGCACCGGCGTCATCCTACATTCCGCCCACGCCCGCCGTCATCAACGCCCCAACCAACGTGGAAACCACCCTGACCGGCACCACCCCGGTCACCGCCGCGCCCGGCAGCACCCTGGCGATTCCCGCCGGTGCCAACATCGCCGGGGTCGCCATCATCCTGGCCGCCCCTAGCGGCGGCGGGGCTGCCGCGCCGATCTCCGTCAAGATCGGCGGCCTGACCCTGACTTTGAGCGGGTATACCCCTGGCACCGTGGTGAGTTTCAAAAAAATCGCGATCAACGGTACCGACACTCCGGTGCTGGTCGTCACCAGCGGCAGCCTCTCGCTTTCCGCCGCCGCCGGCCAGCCATTGCTGGCGCTCAACGGCGTCGCCACGCTGACTGCGGGCGACAATGGCGCCGCGGTCAGTTTCAGCGCGGGCAGCGACGGCAGCGGCGACATCGCCGTGACCAACGGCTTTGTCGTGTTGCCGGCCAACGCCTTCGCCGCAGCCGGGAATGACTTCGCCACTATCCAGGACGGCAAGCTCTACGCCGGCGAAATCGCGGCGTTCAACCCCGCCGGCAAGATCACCAATGTTCGCCTCGGCAGCCAGGACGGCAATGGCGGCGCCGTGGGCGATCCGCTCAAACCCACCCGCGCCGCCAACCTCAACGACAAGGCCGTGGTGCCCAATCTCAACGGCAAGGTCGCGCGCATCTCCACCACCCAGGCATTCACCGACCTCCTCGCGGCAACCATCGACCCGAGCGCCACTTCCCAAGGGCAAAACAGCGACGGCGTGCTGCGCTTCGCCATCCCCGGCGGATCGGTCAACGCCCTGCCGGTCGGCAGCATTACGGTGGACACCAGCCGCCCGGACGGCGTCACGCTCACCGGCACAGGCAACGCGGAAGTGGTGAAAAGCGGCGTGGTGACGAGGTTTGCGCCTGCCGTCAGCGACTTCGCCCAATTTGCCGGGCAACTCGCCACGCTGGACAAGAACGCCATCCTGTCGCTGCTGGAAGACGGCAGGGTACACCTGCGGGTAAACAACGTGACCTATGTGCTGCAACCCGCCTGGACGGTGAAGCCGAGCGAAGGCCCAGCCGGGTTCAACGTCAACGAGCAGGCCAATTTCGTTTACCGGAACGGCAGCGCCGGCCTGCAAATCCTGTTCCCGGCATTCGCCGATCTGCCGCAACTGGTCGCCGTATTCAAGGCGCTGGACGCCGCAGTCAGCGTGGCCGCCAATGGCGACGGTACTTACAGCGCCAAGCTGCTGGGCATGAACTATATCCTGACGCCGGATTACCACCTGACCACGCCATCCGCCGACAAGGCCGGCAAGGGTTGGTGGAAGGACGAAGGCGGCAAGCTGTACCTCCGCAACGGCGACGGCAGCGCGCAGGGATTCGGAGTGAAGTAGGTCGAGCTTTAGCCCGACATGTCGGGTTAAAACCCGACCTACGAAGCTTTGTAGGTCGGGTTGAGCGCAGCGAAGCCCAACAATTCGTGCCTGGGGGTGCTCTGTTCAGCACTGTGACGCCCTGTGGAGCGGCCTTGGCCGCGATAAACGGGGATGTTTCGGCATACGTTGCAATCGCGGCCAAGGCCGCTCACAGTTTCGTTGGGTATGAAACATGCGGAATCACATTTTTACCATGAGGAAATTTGCCATGAAATACGCGCCATCCAGTGCGGTCTTTTTCCCGCCCATCCCCCCCGGAGGAACCCTGCGTTTCCTGATGCTCCCGCTCGCCCTGATTTTTAGCCAGGCGGCGCTTGCCGGTCCCACCGGCCTGTTGAACGACACCGGCCAGACCGACTGCCAGGATGACGTTGCCGTCGCCGCTTGCGCCACCGTCGCCACCGACGGCGGCACCCATCCGCGCCAGGATGGCCGCTTCGGGCGCGACGCCAAAACCGCCGCCGGCAAGCTCGCCAAAACCGGCGGCGGCGCGGCGGGCTTCGATTTCACCAAGGTCTGCTGGAACGGCGACCTGGAAGGCAGCGGCACCTGCACCGGCGCTCTGGTGGCCAACACCACCGGCACCGCCGGCGGCACGCCGAGCACCGACTGGGCCTGCACCAAGGACAATCTCACCAACCTGATCTGGTCGCTGGAAACCGTCAGCGGCACCTACTGGTTGGACGCCACCACCACCCATCCCGCCGCCGCCAACGCCGCCGGCCGCTGCGGGCTCAATACCGGCTGG
>JAGXQV010000200.1 GCA_018336195.1 Sulfuricella sp. | reverse complement strand
TGAAATGGGATTTATGGCAGGCGTCGCAAAAGCCGCTACCGGCTGTCGAGCCGTATCAAAAAGCCGCTTAGCAAGCGCTCTTTCTAACCTAATCCAGTCCAGTACCGGACTCGGTAGTCCATGCCCCCCCAACGCATCCTCATCAGCTATTTCTTCGGCGACGACATGATTCCGCTGGGGTACTCCTGCGCCGACGCCCTGCGCGCCTTGGGGCATGAGGTGCATTGCTTCAACAGCCAGGTGGAGAGCCGCCTGGCGGCCTGCACCCTGAAGCCGGCGAACCGCTTGGCGCGGGCGCTGGGCTTCAAAAATCGGGAACTCGGCACTGACCTGCCGATTGCCCGCGAGAATTTCAAGCGTGCCATGCTCAAGCAGGCGGTGGCGGAATTCCGTCCCGACTGGATACTGGTGATCCGCTCGCACCGTTTCGTCGATGCCCAACTGGTGGCGGAACTCAAGGCGGATTATGGGGTGAAGAAGGTCGTGGGCTGGCGCGTCGATGGGCCGCTGGATTCGCCGGGATTAGTAGACGACGCGGCGCTCTATGACGAGTATTTCTGCATCCACCGCCACGGCTACGATGCAGCCGCAACCGGGATTCATTTCCTGCCGGTGTACGGCATGGATTTCGCGCGCTATCGCAATCTTTATCCCGATGGCCCTCGCCCCTACCGCCACGAGATCGCCTTCGTCGCCGGCCACAACCCGCGGCGCCTCGAATACCTCGAAAAGCTCCAGCACCTGCCCGTGGAAATCCACGGCAAGTGGGGCAAGGCGGTGCGCACCCGGCCGTGGCTGGGCAAACTGGTCAAAAGCAAGGGGGTGTGGGGCGAAGACCTGGTGCAGATGTACAACACCGCGAAAATCGTCCTCAACGTCACCGGCTGGGACCCCGCGCTGTACGGCGGTCTCAACATGCGGGTCTTCGACGCGACGGCCAGCGGGGCGTTCCTGCTCACCGATTACGCGCCGGAACTGGACGAGCATTACGCCATCGGCACGGAGATCGAATGCTTCAAGGAGGCCGGGGAACTCGCTGATAAACTGGTGTATTATCTCGGCCACGCCGCGCAGCGCGAAAAAATTGCGCGGCGCGGTTATGAAAAAGCGTTACGGCTGCCGACCATCGCCGACCGCATGAAAACAGTTATTTCCACAATAGCTACCGATAACAGCTAACTAAGTCGGTTTTGTCACAAAAGAATTGTGGCATCATTTTTTCTTGTGTATTTCACCTAACTAGCCAGTAATTTTGTTCTACACCGTGCCCCAAAACCCTCATCACAGCATCACCGTTTACCGCCGCATCCTCGGCTACCTGGGCCGCTACTGGCGCATGTTGGCGGTTGCGCTGGGCGCCATGGCCACCATGGCGATTACCGAACCGGTATTCGCCCGCTTGGTGAAACTGCTCGTCGATAGCGGTTTCGTCACCCGCGACAACGACATCATGGCGATGATGCCCTTCTACATCGTCGGGATTTTCCTGGTGCGCGGCACCGCCAATTTCGCCAACGAATACGCGACGAGCTGGCTGTCCAGCCAGTTGGTGCGCCAGTTGCGCGACGAGATGTTCGCCAAGCTGATGCGCCTGCCGGTGCAATTCTTCGACGACCAGCCCGCCGGGCGGCTGATGTCGCGCATCACCTACGACGTGGGGCAGGTCACCGAGGCCGGCTTCAACGTGGTCACCGTGGTGGTCAAGGACGGCCTGACCATCCTCGGCCTGCTCGGCCTGCTGCTCTATACCGACTGGCGTCTCACCCTGGTGTGCTTTACCGTGATTCCCGCCGTGGCCATCAGCATCCGCGTGGTCGCCAAGCGCCTGCGCAAGCTGGCGCGCGCCGGCCAGCAGGAAATGGGCAACCTCACCCAAGTGCTCGGCGAAACCGTGCATGGGCAGCGCATCGTCAAGGTCTATGGCGGCCAGGACGCCGAAACCGGGCGTTTCACCCGCACCACCGACGCCCTGCGCCACAACACCGTCAAGCAAAGCGCCGCCTCGTCGATCAGCACCAGCACCACCCAGTTCATGATTGCCTGCGCGCTGGCGGTGATCGTCCATTTCGCCAGCAGCCGCGCCGCCAATGGCAGCTTCACGGCAGGCGATTTCATGTCCTTCATGACCGGCATGTTGATGCTGTTCGGGCCGCTGAAGCGCATCACCGGCGTCAACCAGTCGCTGCAACGCGGCCTGGCGGCGGCGGAAAGCGTGTTCGCCTTCCTCGATGAACAGGCCGAAGCCGATCACGGCACCCAGGAACCCGCCAGCGTTGCCGGCGAAATCGTTTTTGAACATCTCGGCCTGCGCTATCCCAAGGCGCAGCGCGACGCCCTCAGCGACGTATCGCTGACTGTCCGCGCCGGCGAAACCGTGGCGCTGGTCGGCACCTCCGGCAGCGGCAAGACCTCGCTGGTCAACCTCATCCCGCGCTTCTACGAACCCTCCGCCGGGCGCATCCTCCTCGACGGCGTGCCGCTCACCGACATCCAGCTCGCCGCGCTGCGCCGCCATATCGCCTTGGTCAGCCAGGAAGTGGTGCTGTTCAACGACACCGTGGCCGGCAACATCGCCTATGGCATGAACGCCGACGCGGCCGCCCTGGCAGAAGCCGCACGCGCCGCCAACGCGCTGGATTTCATCGAAGCCATGCCGGAAGGTTTCGCTACCCTGATCGGCGAAAACGGCGTGCGCCTCTCCGGCGGCCAGCGCCAACGCCTCGCCATCGCCCGCGCCCTGCTCAAGAACGCGCCGATCCTGATCCTCGACGAAGCCACCAGCGCCCTCGACACCCAGTCCGAACGGCTGGTGCAGGCGGCCCTGGAAAACCTCATGAAGAATCGCACTACCCTGGTGATCGCCCACCGCCTCTCGACCATTGAGAAAGCCAACCGCATCGTGGTGATGGAACATGGGCGCATCGTCGAAATCGGCAGTCACGCCGAATTGCTCGCCAAGGGCGGCGCCTACGCGCATTTCCATGCGCTCCAGTTCAAGGCGGAGCAGGCGCATTCGCTGACTGCCTAAACGATTTTTTATTCGGCCCGTGATAGGGTGACATTTCGTATAATCAGATCGGGCAAGCATGACGCTTAACACCTGCCAACATATGGGAAAGCCCGCGAAAAAGGGACATGAAGGTATCGGATCTGCTACGAAGACTGGAGAAAGACGGTTGGTTCATCGTGCGCCAACATGGCAGCCATCGCCAGTTGCATCATGCCACCAAGCCGGGAACCGTTACCATCGCCGGCAAGCCCAGTATTGACGTGACGCCCGGCATATTGAGCAGCGTCCTCAAACAAGCCGGCTTGAAGGAGTAATACTATGCGCTACATGGTCGTTATCGAAAAAACCGCCACCAGTTACGGGGCTTTCGTTCCGGATTTGCCCGGCTGCGTCGCCGCCGGAAAAACGGAAGCGGAAGCGCTCGCGTTGATCGAGGAAGCGATTCGCTTTCATCTTGAGGATATGCAAGCTGCAGGACAGCAGATTCCGCTTCCCACGTCGAAAGGCGCATTCGTCGACGTGCCGCTCGCGGCATGATCCATGCGTGACAACACTCCGTTGATGTCTTTCTTCCCTCCCGACAACCCGCACAGCTTGACTCCCCATGTGCGGCATTAGCGGCTTTTTCAGTCCCCGCGATTTCCCTGCCGGCACCCTGGCCGACATGACGCGCCGCCTCGTCCACCGCGGGCCGGACGCGCAAGGGATTTTCGAACACGGCCCGGTGCACCTCGGCCACACCCGCCTGGCGGTGATCGACCCCGCCGGTAGCCACCAGCCGATGCTCTCCGCCGACGGCCTGACGGCACTGGTGTTCAACGGCGAAATCTACAATTTCCGCGAACTGCGCGCCGAACTGCAACAGCGCGGCTGCCTGTTCGCCACCCAGGGTGACAGCGAGGTCGTACTCCACGCCTGGCGCATCTGGGGCAAGGACATGCTGGCCAAGCTGCGCGGCATGTTCGCCTTCGCCATCTGGGACGAGGAGCGCCGCAGCCTGTTCCTCGCCCGCGACCACTTGGGCGTCAAGCCGCTGCACTATGCTTGGGACGGCACCACCCTGGCATTCGCCTCGGAAATCAAGGCGGTACGCGCCCATCCGGCGGTATCGCGCGACCTCGACCTCGACGCCCTCGGCCTGTACCTGGAATGCCAGTACATCCCCGCGCCGCACACCGTCTACCGCGCCATCCACAAGCTCGAAGCGGCCCACGCGCTGCTCCTGGAAAACGGCGAACTCAAGCAGTGGCGCTACTGGACCCCGGATTACCGCGACAAACTGGTGCTGAGCGATGCCGAAGCGCTGAACGAACTGGAGCGCGAATTGCGCGCCTCGGTCGAATCCATGCTGGTCGCCGACGTGCCGCTGGGCGCGTTCGTCTCCGGCGGCGTCGATTCGTCGCTGATCGCCGCGCTGATGACCGACATTGGGCGAAAACCGGTGGAAACCTTCAACCTCGGTTTTCTCGGCAGCGTCGCCGGCAGCGAGCACCTCCAGGCCGAACAGGTGGCGCGCCACATCGGCGCCCATCACCACCCCCTGATGATCGCGCCGGGCGACGTGCTGGGCGCTTACGACGACTGGATCGAGGTCTTCGACGAACCGTTCGGCGACCAGGCTGCGCTGCCCACCATGCTGTTGTCGCACCTGACGCGCCAGCACGTCACCGTGGCGCTGACCGGCGAGGGCGCCGACGAAGTGTTCGGCGGCTACAGCAACTACTGGAAACGGGCGCGCGACGAACGCCTCACCGGCATCCTCGGCCACAGTTTCTCGCCGTTGCCGTGGCTGGCGCGCGGCCTGCCGCCGAAACTGCGCAAGGACCGCCTGGTCAAGGCCGTCATCGAGCCGAAAAACCGCCGCTACCGCACCATCCCCAACGTCTTCGACACCCTGCTGCGCCCCGAACTGTTCACCCCGGCATTCCTCGGCGCGCTTCACGAGGATTTGGGCGACACCGCGGCGCGCCACTTCGACGCCTGCAACTCGGCGGAATACCTGGACAAACTGATGTGGGTCGATACCGCCCTGTGGCTGCCCGACGACCTGTTGACCAAGGTGGACCGCGCCACCATGCGCTATTCCCTGGAAGCGCGGGTGCCGTTCCTCGACCATCAGTTCTTCGAATTCGCCGCCCGCCTCGCTCCCGGCCTCAAGGTACGAGGCAGATCGGGCAAATGGCTGCTCAAAAAGCTTGCCGAAAAATACCTCCCTCACGACATCGTCCACCGCAACAAACAGGGCTTCGTCATGCCCCTCTCGGAATGGCTGGCCGGCACTCTGAAAAGCGAGATCGAGCGCACCCTGGCGCCCGACGCCTTCGGCAGCCGCGGCCTGTTCCGTCCGGCGGCGCTGGCCAAGCTGCTCCACGACCACCAGCACGGCCGCAAAAACCACGCCGGGCGGCTATGGGCGCTAATGGCGCTGGAACGCTGGTTCGCGCGGCATGAGCCGGATTTTCGGTTGGGGTAAACCATGAAAGTCGGTTGCGGCGTAGTGTCGCGTTGGGGTTCACGATGCCCACCCCACGTAGGTTGGCGGTGAGTGATAGCGAACCCCAACATCAGGGCAGCAAGGGGCGGGGTCGGCTATTCCGCCGTGGTGTGTTGGGGTTCACGTTGTTCACCCCAACCTACGGATTTTTGTCGATTGAGGTAAGCGGCAATTCGTAAGCTAGGGTGAGCAACAGCGAACCCCAACACCGCTTCGCCATTTATTCCGAGCCGATGCCCTCGGCAAAATCCGCCGGATCGTTCCCCCAATCGGCGGGGTAAATGCCCCGTTCCACGAAGCGCACGAAGCTCGAATGCGGCCAATCCGCCGCCGTGGCGGTGAGGCCGTGTTTGACCGGGTTGTAATGGATGTAGTCGCAATGGGCGGCGAAGTCGGCTTCGTCGCGGATTTGATGTTCCCAATAGCGGCGCTGCCACACCGTTTGCTCGCCCTTGGCGCGGCGTGCGGCGGAAGGCGAAGATTTGAAGCGGGCGTCGCAATGCCGGGAGAAGTGGCTTTTCACCAGCATCCAACGGGTGGCAAAGTCAGCATCGTATTCCGGCAGCGTCCACAGGCAATGCAGATGGTCGGGCAGCACCACCATCGCGTCGATGGTGAAGGGATGGCGCGCCATCACATAGCGCAACGCCGATTTCAGCAAAGCCGGGTTTTCCGGCGCGGCGAAAATCGGGTAGCGGCGAAAGGTGACGACAGTGAAGAAATAAGTCGCCCCAGGCGTGTCGGAACGGCGGTAACGCATGACGCGAGCATAGCACGCAAGGAAAACAACCCGCAAAAATTCAGCGGGTTGGCGTAGGTTGGCGGTAAGCGATAGCGAACCCCAACATCGGGACGGCAAGGAGCGGGGGCAGATATTCCACCGTGGTGTGTTGGGGTTCACGTTGTTCGCCCAGCCCCACGTAGGTTGGCGGTGAGCGCAGCGAACCCCAACATCGGAACGGCAAGAAGCGGGGGCGGTTATTCCACCGTGGCACGTTGGGGTTCACGTTGTTCACCCCACCCTTCTATGATTAATTTCAAGTCGTTTTTGCAAATCAATCCGCTCCTATCGCGATACGGTATGCCGTGTTACCACTG
>JAGXQV010000199.1 GCA_018336195.1 Sulfuricella sp. | reverse complement strand
ATGCCCTGTCGCATGACGTGTACTACAAGATGATCGACCCCAATGCTTCGACCATGCGTCGTTTGTCCATCTCCAAGGCACTGCTGTTGGTGGTGGCGCTGGTGGCGGCTTATACGGCGGCAATGAAGCCGGGTGACATCCTCTTCCTGGTGGGGGCGGCTTTCTCGCTGGCCGCATCGGCTTTCTTCCCGGCCCTGGTTTTAGGGGTGTTCTGGAAGCGTGCCAACCATACCGGGGCGGTGCTGGGCATGCTGGCAGGTTTGGGTGTGTGCATGTATTACATGTTCATCACCTATGACTTCTTCGGTGGTGTGGCTGCCAATGAGTGGTTTGCCATCAAACCCATCTCTGCGGGCGTGTTTGGTCTGCCTGCCGGGTTCCTGGGGGTGATCGTGGGGTCTCTGCTGACCGCTGCACCGAGCAAGGAAGTGCAAGATCTGGTGGATCATGTGCGTTACCCGAGTCTGGGTAACGAAGCCAAAGCCGCTTAAACGGTGAGGCTGGGGGCGTCCCTCGCGGGGCGCTCCAAAGAGAAAGGCCAGCTGGGTCACCCCGGCTGGCCTTTCTCTTTGGGAGGCAGAAATCACTCCGGGGGGAGCAGATGCATGAGATCAGTTCGATGCGTTTCCTTGATGAGCCGCCGGGCGCTGACCGGGGTGTGGGTCAGGCAATGCTCGATCACGCGTTTGACGCCATCGGGGTCGTGGTTGTGGTGGCAGGCCATGCCAAGAGCGTACCAAGTGGGGTCATTCATGGGCTGCAGGTCAGCTGCTTTCTGTAATGCGTGGCTCGCGGCTGCATGATCACCCTGGTGAGCATGCACCATGCCGATGCCATACCAGGCCCGGTCATGTTCTGGTTTTAGAGCAGTCACCCGCTGAAAGCAGGCGAGTGCGGCATCGCGATGTCCGCATTGTTCCTGGGCATACGCGAGATTGAACCAAGTGTCGGCATGTTCGGGCTCGATTTCCAGCGCCTTTTCCTGCCATGTCACGCTTTCTTGCCAACGGCCTTGCCGGGCATAAACCCAGGCGATGCTGCGCGCCGCCTGTACGTCACGGGGGTCGGCGCGGAAGGCTTCCGTGTAGGCGGCGATAGCGTGTTCCGGACGGCGCAGCCATTCCATGAGCACACCGCGAACCGTAAAGCGCCAATGGTCGAAATTCATGCGACACACCCTTGATGGACGAGGAGGGTGGATTGTCGTGAGCGTGTCAGGCAGACGCAAGGCTCATCCCCGTAAAATGATGTTTCCTTCATCGGAAACAAACTCCGGTTTGAAGCCTCCCCCCTTCAGGGGGACAACGGAACACGGGAGAAGAGGCGTCACCTCTTCCGTGTTGTTTCGCCCGGTTGCGCCGGGCGCGGATTGAAACACAGGCCATGTCATGCCCATTGATCTGTTTCTTGTCTCTGTCGTGCGTGTGTTGGTGGAAGTGGCGGGGTATGCCCTGTTGGGCCAGGGGGTGCTGGCGTTGCTGGCCGGCAACAAGCGATATGCCAATCTGTTCTATCAGGTACTACAGATGGTGACGCGCCCTGTGATCAAAGGGGTGCGCAGCATGACCCCCAAGGTGGTCATGGATGCCCATGTGCCTTTTCTCGCCTTTTTTCTGTTGTTCTGGGTCTGGATTGCGCTGGCTTTTGCCAAACGCGCGCTATGTGCCATGCACGGCCTGCAGTGTTAAGGCCGTGGTTTTGTTGCCTCGCTGACGGGTGAGGTCAATGCTGAGGGGCGAGCCCACTTCCGGATGATTTCGATCAGTTGAGCCTGGTCGAAAGGTTTGCATAGTTGGTCAACCATGCCTGCGCGCAGACATTTGTCGCGTTCTTCCTGCAAGGCGTGAGCCGTTTGCCCGACGATGGGCAGCTCGGGGTCGAGTGCGTGAATGTGTCGTGCGGCATCGTAGCCATTCATGACCGGCATCTGCACATCCATCAAAACCAGGTTGAATGCGCTTGGGCCGTGTCTGCGCACCATGTCGACCGCCATTTGGCCATTACCAGTGAGCATGAGTTCACAGCCTTCTCCGGCAAGCAACTCTTCCAGCACCATCTGATTGATCTCATTGTCTTCTGCCGCGAGGATCACCAAGCCGGTGAGGTGGCCGCAGCCAGAGGAAGAGGCGGATGTAGCGGGTAGGGGGGGCTCGAAACTGTCTGCTGCAGCGATGAAAGGCAGGCTGACTTCAAAGGTGCTGCCCACCCCGACACGACTGCTCACCGTGATATTTCCCGCCATCAGTTCGACCAGACGTTTGCTGATGGCCAGCCCCAGGCCGGTGCCACCATATTGGCGGGTGGTGGAACTGTCTGCCTGGGTAAAGGCGACAAACAGGTGTCCGAGTTGCACCTCGTTCATGCCAATGCCGGTATCACTGATGCTGAAGATCAGGCGTTCATCCTGGCGAGTCACTTTGAGAGCGATTTGCCCTGTTTCTGTGAATTTCACGGCATTCGACAGCAGATTGAGCAGCACCTGCTGTACTCGCAGCGGGTCGCCCATGACATTGGCCGGGCATTCGGTCGCCGTTTCCAGATGCAGTTGCAGCCCTTTGGCATCGGCGCGTGCCTTGAGCAGATCCAGGGTTTCGGCCAGAACCTGTTCGAGGTTGTAGTTCACGTGCTCGACCTTGAGCTGCCCGGCTTCCATTTTGGAAAAATCGAGTATGTCGTTGATGACACCGAGCAGCAGTTCGCTGGAATGGATGATTTTGGCGAAGTAATTGCCCGCCTTGCCGCTCTTGTCGCTGACCCGCATGCCGATCTGGGCGAACCCCAGTACCCCGTTGAGAGGGGTGCGGATTTCGTGGCTCATGTTGGCGAGAAATTCGCTTTTTACCCGTGCCAGGCGCTCTGCGTCGTGGCGGGCGGTTTCCAGCTCAACCGTGCGTTTCGTCACCAGCTCTTCCAGATGCTGGCGGTATTCCGCCAACTCTTTTTCGAGTTGGGTCTTGGCCGTGATGTCATGGCCGATGCACAGCAGCCCGACAGGGGTGTGTGTTTCATCGAGGATGACCCGGTTTGACCAGTGGATCATGACGCGCCGCCCGGAACGGGTGATGTTTTCGTTGACGTTTTCTGCGTAGTGGCCCGGACTGCCCAGAATGGAATCCACCATCACGGACAAATTCCGCTGCGAACCGGATTCAATGAGTGGAACGATGGTGCCCACGACGTGTTTGCCCAAAATTTCCTCTGCCGCATATCCAAAAAAATGCTCAGCGTATTCATTGAAATAGGTAAGCGTGCCATCAGGGGCCATACGCAGAATGATCGCGCCTGCGTTGTGCACCAACTCGCGATATTTCGCTTCGCTTTGCAGTAGCGCAGCTTCTGCCTGGGTGCGCTCGCCGATCTCCTGCTTCAACTTGATGTTCAGACTCCGCACTTTGATGACAATGGCAAAGGCCAGCAGCATGCCGAAAATCGCGGCCAGCAGCCCGGCAATGAGCCAACCGGGAAGCGTGCGTGGCTCTGGGTCATAGATGAAACCAGCCGGGTTGAAATCGGCCGCCATCTTGTCCTGGCTGGCATAGACCTCAATGACGTGACGCCAACGTCCTGGGCTCATATAGCCGGGTTCCACGATATCGGGACGCGTCAGTTCGCGAATCTGCGCAGCCTCAAACAGCAGATGCTCGCGTGATTTGTGCTGGGTGTTGTAGCGGGCCACGATCAGGTCGGCGATTTCCTGGGGGTGCTCCAGGGCATACACCAGACCTTTCAGCGTGGCTTCGCGGAAGGCGCGGACGACCTGCGGGCGTGCCTGGATCTGGGCTTCGGTGGTGAACAGCATGTTGCCGAACAGGTCAATGCCGACGGAGCGAGGGGTCAGCAGAAGGTATTCATGCTCATGACCACGAATCCAGAAAGGTTCATTGGAAACGTACACCACTTTGGCCGCCTCTTTGCCCTGATGCAGAGACTCCAGGCTCCAGTCGGTTTGTGTGGTCAGGTGAATGTCTTTGTCGGCAATGCCCGAGGCGCGCAGATAGGCTTCAATTTCATCGCGATTGTGGGTGTCAGTGGCAACAGGCCTGTTGGCCAGATCATGCACGCTGCGAATTTCAGATGAGCGCCGGGCCAGCAAGGCAATGGGGGAATGCTGCATGAGCGTAGCCAGGGCAACGACCGGCTCTCCGCGGAAGCGCTCGACCACCAGAGATGAGGTGCCCACACCAAAATCGGCCTTGCCGGAAATGACTTCCTTGATGGCATCGATGCCTGGCCCGCCTTCTTGAATGCGCACAGATAGCCCGGCATTGCGGTAGTAGCCCCGCTCCTGTGCGGCGTAGAACGCAGCAAATTCAAATTGATGCTTCCAGATGAGTTGCACCGAAACCGTTTCCAGGCGGGCATCGTTGGCATAGGTTGGTAGCGAGGCCAGCAGAGACAGGCAAAACAGACGGACAAAAAGAAGGAGCAACGCAGTCCTCCGAACGGAGAGCAAGCCGGAAACGGCTCAAGACAATGACAAAAAGGTGGCGGGGGGCTTTCACGCAGCCCGTAGCCTAAACGGAAAGGCTTTTGTGTGTCTGCATGCCCATGTCATGAAATGTTTGCTGCGCCGCAGCTTTGCTGCAGGGTTATGGGTATTGCCCTGATGGGTTATGGGTATATCGGTACGGTTTTTGTGCCCCGCGTGGGTAGGCACAGGCCGTGAGCCGGAACGGGAAAGGTGGGGATGCGCATTTCCCGTTCTGATCAAGCGGTGCCCTAGGGCGCTCAATGAGAGTGGTGCATGTTGCCCATGTCGGCCGAGCGTTGTGCATCGACTTCCAGCGACACCGTCTGCACCTTGCCGACCGCGTTCTGAAGCGTGAGGTTCACCGGCACCTTGTCGCCTTCCTTGATCTGTTTTTTCAGGCCGATGAACATGATGTGCAGCCCTCCGGGACGGAGTTGCACGGTTTGCCCTTTGGGCAAGGCAATGTCCTTGAGCTGACGCATCACCATGACCCCGTTGTCCATCTTCATGGTGTGCAGTTCGAGCGAGGCCGATACCGGGCTGCTGCCGCCCAGCAATTTCATGTCGGCATCGGCGGTGAGATCAAGAAAACCTCCCGCCACGGGCTGCCCCGGTGCGGTGGCGCGTATCCAGGCCCGGTCGATCTTGACACTGTCAGCATGTGCCAAGGGGGAAAGGCTCAGGCAGGCTGCGGCGATTGCGAGATGGCGAAAAATCATGAGGGGCTCCTCGGTCAGTTGAAGTTGACGGTCAGTCTCGCCCATAGAAACCGTCCTGGCTCATAGACCCGGCTGTTTACAGGCAAACCATCGACGGCATCGGCACGGCTCAGGTGTTCGGCGTAGCGGGTATTGAACACGTTATCCACGCCAGCGGTGAGTGTGGCATTGCGGGTCGTGCGATAGGCCATATTCAGCGCTAAGGAGGCAAATCCGGGGGTCTCGCCGATATCCTGTCCGACGATATTGC
>JAGXQV010000198.1 GCA_018336195.1 Sulfuricella sp. | reverse complement strand
CCGCCCGACGAAGCCCTGTGCGCGGCGCTGGCGGCTGCCGCGACCGGCCAGGCCGCGCCTGCCGCCGCCTCGGCACCAGCCCCAGCGAATCCCCGCACGGCACCCGACGCCGCTGAAGCGCCGCCTACCGTCTCGCCCGCCGCGACTCCGCAACCGGTCGCCCCGGCGGCGCCCGACAAGCTCAAGGCGCCGGATACCGTGCGGGTGCGCCTCGCCAAGCTCGACGAACTCATCAAGCTGATGGGCGAAGTGGTGTCCAGCCACGCCCTGCTGCGCCAGCGCCTAGTCGACGTGCGCGCCATTGAGCGGGAAGCCTCGCCCGACAACTGGGAAGTCCATCGCGCCACCCTCCATCACTTCGCCCGCCAGCTCAGCGACGACGTGCAAGCCCAAGAAATTCTGATGGCGGAACTCCACGACAAGGCGCTCATCATGCGCATGTTGCCGCTCGCCATCGTCTTCGACCCGGCGGGACGGATCGTCCGCGACCTCGCCCGCTCGGTGGGCAAGCAGGTGGAATGCGTGGTGAGCGGCGCGGAGATCGAGCTCGACCGGCAAATGATCGACAAGCTTTCCGACCCCATCGTCCATTTGCTGCGCAACGCCGCCGACCACGGCCTGGAAACCCCGCAACAACGCGCGGCCGCCGGCAAGCCCGCGCAAGGCCGGGTAACGCTGTCGGCACGCCAGGACGGCGGCTGGGTGGTCATCGAAATCAGCGACGACGGCGCCGGCATCCCGCTCGCCGGCGTGCGCGACAAGGCGGTGCGCAAAGGCTTCATCAGCGCCGAAAAAGCCGCCACCATGAGCGACCAGGAAGCGGTCGACCTGATCTTCCTGCCGGGCTTTTCCACCAGCGCCATCATCACCGACATATCCGGGCGCGGGGTGGGCATGGACGTGGTTAAGCAATGCATCGTCGACGACCTGCAAGGCGTGGTCAGCGTGGAAACCCGCCCCGGCCTGGGCACCACCTTCGCCTTGCGCCTGCCGCTGTCGCTGGCGGTGATGCGGGTTCTGCTGGTGGACGCGAAGGGTCTGCCGTTCGGCTTCACCGCCCAGTACGTGGCGGAATTGATCCGCATGCCGCGCGAGGAGATGCTCAACGTGGCGGAACGCAACGCTGTGATCATCCGCAACGAATTCGTGCCGGTCGCGTCGCTCGCCGAATTGCTCGACATCCCCAGCCGCTCGCAGCGCAATGGTCCGCTCCGCGTCGGCGATCTCGGCTTGCTGCTGGTGGTGATCCGGGTGCGCAACGAAAAGCTGGCGCTGGCCGTCGATGAACTGCTCGACGAGCGCGACATGGTCATCAAACCGCTCCCCGAGCACATGCGCCGCCTGCAACTGGTGTCCGGGGTGGTGGCGACGGGGCGCAACGAACTGGTCAGCGTGCTGCACGCCCCGGCCCTCCTGGAACTGGCGCGCAAGGCGCGCGGCCAGGCGGTGCGCGCCGAAACCGCGAGTCCCGCCGGGGAAACCAGCCCGCGCTTCGACATCCTGGTGGTGGATGACTCGCTGAATACCCGCGAGATCGAAAAAGACGTGCTTGAGGCTTACGGCTACCGCGTCACGCTCGCCGAGGACGGCCTCGACGGCCTGCAAAAAGCCCGTGCCGGCCATTTCGACGCGATTCTCACCGACGTGGAAATGCCCAACATGGACGGCTTCACCCTCACCGCCAAGCTGCGCGAGGAGGAAAAATTCCGCGACACGCCGATCGTCATCATCACCTCCCGCGAGAAGGAGGAAGACAAGCGGCGCGGCATCCAGGTAGGCGCGGATGCCTACATCGTCAAGGGCGATTTCGACCAAAGCAATCTGGTGGATACGTTGAGGAATTTGTTGGGGTGATGGGTGATGGGTGATGGGTGATGGGTGATGGGTGATGGGTGATGGGCGATGGGCGATGGGCGATGGGCGATGGGCGATGGGCGATGGGCGAAGCGTTAGCGCCCCCCCATCAAACCCAATGAATGTCGCGAAGCGACACAAAACCGCCCCATCCCTCATTACTCATTACCCATTACCCATTACCGAACAATAACGAGAGGTGACAAACATGAAAATACTGGTAGTAGACGACGATGCCCTGGCGGGCGAAATGACCGCTGCGGTGCTGGAAGGAATGGGGCACGACTACGTGCTCGCCGAAAACGGCGTGGAGGCGATGGACAAGCTGGGCGACGACGGTCCCTTCGACATGGTAATCAGCGACATGAACATGCCGCTGGTAAGCGGCATCGACCTGTTCCGCGAACTACGCGGCCAGGGGGTGACGTTGCCGTTCATTCTATTGACCGGCGACGACCCGGCGGGGCCGAAAGCCGAAGAGCCGAACCTCGACGCCTGCCTGCTCAAGGATTTCAGCCTGGAGGAAAGCCTCCCCCAGCTTATGCAAGAGGTATTGGCACGCCGTGGATAATTCCGCTGCGCCCTTTCCCATTAAACCCATTGCGAGCATGAAGCCATGAGCGAACGTCCTCTTTCGGTACGCAGCAAGATCGCCCTGTTGCGCGCCAAGTTCATCGAGCAGCTTCCCCGCCGGGTGGAAGAAGCGCTGCGCCTGTTCGCCGCCCTGCGCGCCAACCCCCACGACAAGGACGCCGCAGCCAACCTGCACCGTTTCCTGCACAGCATCAAGGGAACCGGCAACTCGTTCGGTTTCAGCGATCTGGGGACGATAGCCGGGCGCGGCGAAAGCCTCGCCGGCCGACTCTTGGAAAACCCCGCCGGAGCGTCGCCGGCGTTCTGGGACGAACTCGGCGAGGTACTCGCCAACATCAACCTGGGCGCCGAGGTGATTGCCGAAGTGGGCGGGTATCTCGCCCAGGAAAAGGAAGTGCCGCACTTTGAACTGCCCAAGATCGGCGACGACAAGGATCCCGGCGGCCGGTTGATCTACCTGTGCGACGACGAAGCCCTGCAAGTGGAACAATTGGCCACGCAACTGCGTTGTTTCGGCTATGTCACCATCACCTTCAACAGTCCCGCCGAACTCGCCGCGGCAGTCAAGGTGAAGCGCCCTTCCGCCATCGTCATGGACATCAATTTTCCCGGCGGCGTGAGCGGCACCGAGGCACTCCATGCGCTCAACCAGGAAATCGACGAGCCGCTGCCGGCCATCTTCCTCTCCGGACGCGACGATTTCGAAGCACGCCTGTCCGCAGTGCAGGCCGGCGGCAGCGCCTACTTCCTCAAACCGACGCACCCCCTGGAGCTGGTCGCCACCCTCGACGAACTGACGGTGCAGAAGAAGCCCGAGCCGTACCGGGTACTGGTGGTCGACGACGAACCGGAAATCGCCGCCTACCACTGCCTGATCCTCCAGGAAGCGCGAATGATTACCTACCAGGTACACAAGCCCGAGCGGGTATTGGAGGTATTGCAGGAGTTCCGTCCCGACATGGTGTTGATGGACATGTACATGCCCGGCTGCACCGGCCGCGACCTCGCCCAGTTGATCCGCCAGGTGCCCGATTACGTAGGTCTGCCCATCGTCTACCTGTCCAGCGAAACCGACCGGAAAAAGCAGTTCTCGGCGATGCGGGTGGGCGCGGAAGGCTTTCTCACCAAACCCATCCAGCCCGAAGACCTGGTCACGGCGGTGGCGATCCGCGCCGAGCGGATGCGCATCCTGCGCACCCTGATGGCGCGCGACAGCCTTACCGGCCTGTACAACCACACCACCACCACCCAACTCCTCGACAGCGCGCTGTCGAATGCCGCCCGCCACCAATTGCCCCTGTGTTTCGTGATGATCGACGTGGATAATTTCAAATCGGTCAATGACACCTACGGCCACCCGGTCGGCGATCAAGTGCTGCTGGCCCTGGCGCGGGTGCTGCAACAGCGCCTGCGCAATTCCGACATCGTGGGGCGTTACGGCGGCGAGGAGTTTGCCGCGATCCTCCATGAAATCGAACTGGTGCACGCCGCCCAAATCATCGACCAGCTCCGCGAGGACTTTTCCAAAGTGCGCTTCCATGCCGGCGACGCGGAGTTTTCCTGCACCTTCAGCGCCGGCATTGCCGCCTTTCCGCAATTCAAGCGCCTCGAAATACTGCGCGAAGCCGCCGACCGGGCGCTATACGACGCCAAGAAACAAGGCCGCAACCGGGTAATGACGAACAGATGACAGTGCTTAGTGTTAAGTGTTTAGTGTTGAGTTGTGGAATGCGCTTCGCGCATGGATAAATGTCGACGCGCATGGCGCGGCGACATTAACTCAACACTCAACACTAAAAACTAATAACTGCTTTTATATTTGGAGTAGCGATGAGCGAACTCACCCTCGACCAGGTGCTCACCCAGCGCCGCGAAGCCAACCGGGAAATCGTCAACGTCGACGAACCCACCACCAAGCTGGTGATCTTCACCCTCACCGGCGAGTGGTTCGCCTTTAACGGCGAGCGGATCCGCGAGATCCTTTCCCACACCGAGGTGTTTTTCGTCCCCGGCTGTCCGGCCTCGCTGGAAGGCGTCATCAACGTGCGCGGCGACATCGAATCGGTAATCAGCCTCAACGACCTCCTGCACCTCGCGGCCAGCGAGCCAGGACGCGGCGCCTCTATCCTCCTGGGGCGCGGCGGCGGCATGAGCAGCGGCATCCGCGTCGAGGAAGTGGTGGATGTCGTGGATATAGTGCAGAGCAACATCCACCCGCCCCCCAGCACCATCCCCGACCACCTGCGCCCCATCGTCCTGGGCATCCTGACTTTCAAGGACAAGCCGGTCACGGTGCTCGACCTCGACCAAATCTTCAGCGATTACAGCCGCACCCTGGGATGAGTTCCGCACCCGCCACAACCCTTTCCGGCCTGACCTTGGAGGTGGTGGCGTTCCGCGCCGGCGCTTGGCGCTGCGCCGTGGAAGCCCGCTTGGTGCGGGCTTCGCGCCCCCTCCCGCCAGACAACAATGTGCCCGAGCTCGCCGAACGGCTCGGCCTGGCCGGTGCCGGTACCGCCGCCCGGCAATTGCTCCTTATCAAACATCCGGAAGCCGACCGGCCTTTCGCCGTCACGGCCCCGGTGCAACTCCAGGCAATTCCCGTCGAACACATCCACCCCCTGCCGCCCCTGCTCGCCGCAACCACCGCCATACCCGGCCTGCGCGCACTGATCCTCGATGCGGAGGGGATTGCCTTGCTGGTGGATGTGCCCGAATAGGCCTAGGAGCCTGTCACGTTGAAACGGCGGTTATTGGTAGGAGCCTGCCATGCAGACGAGCAGTGTCGCCGGCAGGAACATTGCGACAAATTGCAACACCGCATCGCGGGCGCGGCCCGCTCCTACAACCCTTCGTTTCATGTTGACTGACTGCTAGCAAGTAGATAGGCCGGGGCGCGTAGCGCCGCCGCAACACTCCGACAAGTCTTTTGTACCTCATGAAACAATTCCCCGGCATCCAAGGGCTATACTTAAGGTGTTTATAGACAAGGCTTTTTGCATCCCGATGGAGGGAAACGCTCATGAAACTCGTCAAGACACTGTTGATTGGGGGATTGGTGATTTTTGGGCTGGTCGCGAATGGGCCGCTGATGGCGGATCGTGGCGGTCACGGCGGCGTGGGCGTGGGACTCGCCATAGGATTGGGGCTGGGCTTGGGACTGGGCTATCCGGGTTATGGAGCGGACTATTATTCCCCAAGGTATTATCCAGACCCGTACTATAGCCCGCCGAGCTATTATTATTCCCCGCCCGCGGTGACGTATTACGCGCCGCCTCCGGTTTACGTGGTACAGGGCGGCAACTCCCCCCAGGCCGCGCCTGAACCGGCCAGTTGGTACTATTGCGCCAGCGCCAAGGCCTATTACCCTTACGTCAACCAATGTGCGGAAGGCTGGCAGCGGGTTTCGCCACTACCACCTCCCTCGCTACCGCGCTAGTTATGGAATGCAACCTCAAACGGAAACTCGCGGCTGGGCCGTTCGTCCTGCTGCTGGCGGTTTTCTGCGGCTCCGTCGCGGCGGAGCCAAACTGCACGATCTGCAAAGACCGAATTGCGAAAAACCGGCCGCTCTGCGCGGTTCCTCCCTCCGAGATTTTAAGCCGCTGCGGGTCAATCAACGGCGCGGAGCAGGCCGCTATCGAGCACCGGGAAGCGCAGGCCGCCGCAACGCCCGAGGCACCGCCAACCCGGCAGGTGAACTGGGATACCATTGAGCGCGAGGGTCTGCGCCTGATAAGAGAAGGCGGGACGGAGGAGGATATAAAACGCTGGCAGGCGATGCTGAATGCTGCCAGAGCTAGTGATGTCGTCAAAGCTGGAGTACCGTCGCCGTCCAGCGCCCGGAACGCGCCACAGAACCCGTGTGGCGGAATGTACTGCGACTGAACGAAGGGCGCGCGCTCGACAACCGCCCTCCCTTCCCCCAGTCCGGAAGAACTTCGATCAACGACTCTCACAAAGGATTACCATGACTGACAGGCGCACCAAATTCATACGCAAGAGCGAGACCGGCAAGGGCTGGGAGTATGGCTACTCGAAAATCGAAATCCTCCCCAAGGAGCGTAAGGTGATTGACGATATCGTCGGCAAGGCTCCCACCCTGGAGGATGCAACCCTTGTCTGGCTAGAGCAAAAGCAGGCCGTATAACCATCTGGGCTGAAAAATGAGCATATCGGGATTTCCTTGTTGACAACGGCGGGGTTAAATGGGCGTCCACAAAATCTGTGGATAACTCTGTTTATAACTCGGTAATTAAGCTGTAACCTGCGGATACAAAAGGCGGTTTCCGCATCCGCCTAGAATTTAAGCTGATATTATCCATTAACAATCAACAAGTTATGAAACACCCTTAGCGATCAAGGGGTTCCGCATATGTCTTTGTCATTAGACTAGGTCTTGCGCATAACTTGAGTTAAATCACTTAGATAGCAGGGCGATTGCTCAGCGGTACATGATCTTCTTGGTCCACGAGGCGATCAGCATCCCCAGCACCGTGATGCCAACCACCCCTTCGATCACGGCAAGCGCGCGCGGCAGCGGCGCCACCGGCACGAGATCGCCATAGCCGATGGTGAGGAAGGTAATCCCGCTGAAGTAGACATGCGCCCAGAAACCCTTGCCGGGAATGCCGTCGAGCCAGTACTGCAAGGCACCGAAAAAGAAAATCCCGACCACCATCGCCAACGTGATCCGGCGCGGTTTCTCGCCGTAACCCCACACCAGATTAAGCAGCCCCGACATCAGCCACGCGCGCAGTGCCCGCCCGCGCCCGCCCAGCGTCTCGTGGTGGCGGCCGACAGCACGATGGTAGAGATCGTAGCGCTCGTAGGTCTTCTCCATATAAGTCAGTTCGCCGGCATCGGCGAAGTGGCCGATCGACATTGCGTTGAGTTTCAGATTGCGGCAAACCCGCGCCAGCACACGCGGTTCGGTGTCGGCGCGAAAGCGGATGGTCTCAAGCGCGATCTCGCACTCGCGGAACGATGCAAAGTCGAGCCGGCAGTCTTCCATGCTTGCCGACGAGAATTCGCTACGCTCGAATTTCCCGTTCACCATGTCGCAGTGCGAGAACACGGTACGCCGCAAATAGCACTCGAAAAATCCCGCTTGGCTCAAATTGCAATCGATGAACTGCGTGTCCTTGAGTCCCACGTCGCGAATCACCGCCCAGCGCAGGTTCGCGTTGCGGATGACGGCGGCGTCGAGCTGGGTCTGCTCGATGCGGATACCGCGCAGATCGAGATAGCTCTTGCCGTCGGACTCGATGGTGGAAATCCTAATCGCGGCGGGTTGCCCCCTTAGCTCGGCGAGTGCCGCTGCGGTCAATTCCGGCGTCCAGCGCTTGCGAAGATGTTCGACACTATCATGCATGGTTCATTTCTTTCCGCACTCTCATCAATGGCGCATAGTATAGGCTCCAGCGGGTACGATAAAACACCGGCGCCACTCCAGGCGACCCCGCTCGCAGAATCCCCGCCGCGCGCGGCCCGCCGCCTCGCTGGTGAATGAACCGGAACAAGGGTAGAAACCGGTAGGCTGGTTTAGCCGTCCGCCTGCGCCCGTACCCGCAACTGCCCGCAGCCGCCCTCCACATCCTGCCCCGCGGAATGGCGCAGCTTGGTGAGGATGCCTTGGCGGTGCAAGGTACGCGCCATCTCGGCGGCCCGCTCCCAAGTCGGGCGACGATAAGCGAAGCCGTCCACGTTGTTGTAGGGAATCAGGTTCATCACCGCATATTTGCCGGCCAGCAGACGGGCGATGCCGGCCAGCTCGGCATCCGTGTCGTTGATTCCTTCAAGGAGGGTCCACTGGTACTGGATCGGATAGCCGGTAAGGCGTGCGTAGGCTTCGCCCAGTTCGACCATCTCCTCGGGTGCGATGTCGGGCGCCTTGGGCAGCAGCCGGCGGCGCAGAGCGCTGTCGGTAGTATGCAGCGAGAGCGCCAGAGCGGGTTTCACCGTGGACTGGGTGAGCCGCTCGAACACCCGCCGCTCGCCGACAGTGGAAACGACTAGGTTCTTGTGGCCGATGGCGCCCGCCGTGCCGAGCAGGTCGATAGCCTCCAGCACGTTGTCGAGGTTGTGGGCCGGCTCGCCCATACCCATGAAAACCACCTTTTTCACCGCCCGGCGGCTGCGCGCCAGCACCACCTGGGCGACGATCTCGGCGCTGCCCAACTGGCGCAGCAGGCCATCGCGCCCGGTCATGCAGAACACGCAGCCCACCGCGCAACCGACCTGGGTGGAAACGCACAACCCATCGCGGGGCAGCAGCACGCTTTCCACCGTCTGGCCGTCCGCCAACTCCACCAGCAGGCGAACCGAGTCATCCTCGCCGGGATGCTCGGAATAGAGGCGCGCCAATCCCTGCAACTCGGCGGTGAAGTCCGGCATGGCCTCGCGCAAGGCCAGGGGCAGGAAATCCTCGGCACGCCGCCTCTTGGTGCCCAGCGGCAGTCGCTGCACCCAGGCGCGCAGCACGCGCGCCTCATGGGCAGGCAGGGCGCCCAGGTCGCGCAGTTGTTGTCGGAGATGGTGGATACGCATGGATGGGGGCGCTAGTGGTCAGTAAATTGTTGGCGGTAAGCGAACCCCAATATCATGCTCTTCAGAGTCACAATGGGCGCGTTGGGGGGCGGAGCGCTGGCAGGCCTACGAGACGCCGGCACTCCTTCGATACGGATGACGCTTACGCAAAGAATGGCCGTAGCGTATTTGCCAAAACCACGGGGTCGAATTTGGCAAGATAGGCATCTACGCCAGCAGTTTTACCCATGGCCATGTTAACGTCCGCCGACAAGGATGAATGCATGATTACCGGAATCCCTTTGAAACGGGCATCTCCCTTGATTTTCTTGGTGAGTTCATAGCCATCCATGCGCGGCATTTCCACATCCACCAGGATTACGCTGATTTGGTCGCTCATTGGATTGTCGCCGCCGGCGCGGCTCGCGAGTCCTTGAAGTTTTCCCCAAGCATCTTGCCCATCGGTGGCCTGCTGGTATTTCTCGCCCAACTTGTCCAATACCATGATGATGGCCTTGCGTGCGACCAGTGAATCGTCTGCGAAGAAAACCATCCGCGCACTGCTTTTACCCGTCTGGCTTATTTCCTTGAAAATGGGGATGCCGATTACATCGGTCAGTATCTGTTCCATGTCCAGAATCGAAACCAGTCGTCCATCAGGCAACCTGGTGATGGCGGTAATCATGGTTTCACCCTGCGCATGCATTTCCCGGGGAGGGGTGATTTGTTCCCAGTCCACACGCACGATGCGATCCACGTCATGAACAAGAAGTCCTTGAACGTGGCCACTAAATTGCGTCACGATCATGGTTTTTCCCGTGACCTCTGGAATCCCCGCCAAACCAGCCGATGTTGCCAGCGCAATCACCGGAATGATATTGCCGCGCAATGAAATAAATCCTTCGACACCAAGAGGCATGTTCGGTGTTTTGGTGATAGTTGGGGTATGCGAAACCTCGCGCACTTTGAAGACATTGATGCCGAAAATCTCCCCATTACCGAGCGTGAACAACAGGATTTCCATGCAGTTCGAAGCAGCCAACCTGGGATTCAGTTGAGCCGGTTCAAGCAATGCGGGGTTGTGTGCTGACAAAGTTGTCTCCAGAAAAGATGCCGTACCATGTTCAACCAAACAACGCCGACTGTCTACATCGATAGTCAGGAAAAGTATGAGGGAAATCTGAATGGCACCTGTTGGCACGTTTCAGACAGTTTGATTTTGGCGCTATCCGGCGCTGCAGGTGTACGCGGAATGTCCGCGACTAATTCCTGACGCTCTCCCAAGCCTTCAGCAAACGCTTTACCGATACCGGGTAAGGCGTCTTGAGTTCCTGGGCGAACAGAGACACCCGCAGTTCTTCGATCATCCAGCGGATTTCCGTCAATGCCGGGTCGGCGATGCCTTCCTTGCGATGTTTTTCCAGGCGCTTTTCGTACATCTCCCAGCATTCCTTGAGCGACGCCATGTTGCGCGCATCGCGGTCATTCGGCAGCTTGTCGAGGCGGCGCAGGATAGCCTTGAGATAGCGCGGCAGGTGGTTGAGGCGTTCCCACGGAGTGGCGGCGAGGAAACCCTTGTAGACCAGATGGGAGAGTTGCCCGCGCAGGTCGTGGGCGAGCGGGTGAGGCAGCTTCGCCAAGCGCCCCTGGATGGCGTGGTAATCGGCGGCGATAGTGGCGAGCATCCGGCAGGCGCCGTCGGCGACGGCGGAAAGGCGGGTACGGGCGCGATCCTTTTGCGCGGCGAAGTGCTTTTCGTTGTGCGGGTAATCGTCGTCGCCGATGAAGGCGCGGTCGGCAATCGCGGTGAGCAGGTCTTCGCGCAGGTCGTCTGGCGAGGCCACCGGGCGCAGCAGCATCGCGCTCTGGGTGAAGCCCGGTAGGATCTTGTCGAGTTGTTTGAGCTGCAATGCCAAGGCCAGCCGCAGCAGGCGCCGCACCCCGCCGCGCATCGCCGCCTGGGCGACCTCGGGGGTATCGAAAAGGCGGATGGCGACACTTTGGCCTTCGTCCACCAGCGCCGGATAACCGGTGATGGGATGGCCGTTGCGGGTGAAGGCGATTTTCTCGGGCAGGTCGCCGAAATCCCAGGCGGTCAGCCCTTCGCGCTCGAAATCCAGTTCCGGGGCGCGAGCGAAGGTGAGGCGCGCCGCCTGGCCAAGCTTGGCCTTGAGCTCAGGGAGGTCGCGCCCGCTCGCCAGTTCCGCACCGGCTTCGTCGACGATGCGGTAATTCATGCGCAGGTGGGCGGGCAGTTCGCTTTCCTTCCAGGCATCGGGCGGGACTTCCTGGGTAGTCTTGCGCTGGATGTGGGCAGCGAGGGCCAAGCTGAGCGGCTTGCCGCCCGCCGCAGAGATTTCGTCCAGTGCCGCCGTGACGAACTCCGGCACCGGTACGCAGGCCGCCCGCACCCGCTTGGGCAGGGCTTTGACCAGCCAGGTGACTTTCTCGCGCAGCATCCCCGGCACCAGCCATTCGCAGCGCGCGCCGTCAATCTGGTTCAAGAGATGCAGCGGTACGCTCAAGGTCGCGCCGTCGAGCGGGTGGCCGGGTTCGAAGCGGTAGGTGAGCGGGCACTCGCTGCCGGCGACGGCGAGGCTTTCCGGGAACTGTTCCTCGGTGATGGCTTCCGCGCCGTGGCGCATCAGGTCGTCGCGGCTCATGTAGAGCAGGCGCGGATGGGCCTTCTCGGCCTCGCGCCGCCATTTCTCGAAATCCACGCCATTGTGGATACCCGCCGGAATCCGCGCGTCGTAGAAAGCAAACAGGGTGTGTTCATCGACCAGTACGTCCTGACGGCGTGACTTGTGTTCGAGTTCACCGATTTCCTCGATCAGCTTGCGGTTGAAGTCGAAGAACGGCGCACGAGTGAGGAATTCGCCCCCCGCCAGCGCGCCGCGGATGAACAGTTCACGGGCCTCGCTGGGATTCAGCGGGCCGTAGTGGACGCGCCGCTTGGCGACGATGGTGAGGCCGTACAGCGTCACCCGTTCCCAGGCGACCACTTGCGCCGGCTGCTTCTCCCAGTGCGGGTCGAAGTAGTGGCGGCGGGTGAGGTGGTCAGCGATTTTTTCCAGCCATTCCGGTTCGATTTTCGCCACACAGCGCGCGTAAAGGCGGGTGGTTTCGGCGAGTTCCGCGGCCATCGCCCACTTCGGGCCTTTTTTGAAAAGTGCCGAGCCGGGGAAGATCGAAAACTTGATGCCGCGCGCGCCTTCGTATTCCTGGGTGTCGCTTCTGAAGCCGATGTTGCCGAGCAGCCCGGCCAGCAGGGCGCGGTGGATTTCGTCGTAGCTGCCGGCGACTTCGTTTTCGCGCCAACCCAGTTCGGCGACGATGCTGTGCAACTGGCCGTGCAGCTCGCGCCATTCGCGCATCCTGACCGGCGAGAGGAAGTTGTCGCGGCACCAGTCGGTAAGCTTGCGCCGCGATTTCTGGTGTTTGAGCGCTTCGTCGTAGGCTTGCCAGAGATTGAGGAAGGCCAGGAAATCGGAATTCTCGTCCTGGTGCAGGCGATGCTTGGTATCTGCCGCCTGCTGGCGCTCCAGCGGGCGTTCGCGGGGGTCTTGCAGGGACAGCGCGGCGGCGACAATCAGCACTTCGCGCAGGCAGTTTTCACCCTTGGCGGCCAGCACCATGCGCCCGATGCGCGGGTCGATGGGCAGTTTGGCTAGGTCGTGGCCGGTGGGGGTGAGGCCGCCGCGTTCATCGACGGCGTTCAACTCTTCCAGCAGCTTGAGGCCGTCGGTGATGGCGCGGCTGTCGGGCGGCTCGATGAAGGGGAAATTCTCCACGTCGGCCAGGCCCAGCGCTTTCATGCGCAAGATCACCGCCGCCAGGTTGCTGCGGCGGATTTCCGGGTCGGTGTAGGCGGGGCGGGCGTTGAAATCGTCTTCCGCGTAAAGGCGCACGCATACCCCGCTCATCACCCGTCCGCAACGTCCGGCGCGCTGGTTGGCGGAGGCCTGGGAGATTTTCTCGACCAGCAGGCGTTCCACCTTGGCTCGGTAGGAATAGCGCAATATCCGCGCCTCGCCGGGGTCGATCACGTAGCGGATGCCCGGCACGGTCAGCGAGGTTTCCGCGACGTTGGTGGCCAGCACGATGCGTCGCCCGCCGCCCGGTTTGAAAATGCGTTCCTGCTCGGCGGCGGAGAGCCGTGCATACAAGGGCAGGATTTCCGCCCCGGCGGGATGATGCTTGCGCAAGGCTTCGGCGACATCGCGGATTTCCCGTTCGCCGGGCAGGAATATCAAAATATCGCCGCCTTGCGGCAGGCGCGCCACATCGTCCACCGCATCGAGAATGGCGTCTTCCAGATCCTCGGGAATCTCCTTGTCGGTGCCCTTGCCGGCCATCACTTTCAAGGGGCGATAACGGATTTCCACCGGGTACAGACGCCCCGATACCTCGATCACCGGCGCGCCGTCGAAATGCTCGGAAAAACGTTGCGCGTCGATGGTCGCGGAGGTGACGATCACCTTCAAATCGGGGCGCTTCGGCAACAACTGCTTGAGGTAGCCGAGCAGGAAGTCGATGTTCAGGCTGCGCTCGTGCGCCTCGTCGATGATGATGGTGTCGTAGGCGGACAGAAAGCGGTCATGCTGGGTTTCGGCAAGCAGGATACCGTCGGTCATCAGCTTGATATGGTTGTCGGCGCTGACGTTGTCGTTGAAGCGCACCTTGAAACCGACCACCCGCCCCAGCGGCGAATTCAGCTCCTGGGCGATGCGCGTCGCCACGGTGCGCGCCGCCAGACGGCGCGGCTGGGTGTGGCCGATCAGGCCGTACGCGCCGCGCCCCAGTTCCAGGCAAATCTTGGGCAACTGGGTGGTCTTGCCCGAGCCGGTTTCGCCGCAGACGATCACGACCTGGTTTTTCGCAATGGCGGCGGCAATATCGCCACGCCGCCCGGAAACCGGCAAGTCCTCGGGAAAACCCGGCTTGGGCAGGCGCGCCAGACGTTGTGCCGCGACCCCGGCGGAAGTCGCTAGGGCCGCTTCGAATTGCGCCTTGAGCTTTTCCACGGGCTTGCCGCCGCGCGCCATTTCGCGGATTTGCTGCTCCTGCCGCCGCAAACGGTGGCGGTCGGCGATCATGCAAAGGGAGATGGGGGAAGCGGGCTGTCGATTCGGCACGGTGCAATTCGGAAGGCTAAAGGCGGGGCGCAATTATACGGCGGAAATGCCGGGGTGCTCACAGCACTTCAGCGCAAAACACGGCGGGAGTGACGATCCGGGTACGTTCGATGTGTCCGCGTTGCAGCAGCCCGGCGCGGCGATCGCCGGTAACCAGGTAGTCCGCATCTCCGGTCAACGCCATGGCCAGCAAAAACGCATCACCGGAGTCGGCGGCTTCGACCTCGATGGTCAGACGCTCCAGTATCACGGCGCGTTGCAGGTTGTTGACCATCACGCCCACTTTATCCGGCTGAAGAACGGCACGCAGCTTAGGGTAGCGGCCGGCACGGCGGATTTCATCCAGTTGCTCCCGCGAAGTCACCACTTCGAAACGGCCCGCACGCCAAGCACGGTAAATGAAATCAGGTGGTCCATGCGGCGAGATCAACGCGCTGAATAGGACGTTGGAATCCAGGACCACGCGCATCAATGCTCGCCGGCCCACTGCAGGGCTTCATCAACCATCGCGGCCAAGTCTCCTTCGTTTACCCCGGCATTGGCGGCCTTGGCCTGTTCAGCGGTCAATTCGAGAATATGCGCCCTTACCGCCTCTTCGATAAAGCGTGACAAATCGCCTTTCCGCCCGCCGCC
Organism: Sulfuricella sp.; assembly: GCA_018336195.1. Lineage (GTDB taxonomy): Bacteria > Pseudomonadota > Gammaproteobacteria > Burkholderiales > Sulfuricellaceae > JAGXQV01. Next base: position 5,943 of record JAGXQV010000198.1, on the reverse strand, counting down.
CTGGCTGGCAAGAAACATGCGTAGCGCTTGGTCGGTATCGGCGGAAACCGCGACATTCCAGCGTATGGTATTCATGGGAATCTCCAAAGTTGGGTGTTTGTGTGTTTATACACCCAGCCGGAAAACGAGACAACGGGCGATAGTCGGCAAGCAGCAGTGAGTGTGCCCCTACCCAACCAACTTAAAATTGGCTCTAAATCAGAACACCAGGCGCGGCGAGGGTCTGCCGATGTGGAAGCCCTGCGCCAGGTCGATGCCCGAGGCGGCCACGCTTTCCAGGACTTCTTCGCTTTCCACGTATTCCGCCACGGTACGGATGCCCAGTTCCTGGGCAAGCATCGAGATGCTCCGCACGAAGGCGCGGTCCTTGCCGTCCTTGAGCATGTTGGCGATGAAATCCCCTTCGATCTTGAGGACGTCGATGGGGAAATGTTTGAGGTAATGGAATGAGGAAAAACCCGAGCCGAAGTCGTCGATGGCGAGCTTGAAGCCTTCCATCTTGAGATCGTTGACGAAACGTTCCAGCAGCGCCATGTTGCGCACGGTATCGCGTTCGGTGATCTCCAGGACGATGCGTTCCGGGGCGACGCCGCTGTCGGCGACGATGCGCCGCGTTTCGTGGAGGAATTCGTTGAGCACCAGCGCGCGCGGCGACAGATTGAGGAACACCAGTCCCTGGTAGCCCGATTCCTGGACGGCCATCAGGGCTTTTTCCATGATGATGTAGTCCATCTTGTGGATGATGCCCATTTTCTCGGCGATCTCGACGAACTCGATGGCCCCCAGGATGCGTCCGTCGGTTAGCTGGATGCGACTTAGCACTTCGACCGCCTCGACGGTTTTTTCCTTGACGTTGAGGATGGGCTGGAAGAACGGGATGACCTTCTTTTCCTCCACCGCATTGATGATAATGATGCTCTTCTCGCCGATGTCCTTGAAGACTTCCAGAAGATCTTCCTCGGTGGGGATGCTGACACGGCTTTTGCCTTCCGATTTGGCCTTGTACATCATGTTGTCGGCGAACAGGAACAGGTCTTTCTGGTCGTCGGCGTGGTCCGGGAATATCGAGATGCCGATCGAGGCGGTACCCTTGACATGGGTGCCGTCCGGCCCCGGTACGGAGTTGCCGTTGATGGCTTCGATCAGCCGGCTGGCGCTGCTCGCTGCCTGTTCCAGGTCGCACTCGGGGAGGATGGCGACGAATTCGTCGCCGCCGTAGCGGGCAATGATGTCCTCGGTGCGCAGAACCTTTTTCAGCAGCGTTGCGAATTCCATCAGGAATTTGTCGCCGAAGGCGTGGCCATAGGTGTCGTTGACCGACTTGAAGTTGTCGAGGTCGATCATCAGCAAGCCGAACTTGTAATCGTGGCGCGCGGCGCGGCCCTGCTCGTATTCGAGCATTTCCCAGAACACCCGCTGATTGTAGAGGTTGGTGAGGGGGTCGCGGGTGGCGTAATACTCCAGATCCTTGGTGTATTTGTAGATGGCTTTCACCGAACCGACCACGTTGAGCAGGGTGGAGAGAATGCTCTCCATCACCAGCAGGCGCGTTTCGTCGCGGACGATTTCCGCCTGTACGCCGATCCCCACGATGCCGCCGATTTTCGGGGCTTCCACCAGCAGAGACTTGACCTGCACCTCGATATCGCATTCCGCCAGGTCGATCTGCACCGGGCCGGGCTGGGCGACATTGTGGACGATGTTGATCGAGGTAACGCCGGCAAAGTGGGGGTTTTGCTGCATCGTTTCGTGGATGGTGCGCTCCAGCATGGCCTTGGTCTGGGCGGAGGGCGTGGTGCGCCAGAAGATTTCCAGGTCGAAGATTTCGTCGTCGACCTTGAAGATGGAGAACAGCGTGTAGGCGTTGATGACCGTGTTGATGTCCACCAGCAGGCGGCTCACGTAATCGCGCCAGTCCTTGACGACTTCGGAGGTGATGACGAATTTTTCGAGGAGCTTGATTTCGAATTCCAGCAGATCCTTGTCGACCGCTACGCTTCTCAGTTTTCCGACAAGCTCCTCGATCTTATGGAAAATCCGGTCGAATTCGGCAAAGCCCATCTTGATCTCGCCCAAGTCCAGAGTACGCAAGTCGGAGACCTTGTTGACCCGCTCGACGCTGTCTTCCAGCACCGTCATCGAATCCTCGATCTTGCGATTGACCCGCAGTACCACCAGCAGCGCGATGATGAAGGGAATCGGTGCAATCAGGATGAGGTAGAAGAGGAACTGGTTTTTCGCCTTGGCAATGAACGGCGTCAAATCCTGGCGCACATCGATGACTCCCAGCACCTCGTCGAGGGCGGCGTTTTCATGGCAGCGCAGACACTTGTCCTGGGCCTTCACGGGGTAGACGTAGCGCACCCCGGCGGCACTTTCGCGCATCACCGGCGCGCCGATGGCGAAGGCGTTCTTGATCGCCTCGTCCATATTTTCCTGCTCGATGGTGCCGAACAGTTGGGTCACCGCTTCGCCGCGAAAAACTTCGATGGTGGTGGGGGTATCGGCCACCGCCTTGCGGGTCGAGGCGATGAATTCTTCGAGTTGCGCGCGCTTCCAGCCCTTGTTCATGACCTGGAACATCGAACTGAAAGTCAGTTCCGCGAGGGTGTTGGAGACGTACAGGGCATTCTCTTTCACCGATTTGTCGTAAATCTGCGAAACGATCAGATAAGTACCGCCGAAAAAGACCAGCGACACCAATACCGACGCGGCGAGGATGAAGCCCTTGAGTGTTTTCACGATTTGCATTCCAGTTTGAATAAGGCCGCCAGCAGGCGGTCCGCCCGCGATTCTACTAGAATAATGTCATAATGGATAATCATCGTTTACTCAAATCAATAACATTAACAAAGACTAATTGGCAAAAATATTAGTGTGAAACGTTTTCAAGATGAGCGACGGAATCGAATTCCCCTTGGTTTCTTTCGTGGAGACGCTTGACCAGGAACATGGCGCTGCTGACGAACACCCCGAACAGGGCGATGACGATGTAGATCGAGACATCCATGCGGATCAGCAGGGCATAGATCCCGGTCATGAGGAGGATGGAAAGGTTTTCGTTGAAGTTCTGCACGGCGATGGAGTGGCCGGCACCCATCAGGATATGACCGCGATGTTGCAACAGGGCATTCATCGGCACCACGAAAAAGCCCGACAAGCCGCCGATCAGCACCATCAGCGCCATCGCCAGCCACATGTCATGGACGAAATCCATGGAGATGACGATCAACCCCATCACAATGCCCAGCGGAATCACCTTCACCGACTGGCGCAGGGAAATCATGCGCGCGGCGAAAGTCGCGCCCAGCGCCACCCCGACTGCCACCACCCCCTGCAACATGCTGGCCTTGGAGAGGTCGAGGTGCAGCGCCACTTCGGCATACTTGATGACGATGAACTGCAAGGTCGCCCCGGCTCCCCAGAACAGCGTGGTGACAGCCAACGAAACCTGCCCCAGCTTGTCCTTCCACAGCAGCGCCAAACAATGGTTGAAATCGTGGATGAGATACAGCGGGTTTTTCTTGAGCATCCGGTGATCGACGCCGGTATCGGGAATGTACAGGTTGAACAGCGCGGCAACCACGTATATCGCCCCGATGATCGCGATGCTCATTTCCGGGACCGTATCGATACCGGTATCGATGAGCGGGAAATCAAAAGCCAGCAAGGTCTGGGCAACCTCCGGCTTGACCAGCAGGCCGCCCACCACCGTACCGAGGATGATCGCCATCACCGTCAAGCCTTCGATCCAGCCGTTGGCCACCACCAGCAGACGGTGTGGCAACAATTCGGTAAGGATCCCGTACTTGGCCGGCGAATACGCCGCCGCGCCCAGCCCCACCACGGCATAGGCGAGCAGGGGATGGACGTCCATGAACATCATCGCGCAGCCGCCTATCTTGATGGTGTTGCTGATGAACATCACCCGCCCCTTGGGCATGGAATCGGCGAAAGCACCGACGAACGCGGCCAGGAGAACGTAGGAAACCGTGAAAAACAGTTTGAGGAGCGGCTCGTATGACTGCGGCGCGTGCATTTCGCGCAGCGCGGAAATTGCGGCGATCAGGAGAGCATTATCGGCAAGTGCCGAAAAAAACTGCGCTGCCAGAATGAGGTAAAAGCCGCGATTCATCGAATAGCCTTGGGAGATCGAAGCGCTTTATAACATGAAACCCCCGTTGCCGCCATGCTTGGCGGCATGGCAATTTTCTACACTTGATAGGAAAATTGTGGTTGAATATAAAATCTATTAATAGGTATCACTTTCGTCTCGGACATAGAAAATGGCAGACCGACGGCTACAAGTTTTTTACACGGTTGCAAAGCAACTGAGCTTCACCAAGGCGGCGGAATTGTTGTTCATGACGCAGCCGGCGGTGACCTTCCAAGTCAAGCAACTGGAAGAGCACTTCAACACCCGCTTGTTCGAGCGCAGCCACAGCAAGATCACGCTGACCCCGGCCGGACGCCTGGCGATGGAGTATGCCGAGCGCATCCTCAATCTCACCAACGAAATGGAAACCCGCCTGATGGAAATGACCGGCGACGTCAGCGGCATCCTGCTGATCGGCGCCAGCACCACCATCGCCGAATACATGCTGCCGCGCCTGTTGGGCGACTTCAAATCGAAATTTCCCCAGGTACAGACCCGCCTCACCGTCGCCAACTCCGAAACCGTCGAATCCAAGGTCGCCGACCATACTCTCGACATCGGCCTGATCGAAGCGCCGTCGCATCACCCGCATCTCGAAGCGGAAGTATGCTGCGAAGATGAATTGGTGGTGATCTGCGCCCCCAACCACCCCCTTGCAAAGCAGGAAATCGCCTTGCCGGATCAACTGGCGGTGCAGCCCTACATCAGCCGCGAAGCCGGTTCCGGCACCCGCGAGGTGGTCGACGATTTCTTCCGCCGCTCCGGCTTCAACCCCGAAGATCTCAACATCGTCATGGAGTTGGGTAGCCCGGAAGCCATCAAGGGCGCCGTGGAAGCCGGCCTGGGCATCGCCATCGTGTCGCGCGCCACCATTCTCAAGGAACTCAAGCTCGGCGATCTGGTCGCCATCCGCCTGCAACCCTCGCTGATGAGACCGCTATCGCTGGTCTACGCCCACGAGAAATTCCGCTCCAAACTCCTACAATCCTTCCTCGATTTCGCCGCTCAGGGACTCAAGAGCGCCAGCCTCCACTAAATAGCCCGCTGGTATTACAGCGGTTCGCGCGTGCCATTCTCCGCTCGCGCCGGAAAAATACCCTTTGTCGCATAGCCGCCCGGCTGGGTGATTTCTCGCCGAGGATGTGGGCCATCCACCATCCGACACGGGGAGCCACCCATGCGTTTCGTTCATTTCTTACTTGCCGCCGCCCTCGCGGTGCCGGCGCTTGCCGCGGCTGATCCGGCGTTTTCCCAAGCTCAGGCGGTTTTTCTCAAGGCCGCCGACGGCAACAGCGCCGCCGTCGAGGAGGCGGTCCGGCAATTTACCCGGCTTGCCGCCGTCGAATCCGATCAAGCGCCGCTGTTGCTCGCCTATCTCGGCGCCGCGCAGACCATGCAGGGCCGCGATGCTTGGCTGCCGTGGGAGAAGGTTCGCGCCACGGAGCGGGGTCTGGCGGTTCTCGACAAGGCCTTGCGCAGCCTCGAAGCGCGCCACGACACGGAAATTTTCAACGGCACTGCGATTTCCCTGGAAACCCGGCTGGTGGCGGCCAACACTTTCCTTTCCCTGCCTTCCCTGTTCAACCGCTTCGATGCGGGAAAACAGGCGTTGCGCGAGGCTTTCGCCCATCCCGGATGGGCCGCCGCGCCCGGCGAGGTGCGCGCCCGCCTGCATCGTCTAGCGGCACAAGTGGCTGCCCACGACGGCAAACGCAGCGAGGAACGGGAGCATCTGAAACAAGCCGCCGACCTGGCGCAAGCCGCGCCGACCGGCGCTACGGCGGGGG
>JAGXQV010000197.1 GCA_018336195.1 Sulfuricella sp. | reverse complement strand
CGCCGACGTCGACATCGTTCTCGACGCCAGCGACAATTTCGCCACCCGCCACGCCGTCAACCGGGTCTGTGTGCGCCTACGCAAACCCTTGGTATCCGGGGCGGCGGTACGCTTCGACGGGCAGGTCACGGTATTCGATTTCAGCCGCCCCGGCGGCCCCTGCTACCACTGTCTTTTCCCCGAACACAGCGGCGAGGAAGACGAGCGCTGCGCCACCATGGGCGTGTTCGCCCCACTGGTCGGCATCATCGGTTCGGTGCAGGCCGCCGAAGCCCTGAAGCTGCTGAGCGGCGTCGGCGAGACATTGAACGGCAGGCTGTTGCTCCTCGACGGCCTGCGCATGGAATGGCGCAGCATCCGCCTTGCCAAGGATCCCGCTTGCCCGGTGTGCGGAGGAATGGATTAAGGCGGTTTCTCCGGGGAGAAGCAAGCCCTGCCCTGCCTACGGGCAGGCAAGGAAGCTAACGTGTCCCCTGCCGATCTTCTCCATCTTGAGCAGCATGGGTAGTGTAGGCACGGGTTCATCGTGCCCACGGGATTTCCCGTCCGATGCTAATGTCCGGCAGCGCTTACCAAGCGCCGCTTGCTCGACTTCCCGGCCCTTGCAGGCGAGCGCTACGGTGTGCGGCACGGGCCTCATGCCGGTGCGATACCGGCTCACTGTGCGGTGCGACAGGCCAATGGCGTCGGCGGCTTGGCTGAGGCTCAGATGGTGGGCATCCAGGCGCGAAAAGCCTCGACCGGCATCGCCTTGTTGCCGCCGAAGGTGACGCGTAACGTCTTGTCACCCGCCACCGCCACGGCGGTAATACGATAAGTATCGGACAGGGTTATTTCCTCCTGTTCAGCTTTTCCCATTCCGCTCGAACCGTATCGGAATGGTCGTGCAACCAGGCCGGAGATTAGGCTGAGGAACGACAGCCCAACAGGCGTTGAGCAGCGGAAATGTTGGGCTTCCTGAGTCAGTCCAACGAAACTCGACTGCCGTTCAGGCGTGATGCGCCGCCTCGGCGAGCACTCGGGCGGCCCATTGGTTGAGGCTGACGCCGGAGGTCTCGGCAGCAACCAACGCGGCACGATGCACCTCCGGCGGAACGCGCAGCATCATCTTGCCACTTGCGGGTTTGTCGGGCGATTGCCCGAGTTGCTCACACATCGCCAGATAGTCATCCACCGCCTCGCGGAACGCGGATTCCAGTTCGTCCACGCTGGCGCCATGAAAACCGACGATGTCGCGTATGCCGGCAAGGTGCCCGACGAAGATGTGGTCGTCGGGGTCGTATTCGATCCGTGCCGAATAATTTTTGTAACTGATGGCGTTCATGGGATGACTCCAATTTGTTGCAGAAAAGCGCGGGCATCTTTTACCCGGTATTTCAGGGCTTCCTTGTTGGGGTGCGGGCGATGGAACCGGACGCGAATCCCGTTTTTCTCGAACCCCACCGAAGAACCGCTGCCTTCAACGACCCGGCAACCCACAGCAACCAGTAGGGCTTCGATCCGCTGCCATTCGATGGTGCCGTTGACCGGGTCGGAAAAGATCGCTTCCAAGGTCTTGCGTTGCGTGCTGTTCATCTATCAGACATTAGCAGAGCATATTAGAGTGTGCAATCAGTATTTGATTGCTGTTTTGAGCGGTAAGGTTTCAGCCTTGCGCAAAACCAGTGGTCGGGCGGCAGCCCGGACGTGTGGACGCCCGGCGCAACCGGTGCCAACGCCTCGGTGAGCGAAATCGACACCCGCCTCGCGGCGGGTACGCCGATGAGCATCACCACAGTGCCGAGCTGGTGCCAACTATTTCGTTTCGCGAGAAAGAATGCAGAAACCGCGATTAAGAACGCTCCCCAATCGGGTTGGTGGATTACATAAGGGCAAGAGCGCACGCGCTGAGCCTCAAATTTTATCTTCAGGATACGCCCGCGAAAAAATCAGGATCGCCTCGCGGCAGCGTGCCGCGGTGCGCTGCAGATAATCGGCGCTGACGTAGCCGGTCGCGGCGCTCACTTTGCCTCCATTCCACCCGGCAGCGTGATTTCGCCGCGCAGATAGAGCACCGCCTGGCCCGCCAGGCCGACCCGCTCGCCGTTCAGTGTGCAGCGGATTTCCCCGCCGCGCCGCGAAACCTGGCGGGCGAGAAAAGTCCGCTTGCCCAGGCGCCGCGCCCAATAGGGAACCAGGGTGCAATGCGCGGAACCGGTCACCGGGTCTTCCGGCACCCCCAGCCTGGGGGCGAAGAAGCGCGACACGAAGTCGGCGTCGCGGCCCGGCGCGGTGACGATCACCCCCTGTGCGTCGAGGCGCTTCAAGGCATCCATGTTCGGTGCCAGGGCGCGGACGTCCTCTTCGTCGGCGAAGACCGCGAGATATTTTTCCGCCCGCCATACTTCGCCGGGCGTAACGCCCAACGCCTGTGCCAACTCGCCAGGGCACTCGCAGGGAAGCGCCGGCAGCGCGGGGAAATCCATGTGCAGCCACGCCCCTTCCCGGCGCACCCGCAACGTGCCGCTGCGGGTATCGAAAATGCATTCCGTCAGGTCGGGTTCGAGAACGTGGAAAACAACGTAGGCGGAAGCCAGCGTGGCATGGCCGCACAAGTCCACCTCGGCGAGCGGCGTGAACCAGCGCAGTCCGTAGCGACCGTCGTTTCCGACCAGAAAGGCGGTTTCGGAGAGATTGTTCTCCGCCGCCACCGCCTGTATCGTCGTCTCGTCCAGCCACGCGCTTAAGGGGCAGATTGCCGCCGGGTTGCCGGCGAACAACCGGTCGGTGAAGGCGTCGACTTGAAATATTGGGATGTTCATGGGTGTTTCTCCGGGGTATAGATCGGCATGCGCCGTCCGATTCCGACTACCGCGGCTACCGCGACAGCGAAGGCCAGCATGGAAGGGGTGACGGGCTCGCCCAGCAGGAGCGCCGCCACGCCCAGCGTCATGAAAGGTTGCAGGAGCTGCACCTGGCTGACCCGTGCCACACCGCCCAGCGCCAATCCCTGGTACCACAGGAAAAACGCCAGCAGTTGACTGACCACCGCGACATAAGCGAAGCCCAACCAGGATTGCAGCGGCGCCGCCAAGCCGTGGCGCAGTCCCGCGTAGAGCACCGGCAGCACGAGAAACGGCGCGGCGAGAACCAAGGCCCAGCAGATGGTTTGCCAGCCCCCCAGGCTTTGGGCGAGGCGACCGCCCTCCGCATAGCCTACCGCCACCACCAAGGCTGCCCCCAACAACGCCGCATCGGCGAGCTGCATGTGGGCGGCGCCTCCGGCGAATGCGTAACCGATAATCAGGGCCGCCCCGGCAAGGCCGGTCAGCCAGAAACCGGTGGACGGACGTTCGCCGCTACGCAATGCGCTTGCCGCAGCGGTGAGCAGCGGAATGACTCCGATCATGATTGCCGCGTGGGCGGCCGGCAGGTTAACCATCGCCCATGAGGACAACAAGGGAAATCCCACGATCACGCAGGCCGCCGCCAGCGCCAGGCTTTTGAATTGGCTGCGCTGGGGAAACGGCTGGCGCGTTGCCCACAGCAGCAAGGCCGCCAGGATGCCCGCGACCACGGATCGCCCTAGTCCCACCAGCAGCGGGTCGAGGTGTGCCACCGCGACCCGGGTGGCGGGCAGGGTGGCGCTAAAGCCCGCCACACCGCACAGGCCAAACAGCAGGCCGCGCGTTTCACGCAACGGGGTGGAGGTATCCTCGGTCTTCGCTGGGGTCATGATTTCGTCCGCAAAAGCCGTACAATAGCGGACGCGTTTCTGACAATACAGGTACAGTTCGCCGGATAATCCCGGCGCCTGTACCGGCGCCATCACCGGAACAGTCGCCATGACAATGATTAGCCTTGATTCGAATTCCCCCACCCCGCTGACCGACCAGATCGTCACCGCCATTGGAAAACTGGTGGAGGAACGTGCCCTGCGCGCCGGTTCGCGGCTACCGTCGATCCGCGATTTCGCAACCCGCCACGCGGTCAGCCGCTTCACCGTGGTACAAGCCTACGACCGCCTGGTCGCTTTGGGGCTGCTTCAATCGCGGCCCGGCTCGGGCTTTTACGTTGCCGCGCGGCCCTTTCCCGACTTGGCCGGCGAGGCGCCGCTCAAGCTGGAACGGGCGGTGGACGTGCTCTGGCTGCTGCGCAACGCGCTCCGCCAGGCGGCTGGCGAACCCTTGCCCGGCGCCGGCTGGCTGCCCGCGAGCTGGATGGAGGAAGCGGGCATCCGCCGCAGTCTGCGCGCGCTGGCCGGGAAAGGCGGCGACTTTCTCACCGGCTACGGCCATCCCGCCGGTTACCCGCCGTTACGCGAACTATTGCAGCGCCGCCTGGCGGACATCGGTGTGACCGCCGATGCCGGGCAAATCCTGCTGACCAAGGGGGCCGCCCACGCCCTGGACCTGGTGGCGCGCTATTTCCTGCGTCCCGGCGATACCGTGCTGGTGGACGACCCCGGCTATTTCATCCTGTTTGGCGCGCTCAAATCGCTGGGGGCGAAACTCGTCGGCGTGCCGTGGAAACCCGACGGCCCGGACACCGCCGCGCTCGAAGCCCTGGCGCGGGAACATCGGCCCAAGCTGTTTTTCACCAATACCGTGCTGCACAATCCCACCGGCGCCGCCATCAGCCAGGCAACCGCCTACCGGGTGCTGCAAGTGGCGGAAAAGCACGATTTCCTGATCGTCGAGGACGACATTTACGGCGATTTTCACCCCGGCAGCCCGGCCCGCTTGGCGACTCTGGATCAGCTTGAGCGGGTGATTTACCTCGGCAGTTTTTCCAAGACCATTTCCGCCGCCCTGCGCGTCGGTTACGTCGCCTGCAAGCGCGAAATCGCCGCGGATCTGGCGGACATCAAGCTGCTCACCGGACTGACCACCTCGGAGGTCGTCGAGCGCCTGATCCACCAACTGCTTACCGACGGCCACTACCGCAAGCACCTCGACCGCCTGCGCGGGCGGCTCCGGGAAGCCCGCGAGAAAACCCTGCGAAACCTGGAAAAATTGCGCCTGTCGCCCTATGTCGAGCCGGAAGGGGGAATGTTCGTGTGGGCCGACCTGGGGGAACAGGGTAACCCGGTGAAAATCGCCGGCATAGCCGCGGAGAAGGGCATTATGCTGGCCCCCGGCAATCTCTTTCGGCCCCACCAGGAACCGTCCACTTGGATGCGCTTCAACGTCGCGGCGTGCCAGGAACCGGCTTTTTACGAGGCGTTCGCGAGATTGCTGGAACAGGGATAGGTTCAATCCGCCGCGACATAGCGACAATACGTCTCGCGCACGAAAAAGGCCGCGCCCAGCCCCGCTAGGGCGAATCCCAGCATGATGCCCATGCCGGTCTGGTAATCGGCCAGAACCGGGGCCGCGCCGCCGTGGCTGCGTTGCGCCTGGTCGATTGCCCAGCCCACCAGCGGTTGCAGGATGCCGGTGCCGAGGAAGGCGCCGGTGTTGACCACGCTGGTCGCCATGCCGGAAAGGGCGTGGGGGTTGACCTCCTTGGCGCACGACCAGGTCAGGGTGAAGCCCGATGCGCCCAAACCCATCACGAAAAACAGGGCGTGGCTCAAGCCGCCCGGCAACGCCCAGCCGAGCAACAGGGGTAGCCAGCACAGGCAATAGGCCAGCGCCGCGCCGATTATCACCGGCTTACGGCGCCCCAGCTTGTCGGAGAGGGTGCCGATGAAAAAAGCGCCGAGGGCGAATCCGGCCAGCAGCAGGGTGGTGTGGCCGGTGGCGGCGCTGCGATCCATGCCATACACGTCGCGCAGGAACGGCACCGCCCACAGGCCGCCGAAGGCGAACAACGTCCCGGAAACCCCGAAATTGACCCACAGGCCCGGCCAGGTGGCGCGGTTTCTCACCACGATCAGCAGGCCGTCATACCAGTGTCCCTGGTGCGGCGGGTGGGCCGTCTTGCCGTCGATTTCGCGCAAACTGGGCAGCCCCGCCTCGCCGGGATGGTTGCGCACCAACAGCCCCGCCAGCCCCGCCAACAGTAGCGACAACCCGCCCACCGCGACGAACACCGTGCGCCACGACACGTAGGCCAGCACCCACGCCAGCGGCGACGCTGCGAGCAGCGAGCCGACATTGCCGAGCAGGATGGTCAGCCCGGTCAGGGTGGCAAAATGGCGGTCGTGGAACCACGCGGCGTTGAGTTTCAGCAGCGAAATGAAAGTGACCGATACGCCTAGCCCCACCAACAGGCGCCCCACGGAGGCCAGCGTAAGCGTATCGGCCAGCCCGAACAGCAGCGCGCCGGCCCCGGCGATCACCCCGCCGATGGTCACGATACGGCGCGGCCCTAGGGTGTCGGCGAGCACCCCGGTGGGAATCTGCATCAGCGTATAGATGTAGAAATACGTCGCCGCCAAGCCGCCCAACTGCGCGCCGCTGGCGGAAAAAGCCGCCTGCAAATCCCCGGCGATGACCGCCGGAGCGAAGCGGTGGAAAAACGACAGGATGTAGGCCAGCCCGACGATGGCGAAGGCCGTCCAGCGCAGCCGGTAAAGCTGGCTGGCTTGGGCGTGGGTCAGCATGGCCGGGTTGCCCGGCAGGGGTTACAGCGAACCGACACCGTATTCCACCGCCAGGGTATGAGATTCCCCGGCTTTCACGGTGACGACGTTTTCCAGGGCGTTGGCGCTTTCCACGCAGACCATGGCGCGCCAGCCGTCCGGACCGAAATCGCCCATCTTGTCGGCTTTTTCCGTCCACGGCGTCCACACCACGGTGGAGCGGCTGCCGCTCTTGCCCACGCGGATACGGCGGTTGAGGCGGGCGTCGTCGATATAGCAGTCGGCTTCGGTGTTGACGTAGACCCGGTCGGTTTCGCCGCTGAATTTCACCACGCCGTCCTGGTGCTTGCGCCCGCCGCCGTCGGCCTTGTCCATGAATTCGCAGCCTTCCAGCCCGCGGATTTGAGTGTCGGCGATGTCGCCGATCTGGAAATAAGTGTGCAGCGCCTCGCCGATGACGAAATCTTCTTTGCCGAGGTTGCTGGTGCTCAGGGCGATCTTGAGGGTCTGGCCGACCGTGACCTGAATTTCCGCCTTGCTGGGGTGCGCCCACATGGCGCGAGTGGCATCGCTTTCCTGAAGTTGCAGAACGATTTCGGTGGCGCCGTCGGGCAGCGTGCGGGTCGCCGTCACGTCCCAGGGCACGGTACGGGCGTGGCCGTGGCCCGGAAATTTGGCTTCCGTGGCGTGCGCGCCGAACCACGGCCAGCACACCGGCGCACCGCCGCGTATCGACTTGCCCGGCGCGAGTTTGGCGAGCTTCGATAGCCAGATCACCGGGGTGCTTTCCCCCGCCGGTTGCCAGGTCATCAGGTGACCGCCTTGCAGGCAGATCGACGCAGTGCCGTGAGGGTTGGCGATTTCCGCCACGATCAAGCCGTCACCCGCCGTCTTGAAGCTTAGTTGGCCGGCGATGGCGAATTGGCTGTTGAGGTTATCCAGGTTGCTCATGTTGTTCCTTCCGAAGAGATTATGTTTTTTTCAGGCCGGCGAGCGCGGCGATAAATTCCTCCCGCCCCGCTTCCAGTGCGGCGCGCAGGTCAGGCAGCCCATCCTGTTCCAGCTTGCGCGTCACGCCCGCGTAGCATACGTCGAAAGCGGCCAGCACGTCATCCGCCCGTACCAATTCCTTGCTGGCCGCCGGGGCAGGGCGGGGTTGCCCGTCGAGCGGGACGACCTGCACAAAACGCGCGAGAAACCGTGCCGCGCCGCCGTTTTCCGGGCTGGCCAGCATCGGGCTGGTTTTCCGGTATATCGCCCCCTCCAGCTCGAAACGCGCATGGATGGGGAGGTCGGTGAATTTCATGGGGACTCCGTGGCAACGGGTTAATCGATGTTGCGCATTTTAATGGGTTATGGCGATAGTCATGACGGATATTCGGAGGGGGGCACAGAACGATTTCCTTTCAGGCGCCGCGATGAATTTTTAGAATATCCTGACCAGCGTCGGTGCCCCGCCCTGTTCCGCGGATTTCAGCTTGGTCGACAGCGTTGCACAATCGATCCCCTGGTTGGTGCCCGCGGTGGTTTGCTGCAGGCCTTTCAAGCTCATGCTCAAGGCGTTGGCGGAAAACTGGATTTGATAGACACCGCCGCAGGTGCCGGCGGCTGCCAAGCCGATGACGGTCGAACTCTTGGCGTCGGCGGATAGTTGTCCGACGTAGTAAGAGAGCGAATTGAGCAGCGTCGGCACGGCGGCCTGACCGTCGCCCAGATCAATCGTCGAATACGCCGCCACCGGGTTGTGTTGCAGGACCACCAGGGTGTTGCCGTTCTGGTGGACGGTAACGACCAGGGCCGGATCGTCGGGCGACAGGTAAATGCCGCCGACATCGGCGCAAGCGACTTGCGTGGACAATACGACAAGCGTTGCGACCAGTAGCTTTTTCATGAAACCTCCCGATAAGTTGGAAACGTTTGCGTGGTATCTCGTTGCCGGCGACGCATTCCGGCTAAAACAAATGGTAAAGACTGAGTCGGACAGCCTTGCCGTTGCGGGTGGCATCCTCATGGAGGCCGCCTTGGCTAATTGCCGACGAATTTCGATAGAGGGCCATGTTGGGCAGCAGATAGGTGTTTCGATCAACCCGCACCTGGACCGACAACCCGACGCCGTATTGCGTCAGGGCGGAGAAAGACGACGTTCCCCCATGGCGGAAGTAAGCGGCACGGGGAGCCAGGGTCACATTATCCGAAATATCCTTATGCAGGCCGACGCTAATTCCAACGGTATCGGCCTGGTTGGACGCCGCAGCCGCCATCGCGGAAAAAGCCCCGTACAGCCTGAGCGTGTCGCTGTTTCGCCAGCCAAGCGTGAGATCGCCTTGGTAAGTGCTGGAATTGCCCGTCGCGTTGGGGGTGACGCGCAACGCCCCGCTCAAGGAAACAGGCGAGGTGCTGTCGTGGATGAAACCGTACTTTACCCACAGACTGGGGTTTTGCCATCCTTCGGAACCGGTATCGACGTAATGCGCCGCCGGATTGCGGTAATCCGTGCGCACCACCGCTTGCGAACGATAGTCGAGGCTCGCGCCGATGTGCCAGTTCGATCCCAGTCCATAGCGCACCTGGCCCGTTTGCTTCGTGAGGTCTAAAGACGTTTTCCCCGCATTTCCCTTGAAGTTCAGGTTGGCGGAATGGGTGTCGCGGCTGATCGACGCGATGCAGTCCATCTCCCCCGGAGATAGGATATCGGTGGGGAAAAGCCGATTTTCGGCGTGGCCGGTCGAAATGGTCGCTAGCCCAACGCACAGAAATGCGACGAATCTATTCATGACTGAAACTCGCCCTTGGGACGCGGTGCGTAGTGTTACTGCACAGTAGCAAGGCCGTGATCTTGCCCTAAAAAAACCGGCTTGCCACCTGTCAAAAGTAACAGGTTGAGCAAATATTTTTGGGGGGCGCTGGAGACGGTTGCGTCAGGGGCTTCCCAATGCAGGGTGGCAATCCCGAAAGCAGGTGAGAAAAAATAGATGCCATATTGGCGGATTTGAATTCTATGTTGCGATAAATCGAATAAAAAATAATTTACTTGAGAATGTTTTTGATTAATTAAATAGGTGTGAATTTTATATTCTAAAAAATCATAACTATTTGCATAGTGTTTGTGTCGTAGCTTGTTGACGGATAAGTGTTTGTTAATAACGTTCAACGCGAAAAGATATTCCGCTATCATAAATCGAAAATTGCAACAAGCTGTTACTTATTACAGGTTGTCGCCGAAATTTTTAAAAATATACTTTGTGAAATGCACAAGGTTAATAGGGGGCATGTGCTTGTAATGCTGTTCTGGTTTTTTCAAAGCCCCCGTTTCCTCACTTAACTTCCTGGAGCGCCAAGTGTCATGGCAACCCAGTCAACCAAATCCACAAGGAGAGACCATGCGTAAATTAACTCTGATCGCCGCTTCCGTTGCCCTGGCAATCACTTCGCTTTCCGTGATTGCCGCAGACAACAACACCGCGAACGTTTTGCAAGCAGGCTCGGACAATTCCGCGGAAATTTCCCAATTCAGCAATGGGGCAACGGCAAGCGTAAATCAAAACGGCAATACCAACACCGCAACGGTCATGCAAACCGCTTCCGACAACGCAACTGCAGCGGTCAATCAAACGGGGGGAAACAATCTCGCCACGGTTAATCAGGGGAATGCCAACGCCGCCGTCGCCAACCTGACCCAAACCGGAAACAACAATGCCGCAACCGTCACCCAGAGTCAGGCCACGCTGGCAAACACCATTGCCTCGCAAAACGGCGACGGACAAACCCTTACTGTTCTCCAGCAAAACGGCAACAATCTGCGCGCCCTCGTCTCGCAAAGCGGCACCGGCAGCGCCATGAACATCAGCCAAACCAATGCCAATAACGCAGCGGCGGTCACCAACCAAGCCGGCACCGGCTTGATCGGCGACATCCTCCAGCATTCCGCCCACGACATGCACGCCGAAATGGTTCAAAGCGGTACCGGGCAACAAGCCCGTATCGACCAAAGCGGAAATTACGATTTCGGGCGCGCCGAACAACTCGGCGCGGGCAACAAGGCAACGATCACCCAAACCGCTTCCGCCACGGGTTGGGGCGCCTGGACCGACAAGGCCGGGTTTACCGGGAATTATGCCGGCGTCTACCAGAACGGCACTCAAAATACCGCGGGGATAACCCAAAGCGGCGGCGGCAACAACCGCGCCTGGGTCAACCAGAGCAACAACGCCGCTGTTGGCGCGCGCTTTTAATTAACAAAGGGGAAATCATGGTAACTCCAGTGGAATGTACGGGCTATTGGCGCCATTTTATTAATGCATTACTGGCCGTGTCGATGTTACTTGGTGCTCTGGAGGTGGGTGCGTATCCGTTGACGCCCATCATTCCCGTGGGGACCATCGTTTCCGTGGTAGGAAGAAGTGGAGTTGCCGGGGGGGCTGGTGATGGTGGCGTTGCTACCGCCGCAACACTCTATTTTCCAGCTGGAATGGCGATGGACAATTCAGGAAATCTATACATCGCCGAATATGGCGGTCATCGTGTCCGTAAGGTTATGGCGGATACCGGGATTATTACGACCCTCGCCGGTAATGGTGTTGCCGGCTCTGGAGGGGATGGAGGTCTGGCGACCTCTGCGCAGTTGAATGCACCATTGAGCATGGCATTGGATAGCGCAGGCAATTTGTATATTGCTGAAACGCTAGGGCATCGCATTCGGAAAATTTCAGCCACGACTGGGAGTATTTCGACCGTGGCGGGAAATGGAGTGGCAGGAATTGGCGGCGATCATGGATCGGCGCTAAATGCATATCTAAATACGCCAACGGGCGTTGCGTTGGACGCCTCCGATAATCTTTATATTGCGGACTACGGAAATAAAAGGATACGCAAAGTGTCGGGTGGTGTAATAGAGACGGTGGCCGGAAGCGGTACTATTGCAGGTGATGATGTTCCAGCAATCTATGCCGCCCTCGTAGCCCCCAGAGGCATACAAGTCGATAGGTTGGGAAATTTGTTTATTGTGGACAAACATCGCGTTAGAAAAGTGGCGGCGGGAACAGGATTTATCACTACGATCGCCGGAACCGATACGTATGGATTTAATGGGGATGGTTTGGCAATCAGTTCAAACTTATATAATCCCGCTGGAATTGCGCTTGACGGCGCGGGCAACCTCTATATCGCAGATGTTTACAATCGTCGGGTACGCAAAGTCTCGGTGGATACCGGGATGATTTCCACGATTGTCGGAGATGGAGTGTATGGCGGTACTGGAGATGGTGGGCCGGCAACGTCCGCTAGATTGCTCGCGCCAGAAGGTGTAGTTTTAGATGCCAGCGGAAATTTATATATTAGTGACATGCAAGGGGAGGTTGTCCGCATGGTCAACCTCGGCGCGGGTTCCTCATCCGCGTCAACACCCACTGCTCCGCAATCCATTTCAGTCACCGCCGGTGCCCAGCAAATCACCCTCAGCTTTAGCGCACCTGCCTCAACGGGCGGCGCCGCGATAGATAGCTACACGGTCAGTTGTACCGGCGGCGGCATAACCAAAACCGCCACTGGCTCGACCTCTCCGCTCGTCTTAACCGGGCTGACAGCGGGGGTGCAATACTCCTGCAGCGTCATCGCCCATAACGTGGCGGGCGATAGCGTTGCCTCAACCAGCGTCGTTGCCACGGCTGGGTCCTCGGTCACCGCCCCTTCCGCGCCGCAGTCGGTAACGGTTGTTCCCGGCACCCAGCAAGCCACGCTGAGTTTCTTGGCGCCAGCCACCAACGGCGGTGCCGTGATTGATAGCTATACGGCGAGTTGTACCGACGGCGGGATAACCAAGACTGCCACCGGAACGACCTCGCCACTGGTCGTGACCGGGTTGACCGCAGGTGTGCAGTATTCATGCAGCGTTACCGCCCACAACTCGGCAGGCAGCAGCGCTGCTTCGACCGGTGTCAACGTTACCCCTACCTCCCTGGTCATGGCGCCATCCGCACCGCAGTCGGTAACAGTTGTCTCCGGTGCCCAGCAAGTCACGATCAGCTTCAGTGCACCCGGTTCAACCGGTGGTGCCATCGTAGATAGCTACACGGCGAGTTGTACGGG
Source organism: Sulfuricella sp. (assembly GCA_018336195.1). Lineage (GTDB taxonomy): Bacteria > Pseudomonadota > Gammaproteobacteria > Burkholderiales > Sulfuricellaceae > JAGXQV01. Next base: position 297 of record JAGXQV010000197.1, on the reverse strand, counting down.
CGGCGGGGCAACCAAGACTGCCACCGGGTCAACCTCCCCGCTGGTCGTGACCGGGCTGACCGCAGGCGTGCAATATTCGTGCAGCGTCACCGCCCACAACTCGGCAGGCAGCGGCACGGCGACGGCCAGCATCAGCGTGACGCCGAGTGCCGGCCCCACACCCTCGGTTGGCGCGGAAGCGGTGTTTTATTGCGCGGAAGCCTTGTACAGCCCGGTATTCAACGCTCGGGCGGCAACGGTTTCGAGCAGCGACGGGAAGTATTTCATGCGTAGTTATCCGAGCGGCTGGATTCTCGG
>JAGXQV010000196.1 GCA_018336195.1 Sulfuricella sp. | reverse complement strand
CACTTCCTTGGACATCGCCAGCCACTTGGCATGCTGGTTGAACATCGAGTCGATGACGTGGACGAAGGCTTCGTAGGTGGAGAAGAAACCGTGGCGTCCGGTGAGCAGGTAGCCTTCCAGCCAGCCTTCCAGGGTGTGCTCGGAAAGCATTTCCATGACCCGGCCATCGGGCGATAACTCGCTGCCGCCGCCATCTTCCGGGAGGATGTCGGCGAGCCAGGTCTTCTTGCTGACTTCGTAGACGTTGTCGAGCTTGTTGGAGGTGTTCTCGTCCGGGCCGAACACCCGGAAATTGCTCATGTTGTGCTGCATGATGTCGCGCAGCAGCTTGCCCAGCGGGCGGGTATTCTCCGCCGTGGTGGTGCCCGGCTTGCTCACTTCCTGGGCGTAATCGCGGTAATCCGGCATACGTAGCGCCTTGCGCAACGTGCCGCCGTTGGCGTGCGGGTTGGCGCTCATGCGGCGGTTACCCTTGGGCGCCAAGGCTTTCAGCTCGGGTTGCAGCTTGCCGGAGGCATCGAACAATTCTTCGGGCCGGTAGCTGCGCAACCAGGCTTCCAGTTGCTGGAGATGGGCGGGGTTGTCGCGCACATTGCCGATAGGCACTTGGTGAGCGCGCCAGAAACCTTCCACTTTCTTGCCGTCCACCTCTTTCGGGCCGGTCCAGCCTTTCGGCGAACGCAGCACGATCATCGGCCAGCGCGGGCGGGTCGCCATACCGCTGGCGCGCGCCTCATTCTGGATGCGGCGGATTTCCGTCACGCACGACTCCATGGTTTCCGCCATCGCCTGGTGCATGGTGGCCGGGTCGCTGCCTTCGACGAAATACGGCGTCCAGCCGTAGCCCTTGAAGAGGTTTTCCAGTTCCTCGTGGGATATCCGCGACAGGATGGTCGGGTTGTTGATCTTGTAGCCGTTGAGATGGAGGATGGGCAGCACCGCGCCATCGCGGATCGGGTTCAAGAACTTGTTGGAATGCCAGGAGGTGGCGAGCGGCGCGGTCTCCGATTCGCCGTCGCCGACCATCACCGTTACCAGCAAGTCGGGGTTGTCGTAAGCCGCCCCGAAGGCATGGGAAATCGAATAGCCCAGTTCGCCGCCCTCGTGGATCGACCCCGGCGTTTCCGGGGTGCAATGGCTGCCGATGCCGCCGGGGAAGGAGAACTCCTTGAAGAACTGGCGCATGCCTTCTTCATCCTCGCCCTTGTTGGGATAAATCTCGCTATAAGTGCCTTCCAGGTACACCGGGCCGAGGATGCCCGGTGCGCCGTGGCCGGGGCCGGCCAGGAAAATCGCATTCTGCTCGTATTTGTTGATAAGGCGGTTCAAATGAACATAGGCGAAAGCCAGCCCAGGACTCGCGCCCCAGTGACCCAGCAAGCGGTTCTTGACGTGCTCGGGCTGAAGCGGCTCCTTGAGCAACGGATTGTCGCGCAGGTAGATCATTCCGGCAGCCAGGTAATTGCAGGCACGCCAGTAAGCGTCGATGCGGCGCAATTCGTCCGCGCTCAGCGCGGGTACGGCTTTGTTCAACAGGCATTCCTCGACAGCTTTGTTCATCAGATATTCCTCGGTTGAGTTTGATTGCGTCGATTGTGGTGAACGACGATGACATGGCGATGACAAGGGATAAGCTCAATATAGACGGTGTGATCGTCGCCACGTTCCCGCGTCCCGTATTGCTCAAAACCACCGATTAACTTCGAGCAACCCTGGTATTCCGAGATAATTCCGTGCGCTGGAGCACCGCCCATGCTCGGGTTGATCGACCTATCCCCGCTTGACGGGGTTCTGTTGGATGTACTCCACTCTTTTTCAAAGGCCGGTTGCATCCGGAGCGAAGTTTATATGCGCGGCAACCGTGGCCTGTCATCTCGTTAAAGTATCGACGAATTCGGAACATTGCCCATGTACCGGCTATGCTACATAATCTTCGCCACGAACCATCGGGAGTAAAGAACCTTGCCTATCTTGTCCGTGTTCTTTGGCATCATCATCCGCATGTGGCACGACGACCATCCACCACCTCACATCCATGTGGAGTACCAAGGGTTCGAGGCATTGATAAATATCCTGACAGGGAACATAAGCGAAGGACGACTACCCAACAAAGCCGCTACGCTAGTCAAGGAATGGTGCTTGCGCCATCAGGCCGAATTGCTGGCTAACTGGGAGCGAGGCCAACACTTTGAACCGATGGAGCGAATTCCGGGAGCAGACCAGGATGATTAAAGTGATCGAAGCCCGCTACTTGGGCGATTTTCAGGTCGCGTTGAATTTCTCCAACGGACAAGAGGGCGTGTTCGATGGACATGCGCTACTGCAACGCAGCGGTTCACTGCTTGAACCGTTGCGGGCCGAGGACTATTTCAAACGCCTTTTTATCGATGCCGGTGCGTTGTCCTGGCCGAACGGGCTGGAGCTTTCACCAGCGCGGCTATACGAACTCAGCAAGGCGCTGGAAACTGTCTGATTTCACCAACACTCCGACTATCGGCGGCACGATCTTCAACTCCACTTAAGCAACCATCATTCACTCATTTTTATGCAGGGCCGGAAATTATGTCCTTTACGAAACATACTTGCCTTATCTTGGTACTGACACTTTCATACTCGATTTGCAATGGAGGAGAACCACAGCAGGAATGGAAACCGAGCCCCGCGCAGTCCAACGCCATCGGTACAATGTGTAGCGACTGGCGTCCAATTGCACGGGGCTTGTTTATGGTGAAGCAATCCGGAGCGGTCCAGCCGCCGAGTATGAGTGCGCTACATCAGAAGATAGCGACCGAGATTTACTCCCCAACTTCATCAGTTGTAAGTGCGGAGATGGCTGAGTCACTTGGGTATCAAACATGCGTTCCATATATGACAGAACGCTTCAGGAAAGGCGAATTGCAGGTTCCCAAGTAATGCCGGTTCAGCCACCAACTGAAACATTGCTCGCCTTCTTCCACACAGCAACAAGAAAAGCATTTAACAAATTGATTTAATTGTATAATTAAAACATTATCAGACAACTCTTGGTTTTTTCCCAATTATCCCGCTAACCCTATCTATGTAAAGGCGCGCGGTTCCTTAGCTTCACGTTTAGCGCCGTAGCAGGTCGCGACACTCGATGATCGAAGATTGACGAAAAATCAGTACGATGAATTGAATGAACTGGGCTGGAACGACTGGTTCGCGCGGCGAGCAGACTGCAAGCCAACGGATACTGTCGCCCGGGTTGCGGCGGTCGATCGCGATCAGTTGCTGCTCGTGGATCAGATCGGCCAATTCCGGGCCAAACTGGCCGGCAGCTATTTGCACCGCCATCACCTGTCCCATGAGCTACCGTGCGTAGGCGACTGGGTTTGTGTGGAGAAGCAGCCTGGCGAAGACTTCGGGGTGATCCACGCGCTTCTGGAGCGCAGGACTTCGTTGCGCCGAAAGTCGGCTGGAAACGTCATCGAGTACCAGATGATTGCCGCGAATCTGGACTACGTGGTCATCGTTCAGTCCTGCCACTTCGATTTCAATCTGAACCGCTTGGAACGTTATCTCGTGATGGTGATGGAAGGCGGGGCCGAGCCGTACATCCTGCTGACCAAATCGGACTTGGTGGAGCCTGCGGTGCTGGCCGCGCAACTGGCGGAAATACGGTCTGCCGGCATCACCGCGCCGATCGTGCCCTTGAGCAACATAACGAGGGACGGCCTGGATGATCTCCAGCGGTTGCTGTTGCCCGGAAAGACCTATTGCTTCGTGGGATCGTCGGGGGTGGGCAAGAGCACCTTGATTAATCAATTGATTGGCCGCGAAAAGTTGGAAACGGGGGCCGTCAGCGGAACAGGCGAAGGGCGGCATACGACCGTTCGTCGCGAACTGATTCGTCTCGATGGCGGCGCACTGGTCATCGACAACCCAGGAATGCGTGAATTCGGCATTCTCGGCGCGGAAGGCGGGATAGAGGGCAGCTATTCCGGCATCACTGCCCTGTCGTCCCGCTGCCGCTACCATGACTGCAGCCATACTGGCGAGCCGGGCTGCGCCGTACTCGCCGCCGTGGATGCCGGCGAAATCAGCCGCGAGGCTCTTGAGAGCTTTCTCAAACTCAAGGAAGAATCGGCGTTCAACGACATGTCCTATGCCGAGAAGAGAAAGAAGGATCGGGACTTTGGGCGCTACATCAAGTCGGCAAAGAACGATTTAAGAAAGAGATAGCGTATTTGGGTCGGGGCATCTTCCATCATTCGGGCAGCCGTTGACGCCTGTAGGGCAATCGCAAAATGATTACCCATCGCGAAGCCCAACCCGTCCAACCGAGGAATATAGGATAATGGGGCACCTTCACCAAAGAAACGCATCCCTTGAATTCATCAAACCCTGGCGCCGCTCCGCTGTCTGCCCTACCCGAACATCTTGGTCTTGCCGCGCTGCTGCGCCTGCATCTGGCGGGCGCCGACCTCGGCCCGCTGCTTGAGGCGCTGATTCAACGGGCCACCGAAAATCCCCATGACGCTTGCTCCTTGCTCGATGCGGGCATCATTTTCCAGTTTCGCAACGCTCAGGATCTCGCCCTCAATCTGCAACAGGAAGCCCTCAAGTTGCGTCGGCATTTTTGCCTTCCCGCGACCCGGCTGGTCAAGCTGCGTTTGCTGGCGCTGATGGCGCCGGGCGACCTGATGTCGAACGTGCCCATCGAGTGTTTGCTGGAAGATTCCGACATCGAGCTGAATATTTTTTACGCGACCGGCGTCGATGACGATCTCTCGGAAATTCCCGAGCACGACGCGCTGTTCGTGGCGATCAGCGAGACCGAGGCGAACCGCCCGATTCTCGGCGCGTGGCTGCCGGTCCTCGCGGAATGGCCCAGGCCGGTCATCAACAATCCCTTCCATATCGAGCGGGTGGCGCGCGATACCGCCGCGCGCCTGTTGCACGATCTGCCCGGCGTGCTCATGCCGCCCACCTGGCGCGTCGGCCGGGCGGAGCTGGAGCAAATCACCGTAGATTACCCGGCGCGCAACGGCTTCCCCGAGGGCATCGATTTTCCGCTGATCGTTCGCCCCGTCGATTCGCACGCCGGCCACGACCTCAACAAGATCGACACCCCGGCGCAACTCCTGGAAAACCTCGCCGCGATGCCCGGCGAGGAGCTTTTCGTGGCGCCTTTCGTCGATTATTCCGGCAGCGACGGTTTGTTCCGCAAATATCGCGTGGTCCTCATCGACGGCCAGCCGTTTGCCTGCCACATGGGAATTTCCGACCACTGGATGATTCACTACCTGAACGCCGGAATGGCGGAAGACCCGGAAAAACGCGCGGAGGAAGCGCGCTTCATGGCGACTTTCGAGCAGGAATTCGCGCTGCGGCAGGGCGCGGCCCTGGCCGAAATCCATCGCTGCATTGACTTGGAGTACCTGGGCATCGACTGTGCCGAAACCCTGGACGGCCGCCTGCTGGTCTTCGAGATCGACCACGCCATGGTGGTTCACGCCATGGACCCGATCGAGGTCTACCCCTACAAACAGGCCACCATGCACAAGCTGTTTGGCGCGTTCCGCGCCATGATCTTCCGCAAGGCGGGAGTGCCCATGGCAGCGCTGGCCGAATAAGATGAACCACCTCAATTTCTCCGGCGGGCCGGGGGTTTTACCCGAGACGGTCCTCGCCCAAGCCCAGCAGGCCATCGCCCTGGTCCCGGAAACCGGCCTGTCGATCCTCGGCATCAGCCACCGCTCGGAATGGTTCGCCGGGGTGGTGGCCGAGGCCGAGCGCAACATCCGCGAATTGCTCCAGCTTCCCGACAGCCACGCCGTGCTGTTCTTGCAGGGCGGCGCGTCCCTGCAGTTCTCGATGATCCCCATGCTGCTGCTGCGCGGCACCGCCAAGACCGCGGAATACCTGCGCACCGGCTACTGGAGCGGCAAGGCAATTCCCGAAGCCACTCTCGAAGGGCAAGTGCGGGTGGTGTGGGACGGCGCGGCGAGCGGCTTCCGGCGCCTGCCTGGCGCGGAGGAATTGTCCTGTTCGGCGGATGCCGCCTACTTCCACTACGTTTCCAACGAAACCGTGGAAGGCCTGCAATTCCATGAGATTCCCGGCAACGACGCGGTGCCGCGGGTATGCGACATGTCTTCGGACTTCCTGTCGCGCCCCTTCGACCCGCGGCGTTTCGACCTCATCTACGCCCACGCCCAGAAGAATTTGGGTCCGGCGGGCGTCACCGTGGTGGTGATCCGCCGCGATCTGCTGGAAAAAGCGCCGGCCGGCCTGCCCGCGCTGCTCGATTACCGTTCCCACCTCAACGCCCATTCGATCTACAACACCCCGCCGGTATTCGCCATTTACGTGGTGTTGCTGGTCACCCGCTGGCTCCTGAATGAGATCGGCGGTCTGGAAAACATGGCGGCGCTCAACCGGAAAAAGGCCGCGCTGTTGTACCAGGCCATCGACGCCAGCGCCGGTTTTTACCAGGGCTGGGCGGACCACGCAAACCGCTCGCTGATGAACGTGGTATTCAAGCTGGGAACCCCGGAATTGGAAGGCGCATTTCTGAAACAGGCCGGCGAGCGGGGATTCAGCGGCCTGGCCGGCCATCGCTCGCTGGGCGGCATCCGCGCCTCGATCTACAACGCCATGACCCTGCCGGCGGTCGAAGCGCTGGCGGCGTTCATGGAAGAATTTCGCCGCGCACCCTGCTAAGGGTTTGCCGGTTCGCGGCATCCGCTCGCGCCACCCTTTCCCATTCCCGATAAAACGCCGACATCCGTTCGGCCATGACCATGATTTTCCAGGTGAGTGTGTATTCACGTGCCTGGCTGCAAAGGCGGCCGCACAGGGCTGGTCGCGAGTTCAGGTCTTGAAGCGCGCCATTGCCTGGTGCTGGGCCACGGCGAGATTTTTGAGGATGTTGATGGATGCGCCGAGTTGATCCATCGCGACACGGTTCTCGTCCGCTGCGGCGACGATGCGTTCGACGTTGCGGGCAATGCCCCGGCTGGCGGAGGCCTGTTCTTCGGTGGCGTCGGCGATCCCGCCGACGCTGGCGGCGGTGCGCTCGGTCCCCTGGTAGATGGCGTCGAGGGCGCGCGAGGTTTGCTGCACATAGGCCACGCCCTGCTCCACCCGGCTGCTGCCGTCGCGCATGGCGACCACCGCGCGTTCGGTTTCGCCCTGGATACCGACGATCATCGTTTCGATTTCGCGGGTGGCCTGGGCCGTGCGTTCCGCCAGCTTGCGCACCTCGTCGGCTACCACCGCGAAGCCCCGTCCCTGTTCGCCGGCCCGTGCCGCCTCGATGGCGGCATTGAGCGCGAGGAGATTGGTATTGCCGGCGATGTCCTTGATGAAACTGACGATATTGCTGATTTTTTCGGCATGGGCGTCGAGCGCGCCGATCAGTGCCGCGGAGGTGGTCACCGAGGCGGCGATTTCGCCCATTTCGGCGGCAGCCTGCCCGGCGATTTGCCGTCCTTCCCCGCATTGTTGGTGGCCGGATTGGGAAAGCTTCAGCGAATCGCGGGCGTTGTCGGCCACCTGTTCGATGCTGGTGAGCATTTCCTCGACCACTGCGGCGGTGTCTTCCGCCGCATCCGCCTGATTACGCGAGTTAGCCTCCACTTTCGCGGAATGCTGCGCCAGTCTTTCCGCTTCTGCTGCCACCGTCTGAGCATTGGCGTTGATTTCGACGATCATCCGGCACAGGTTTTCCAGGGCGCCATCGAGTAGCCGCGCGGTTTCGCCGAGTTCGTTGCGGTGCTGATAATCCACCCGCACGTTGAACTCGCCGGCGGCCACCCGCGCCAGCGCGTCTTTCAGAGTGCGGATGCCCAGCGCCATGCTGCGCGCCACCCGTCCGGTGATGAAGGTCGACAAGGCGCCGAGCAGCGCGCCCAATATCAGCGTGACGATGACCAGGTTGCGCATCCGTTCGCCGGCCTGCACCTCCTCCGCATAAGTCGCCCGCACGTTGCTTTCCTGGATGCGCACCAGTTGCAGCACCGGATTGAGGAGATTTTCCTCGACCACCGGCCAGTCGTCGTCGAGCACCGAGCGGGCCATGATCTTGTCCTGGGTTTCGTAGGCGATCCCCAGCAATTTATAGAATTGCTCCAGGGCGGCGATCTGCTTGTCGATCAGCGCCACCAGCCGGGCCTCCTCGTCGCTCAACTGCGCCCCCTTGGCGGTCTTGAACTGGCGCCACAAGGGCGGCAAGCCGTCGTGGGTCGCGCCAAGCCGCGTGGCGGCATCGCGAAACGTCACCTTGTCGAAGAGGGTTGCCGCCATGTCGAAACGCAACGTTTCGAGCTTCTTGTCGATGTCCAGCAACAGCGCCGAGGGCGCCACCGAGCGCTGGTAAACCTTGGTCAGGGTCTCGGAAGACTGGTGCAAGGTGACCAGATTTTCCGCCGCCAACACACCCGCCAACACCCCGGAAATCGCTCCGGTCAGCCACAAACTACCCTTGATGCCGAGGGCCTTGAACTTGAACATGGAAAAACCCGCAATCCGAAAAGATCGCCATTCCACCACAGCGATATTGCAGGGACGTGACGGGGAAATCATTGCCAACCCGTCATCGCTCCAATAAACTGGCGCAGCTTTCAGGTGTCCCGACGGGTCGCGCCGCAGGGATTAAACGGGAAGCCGGTGCGTTCGACGAATATCGGGCAATGCCGGCGCTGCCCCCGCAACGGTAAGCGAGTTTTGGAACGGCATCGCGCCACTGTGCATCGGCATGGGAAGGCGCCGTTCCGGGAGATTTTCCCGCTCGCCAGCCCGGAGACCGGCCTGGACACGTAACGATGACATCGCGGAGGGCGATGGCGCAGTGCCTGCCGGCTTTCCGCCTGTTTTTCGCCCTGTCGCCTGCTCCGTGGTTTTTCAACCCCAAGAAGGAGGCAATATCATGACCGCTCTGACTTCCCGCAACCAACTGATCGTCGGCATCGTCCTGGCCGCGTTATTGGCCGCCACCCGCAGCCACCATTTCGCCGGCCTGCATCACCTGCCCGATGCGAGTTGGGCGGTGTTCTTCCTCGCCGGCGTGTATCTGCGCCGCACCTGGGTATTCCCGGCGCTGCTGGCTGGGGCGGCCGCCAGCGACTTCATCGCCATCACCTGGGGCGGCGTCAGCAGCTTCTGCGTCTCGCCCGCCTATGCCCTGCTGCTGCCGGCCTACGGCGCGCTGTGGCTGGCCGGGCGCAAATACGCGCAACACCATGCCAACCGCATCGCCACGCTGGTGCCACTGGTCCTTGCCGTCTGCGGCGGCGCGGCGCTATGCGAACTACTCTCCAGCGGCGGCTTTTATTTCTTCTCCGGGCGTTACGCCGAACCGACCCTGGCGGAATTCGGCCTGCGCCTGGTGAAATATTTCCCGGCTTATCTGGGCACCCTGGCGCTGTATGTCGGCTGCGCCGCCGTGGTCCATGCCGTTCTGGTGGGCGTGACCGAGCGAAGCACGCCAGCAAACCAACCATGAGCGCGGACGGCGAGCAGCGCCATGCCCAGCGCATGGCGCGCAAGAAAGCGCTGATCGACGAACACATCGCCGAGGCCGCCGCCGCGCGCGGCGTGGTGGTGGTCCATACCGGCAACGGCAAGGGCAAGAGCACGGCGGCCTTCGGCATGGTGGCGCGGGCGCTGGGCCACGGCATGAGGGTCGGGGTGGTGCAGTTCATCAAGGGCGCTTTCAGTACCGGCGAGGAGAGCTTCTTCCGGCGTTTCCCGGAAGTGGCCTACCACGTCACCGGCGAAGGCTACACCTGGGAAACCCAGGATCGCGAGCGCGACATCGGCACGGCGCGGCGCGGCTGGGAAAAAGCCCGCGAGATGCTCGAAGATCCGGCTTTAGACCTAGTCGTGCTGGACGAGTTGAACATCGTCCTCAAGGAACATTACCTGCCTGTCGAGGAAGTGCTCGCCGCACTGCGCCAACGCCCGCCCATGCAACACGTGGTCATCACCGGACGCGGCGCGCCACCGGAATTGATAGACGCCGCCGACACCGTCAGCGAGATGCGCGAGATCAAGCACGCCTACCAGGCCGGCGTACAGGCGCAAAAGGGCGTGGAGTTGTGAGGAATTTCCCACGGTGTTGACTGCGCTGATCCTGGCGGCTGCCCTGCTGCTCGACACCCTGCTTGGCGAAACGCGACGCTGGCATCCGCTGGTCGGTTTCGGCAAACTGGCGTGCCGCCTGGAGGGCCGTTTATATGGCCCCACCCGGCAACGCGGTGCGGCGGCGGTTTTCTGCCTGCTCGTCGCGCCGGTCGGATTGGCGGCGTGGCTGGCTGCCTTGCCGGGAATCGGCGAGTGGCTCGCGGCGTTGCTTCTCTACTTCGCCATCGGCCAGCGCAGCCTCGGCGAACACGCCCAGCGCGTCCAGAACGCGCTGCAATCAAGCGACCTGGAACTCGCCCGCCGCCAGGTCGGGATGCTGGTGAGCCGCGACACCGCCGCCATGCAAGCCCCCGACGTCGCCCGCGCCGCCGTCGAATCGGTGCTGGAAAACGGCAACGACGCGGTGTTCGGGGCGATTTTCTGGTTCCTAGTGGCGGGTGCGCCGGGTGCGCTGTTGTACCGCCTCGCCAACACCCTGGATGCGATGTGGGGCTACAAGAATGCCCGTTACCGCCATTTCGGCTGGGCGGCGGCGCGCCTCGACGATGCACTGAATTACCTGCCGGCGCGCCTCACCGCGCTGACCTACGCGGTTCTCGGCCAAGCCGGGCAGGCATTGGCCTGCTGGCGCGTGCAGGCGCCCCACTGGGACAGCCCCAACGCCGGGCCGGTGATGGCCGCCGGTGCAGGGAGTCTGGGCGTGGCGCTGGGCGGCCCCGCGGTTTACCACGGAACCCTGGAACAGCGCCCGGTTTTGGGAGCAGGAGGTGCCGCCACGGCGCGGGATATCGGGCGGGCGCTTACCCTGGTGCGGCGCGGGGTGTGGCTGTGGCTGGCGCTTACCCTCATCGGAGGGCTCGCCCATGCTTGAACACGGCGGCGCATTGCGCGAGGCGGCTCAACGCTATGGCATCCCCCTGGAAAACTGGCTGGATTTGTCCACCGGCATCAACCCGCTTCCCTGGCAAGGTGCCCCGCCCGCTTGGGCGGCCTGGACCCGCCTGCCCGAAGCGGATGACGGCTTGGCGGAAGCCGCGCAAGCCTGCTACGGCGCGCCCCACGCCTTGCCGGTCGCCGGTTCGCAAGCGGCCATCCAGGCGCTGCCGCTTTTACGTGAGCCGTGCCGAGTCGGCATCCTCACCCCCGCCTATGCGGAACACGCTCATGCCTGGCGGCGCGCCGGCCACCACGTCACGCCGCTGGCGGCGGATCAACTCGATGCCGCCGCCGATTTCGACGTGCTAGTGCTCGGCAACCCCAACAATCCCACCGGCCAGACTTTCGCCCCCGCCACCCTGCTGGGCTGGCATGACCGTCTGGCAAGGCGCGGCGGCTGGCTGGTGGTGGACGAAGCCTTCAGCGACGCCACACCCGAGGCCAGCCTGGCCGCCGTATCGAATCGCCCCGGCTTGATCGTGCTGCGCTCACTCGGCAAATTTTTCGGGCTGGCCGGAGCAAGGGTCGGCTTCGTGCTGGCCGAGGCCGCGCTGCTGCACCGTTTGGCGGAACCTCTCGGCCCGTGGTGCATTGCCGGGCCGGCGCGGGCCATCGCCAAACAAGCCCTGTCCGACCGGGATTGGCAGGTGGCAACACGCGCCCGCTTACGCGACGACAGCACCCGTCTCGCGGACTTGCTGACGCGCCACGGCCTGCCGCCCGGCGGCGCTTGCGCCTTGTTTCAATGGGTCGAGACGCCCGCCGCGCAGCACCGCCACGCCGCGCTGGCGCAGACCGGCATCCTCACCCGTCTCTTCGCGCAACCGGCCAGCCTGCGTTTCGGCCTGCCCGAAACGCCGGCGCAGTGGCAGCGTCTCGAATTCGCGCTGTCGAACCTCGATAACGCCACGTTGCGTAGGCTGGGGTGAGTATGCGAACCCCAGCGAATTTGTCACCGTTGTGCCGGGGTTGGTACCTCACCCCAGCCTACCGAACCGGAAAGCGCCCATGACAGCCACCACTCTGATGATCCAGGGCACCACCTCCGACGCCGGCAAGAGCACGCTGGTCGCCGGGCTGTGCCGCTGCCTGCTGCGCCGGGGCATCCTTGTCGCGCCCTTCAAGCCGCAGAACATGGCCTTGAACAGCGCGGTTACCGCCGACGGCGGCGAGATCGGTCGCGCCCAGGCAGTGCAGGCCCAGGCGTGCCGCCTGGCACCGCACAGCGACATGAACCCGGTGCTGCTCAAACCCAATAGCGACGTGGGCGCGCAAGTCATCATCCAGGGCCACGCCATCGGCAACCTCGACGCGCTCGACTATCACCATTACAAGCCCATCGCCCGCCGCGCGGTGCTGGAATCCCACGCCCGGCTGGCCGGGCAATACCAGGCCATCGTGGTGGAAGGCGCCGGTTCGCCCGCGGAAATCAACCTCCGCGAGGGCGACATCGCCAACATGGGCTTCGCCGAGGAAGTCGATTGTCCGGTGTTGATCGTCGCCGACATCGACCGGGGCGGGGTGTTCGCCCATCTGGTCGGCACCCTGGCGCTGTTGTCGCCCAGCGAACAGGCGCGGGTGGCGGGCTTCGTCATCAACCGCTTTCGTGGCGACCTGGCGCTGTTGCAATCGGGCCTGGACTGGCTGGAATGCGAAACCGGCAAGCCGGTGCTGGGGGTGTTGCCTTATCTCCACGGCCTGCACCTGGAAGCCGAAGACGCGCTGGCACGGGAGCATGCCCCGGCGACCGGTGAAAGTGCCTTGCGGGTCATCGTCCCTGCCCTACCGCGCATCAGCAACCACACCGATTTCGACCCGCTGCGCCTGCATCCCCAGGTGGATTTCCGCTTCATCGCACCGGATGCCGCGCCACCGCCCGCCGACCTGGTGATCCTGCCCGGTTCAAAGAGCGTCCGTGCCGACCTTACTTGGTTGCGCCAACAAGGCTGGGAACCTCATCTGCTGCGCCACTTGCGCTACGGCGGCAAGCTGCTCGGGATCTGCGGCGGCTACCAGATGCTGGGCCGCACCATCCACGACCCGCATGGCCTGGAAGGTGCGGCGGGAACCACGGCGGGACTCGGCCTGCTGGAATTCTCCACCACGCTGGAGCCGCACAAGCAACTGCGCAATGTTTGCGGCCATCTGTTTCTGGAAAACGCCCCGGTCAGCGGCTACGAAATCCACGCCGGGGTAAGCAGCGGCGCGGCGCTCGACCATCCCGCCGTGATGCTGGAAGGACGCCACGACGGCGCGATCTCGGCGGACGGGCAGATACTCGGCACCTATTTGCACGGCCTCTTCGAATCCACACCCGCCTGCGACGCGCTGCTGCGCTGGGCGGGCCTGGAAAAACCGGCCACCCCCGACTACCAAGCCTTACGCGAACGCGACATCGAGCGCCTGGCGGACGCGGTGGAAGCGCATCTCGATATGGCGCGCATCGTGGCATTGCTGGACTTGAATAATGACACCCCAACGTAGGAGGGGGCTTGCCCCCGAAGCGGTGTGTGCCGAAGAGACATCCGTTTTCGCGGGCGAGCCACGCTCCAACAATATGGAAGGAATTTCCCCATGAAAGAACTGATCCTAGGCGGCGTGCGTTCCGGCAAGAGCCGCCTCGCCGAACAACGCGCCGTGGCGAGCGGTCTGCCTGTGACGCTGATCGCCACCGCCACGGCGGACGACGAAGAAATGCGCCGGCGCATTCTCATTCATCAACAAAACCGCCCAGCGAGCTGGCGCTTGGTCGAGGAACCCCGCGCCCTCGCTGCCGCGCTACGCGAATACGCCCACCCTGAACACTGCCTGGTGGTGGATTGTTTGACGCTGTGGCTCACTAACCTGCTCTGTGCCAACGACGAGGCAACGCTGCAAGCCGAACGCGACGCGCTGCTCGCCACCCTGCCTGATCTACCCGGCCAGATCATCCTGGTGAGCAACGAAACGGGGATGGGCATCGTGCCCAGCGGCGAACTGACCCGGCGTTTCTGCGACGAAGCCGGACGCCTTCACCAGGAACTGGCACAGCGCTGTGAGCGGGTGATTTTCACCGTGGCCGGTTTACCGCATATTTTGAAAGGAGCACCTTTGTGAATAACACCCCGAACTGGATCAACCAACCCGCCGCCCCGCTCGACCGCGACGCCCAGCGCGCTGCGGATACCCGCCAGACCCAATTGACCAAGCCGCCCGGCGCTCTGGGACAATTGGAATCCCTGGCAATCCGCCTCTCCGCGATGCAAGGCGCAGCCCAGCCCAATGTCGAACGGGTGCATATCGCGATTTTCGCCGCTGACCACGGCGTCGCGGCGGAAGGGGTTTCAGCGTTTCCCCAGGCGGTGACCGGCGAAATGGTGAAAAACTTCGCCGCCGGCGGCGGCGCCATCTGTGTGCTGGCGCGCCACCTGGACGCCACCCTGGAAGTCGTCAACCTCGGCACGGTCAACGATCCCGGCCCCTTGCCCGGCGTGCTGCGCGAGATCATCGCCCCGAGCACCGCCAATCTGGCGCAGGAAGCGGCGATGACGGCGGAACAACTCGATCTGGCGCTGGCTACCGGGCGGCGCAGCGTCGAACGCGCCCGCGCGCAAGGCGTTGCCGTGTACATCGGCGGGGAAATGGGGATCGCCAACACCACTTCCGCCGCCGCGTTGGCCTGTGCCCTGCTCAACGCCGCCCCCGAACAACTTGCCGGCCCCGGCACCGGTCTCGACGCAAGCGGCGTCTCGCACAAGGCCGAAATCATTCGCCGTGCTCTGGCGCTGCACGGCGAACACCTCGCCGACCCGCGTGAAGCCTTGCGGCGCCTGGGAGGCTTCGAAATCGCCGCCTTGTGCGGCGCCTTCATTGCCGGCGCGCAACTCGGCGTGCCGCTGCTGGTGGATGGCTTCATTGCCACCACCGCCGCGCTCGCGGCGACGCGCCTCTGCCCGAGCGCCGCCGACTGGCTGATCTACGCCCACGCCTCGGCGGAACCTGGACATGCCGCGATTTTGCAGGCGCTCAAGGCGCAACCGCTGCTCAACCTGGGAATGCGCCTCGGCGAAGGCAGCGGCGCGGCGGTGGCGATTCCCTTGCTGCGCCTGGCTTGTGCGCTGCACAATGAAATGGCGACTTTCGCCCAGGCCGGCGTCTCCAATAAGGATTAAGCACGTGGCCCACTCCACCCTCCACCTGCTGCGCCACGGCGAGACCGAAGGCGGTCCGCGCTATCGCGGCAGCAGCGACGACGCCCTGACCCCGCTCGGCTGGCAACAAATGGAGACGGCGGTCGGCGACACCACCTGGGATCGCATCATCACGTCGCCGCTGATCCGCTGCGCGGATTTCGCCCGCGCCCTCGCCGAGCGCCGCAGCATCCCGCTGACCATCGACCCGCGCCTGCGCGAAATGCATTTCGGCGCCTGGGAAGGCAAGAGCGCCGCCGAACTGATGGAAAGCGACGCCGACGCCCTGGCGCGCTTCTGGCGCGATCCCGCCGCCAACCCGCCGCCGGGCGGCGAGCCGCTGGCGGATTTCCAGGCCCGCATGCTTGGCGCGTGGCGGGAAATCATCCAGAACCATCCCGGCCAACGGCTGTTGCTGGTCAGCCACGGCGGCCCGATCCGCGCCATACTCTGCGAAGTACAGGGACATCCCCTGACGCGGATGCTGGAGATCGAGGTCGGGCATGGGGCGTTGAGGTGTGTCCGGGTTGGCGATGGCTTCCCTGAATTGCGGGAAGATGACATCCCATGAAACGGTTCCTGCCCTTTCTGATCGCCGTGCAATTCCTCACCCGTTTTCCGGTGCGCCTGCGCGCCATCCCGGCGGAGCGCGAGTTGGGCCGTTCGCTGCTCTATTACCCGCTAGTCGGGCTGTTGCTCGGATTGCTGTTGGCCGCCTTGGGGGCAGCGCTGGGCAACACCGGCAACCTCTTGGGGGCCGCCATCCTGCTGTCTGCCTGGGTACTTGTCAGCGGGGGCTTACATCTCGACGGACTAGCGGATAGCGCCGATGCCTGGGTAGGCGGACTGGGCGACCGCGAGCGTACCCTGGCGATCATGAAAGACCCGTATTGCGGACCGGCGGCGGTGGTCACCCTGGCGCTGGTATTGCTGCTGAAATTCGCGGCGTTGACCGTGCTGCTGGAGCGGGGAGATGGGTCTTTGCTGGTGCTGGCGCCTTTGCTGGGACGTTGCGCCTTGCCGGCGCTGTTCCTGACGACAAACTACGTGCGTCCCGGCGGGCTGGGCGATGTGCTTGCCCGCCATATGCCACGCCGGGCGACGTACATAGTGGTGCTGGCGACATTGCTTGCCGTGCCTGCGGCCCTGGGAATGGCTGCGGCATGGCCGCTTCTGGCGGCGCTGGCGATGTTTGGCGGATTACGGGCCGGAATGATCCGGCGCCTGGGCGGCACGACCGGCGATACCGCCGGGGCTTTGGTGGAATTACTGGAAACCGCTGTGTTGGTTACGGCGGCGCTGGGTTGACCCGTACCTATTCCGGTCGTGCATCGACCAGTTCCTTGAGCCGTTCCTTGGTCTTGGTGTAACGGTCAAGGCGCCAGTTTTTCAGGACATCCAGCGCCAACTGAAAATCGTCGTAGCTGAGCTCGTATAGTTCGGCGAGCTTGAATTCTTCCTGCAAACACAAGGCGCGGGCTAGCCGCCAGAATACTTCGCTGTCCTTTTGGGATTTGGCGTGCAGCAGATGCTTTTCGAGTTGCTTGAGCGTATTCATGAATTTCCCGGATGTGGTTAGTGGGTAATGCCTGCGGCTGGCAAACCTGCGTCATTACGTTGCAACTGGTTCAACGACAGCCAATTATATTGAATATCCTGCAAGTGAAAAGAGACTGTTTCGAGCTGTTGCAAGACTTCGCGCACCGCCTCCGATTCCTTGGCTTCCAAGGTGATTCTGGCGCGAGCATGCACCAATCCTTTGATTGCGGCATCGATTTGTGCCTCAAGCACGTTCTGCAATGTCATGCTTTTTCCCCTGATACTTGGTTCTGAAGTGGGGGCATCTTATCCTCTAAATATGACAGGATTATGATGACAAAAAGCCCCGCGGACGCGGGGCCATTCATATCTGTGATAGCGTGGGCTCAGTGGTACACGGGCTTGCCGTCGGCGCCCTTGAGCTGGGTTTTCCAGGCACCCTGGATCAGCTTCACGACGTTGCCGGGCATCGGCACGTAGTCCAGTTCGGCAGCCATTTTTTCGCCGTTGGCGAAGGCCCAATCGAAGAACTTGAGCACTTCTGCGGCTTGGGCCGGATTCGCTTGGTTCTTGTGCATCAGGATGAAGCTGGCGCCGGTGATCGGCCAGCTATTCTTGCCGGGTTGCTCGGTGAGGATTTCGTAGAAACCGGGAGCCTTGTCCCAATGGGCGTTGGCGGCGGCAGCCTTGAATTCGTCGTCGTTGGCGATGACGTATTGGCCTTCCTTGTTTTGCAACATGGTCATGGTCATCTTGTTCTGTTTGGCATAGGCAGATTCGACGTAGCCAATGGAACCCTTGATCTGCTTGACGAAGTTCGCCACGCCTTCGTTACCTTTCCCACCAGTACCAACCGGCCATGCAACCGAGGCTTCGTTACCGACCTTGTCTTTCCATTCTGCGCTAACCTTGGCAAGGTAGTTGGTAAACACAAAAGTGGTGCCGGAGCCATCGGAACGATGCACCACGGTAATATCGGAACCGGGCAGGTTGACGCCCTTGTTCTGCGCGACGATGGCGGGATCGTTCCATTTCTTGATCTTGCCGAGGAAAATATCCGCCAACACCGGGCCGGTGAGCTTCAACTGGTTGCTGGCAATACCCTCGACATTGATGACCGGCACCACGCCGCCCATGATGGCGGGGAACTGCATCAGGCCATCCTTCTCCAGGTCTTCCAACTTGAGCGGTTTGTCGGATGCGCCGAAATCAACAGTCTTGGCTTTGATCTGCTTGATGCCGCCGCCGGAACCGATAGACTGGTAGTTCATGCCCACGCCGGTTTTGGCCTTGTAGGCTTCGGCCCATTTGGCATAAATGGGATACGGAAAAGTCGCACCCGCGCCGGTGATTTCGCCGGCCAGAGCGGTGGTTGCGTAACCGATGGCCAGCGCGGCGGCGGCCAGTGCGGAGGTAAGACTTTTGTTCATGCTGAAATCTCCTGTTGCTTCGTTGGTGATGACGCATGTTAAGCAGAATATGTGACAGCAATGTGACATCTCGGGTCATACTCCGGTCACGCCGCCTTGGAATAATGAGCGCCTCCAGATTCGGACCACAACCATGAAAAAAATCGCTATCATCGGTGCCGCCTGTGGACTCGGCGCGCCCGATACCGCCTGCCAAGACGGCCCGGAAGTGCTGCGCTCCCTGGACTTTTTGTCATGGCTGGACGAAAACAACATTCTTCTCCATTGGGACGCAGTCATCCACCCTGCGCCTGTTGCGTCGCCTCTTCAGGCGGTCCACGGCGTATGCGCGCAACTTGCGGAACGGGTGGCTGCCACTTATGCCGCAGGGGAGTTCCCTCTGGTGGTTGGCGGCGACCACTCATGCGCCATCGGCACGTGGTCGGGCATGGCCCGTGCACTACATGAGAAGGGCGCGCTGGGGCTGTTGTGGATCGATGCCCACATGGATAGCCATACTTTCACCACTACGCCCAGCGGTGCGCTGCACGGTATGCCGCTCGCCTGCCTGCTCGGCTACGGTGAACGCGCTCTCACCGAGATAGCCCTCCCAAGTCCCAAACTGACGCCCGCCAATGTATGCCTGATCGGCACCCGCAGCTTCGAGGCGAGCGAAGCGAAGCTGCTCGCCAAACTGGGCGTAAGGATTTACGGGATGGAGGAAATCCGCAAACGCGGATTTGCCGAAGTATTCCGGGAGGCATTGGAAATCATCACCCGAAACACGGCTGGATTCGGGATCAGTCTTGATCTTGACGCACTGGATCCGGCCGAGGAACCTGGTGTGGGCAGTCCAGCGCCGGGCGGTTTGTTCCGCAGCGAAGTAAGCGACGCCCTACACACCCTACGCCGCAATGCGAAATTCCAGGCGATGGAAATCGTCGAATACAACCCTTATCGCGATCGCAATTTCGCCACGGCCAAGGCGGTCTCCGAATTGGTCGCCGCAATCCTCTCCGTGTAGCGCAGTCACGAAGTTATGGAAAAAAAAAAGCCGGGAGAACCCGGCTTCTTCATATACCCCAAAGAAACGCCTATTACGCAGCCGTTTCCTCGGCTTCAGCAACTTCAGGGCGATCCAGCAACTCGACAATCGCCATTGGGGCGTTATCACCGTCACGGAAACCACACTTGAGAATACGCAGGTAACCACCATTACGTTGTGCGTAACGCGGACCGAGTTCATCAAACAGCTTGCCAACGATATCACGGTCGCGCAGTCGGTTAAACGCCAGACGACGATTTGCCAACGTAGCGGTTTTACCCAGCGTGATCAGCGGCTCAGCAACGCGACGCAACTCTTTGGCCTTGGGCAGCGTGGTCTTGATGACTTCATGGCGCAACAAAGAATTGGCCATGTTGCGCAACATCGCCAAACGGTGGCTGCTGGTGCGATTGAGTTTGCGGTTGGATAAACGGTGACGCATTTCGAAGTCCCTTCAAATACAATTTTTGTTAGGTTACTGACGTTCAACGCCGAGATCGGCAGGCGGCCAGTTTTCCAGTTTCATGCCCAACGTCAAGCCCTTAGATGCCAGCACGTCCTTGATCTCATTCAAAGACTTGCGGCCCAGATTGGGAGTCTTGAGCAACTCGTTCTCGGTGCGCTGAATCAGGTCGCCAATATAATAAATATTCTCGGCCTTCAGGCAGTTTGCGGAGCGGACGGTCAGTTCCAGATCGTCTACCGGACGCAACAGCAAAGGATCGACCTGCGGCGACTTGGGCGCCTTAACTTCGGTCGGCGTTCCCTTCAGTTCGGCAAACACCGAAAGTTGGTCGACCAAGATGCGCGCGGCGGAACGAATTGCTTCTTCCGGATCAATCACGCCATTGGTTTCGATCTCGACGATCAGTTTATCCAAATCGGTACGCTGCTCAACGCGAGCACTTTCCACCGAGTAACTAACGCGGCGAACCGGGCTGAACGAGGCGTCGACAAGAATCGAACCAATGCTACGCTCGTCCTCGCCAACACGCCGAACACTAGCGGGCTGATAACCACGCCCCATTTCGACCTTAAGCTCCATGTTAAGCTTGCCACCTTTGGTCAGGTGGGCAATCACATGATTCGGATTAACGATTTCAACATCGTGTCCGGTTTGAATATCACCAGCAGTAACCTGGCCTTCACTATTTTTGCTCAGCGTGAGCAATGCTTCTTCACGATTATGAAGCTTAAGAGAAACACCCTTTAGATTCAGGAGGATATCAACCACATCCTCTTGCACACCTTCAATGGTGGAATATTCATGGACGACGCCGTCGATTTTAACCTGGGTGATTGCGTAACCCGGCATGGACGACAACAGGATGCGGCGCAAGGCATTTCCCAAAGTATGTCCATAACCACGCTCGAACGGCTCCATGGATACACGTGCGCGTAACGGCGACAATGCCTCTACGTCGACGACACGCGGCTTGAGAAGTTCAGTGGCGCTGCTTTGCATTACACATTCCTCTATCTGGTTGCTGCCGGATTACTTCGAATACAACTCGACAACCATGCTTTCATTGATGGTTGCGGGCAATTCGGAGCGTTGCGGCTTAGCTTTGTAAACACCTTTCAAAGCCTTGGTATCGACCTCAACCCACTCGGGGAATCCACGTTGTTCGGCTGCTGCTGCTGCACCCTTAACGCGCAAATGCTGCTTGGCCTTCTCGGCAACCTCAATGACATCGCCAGGCTTAACCTGATAAGACGGGATGTTCACGCGCTTTCCGTTAACCAGAATGCCATTGTGACGAACCACCTGACGAGCTTCAGTACGCGAAGAGCCAAACCCCATGCGATGCGCGACGTTGTCCAAACGACTTTCCAGAAGCTGCAAAAGGTTTTCACCAGTCACGCCGCGGGCACGATCAGCCTCCTTGTAATAGGAACGGAATTGCGCTTCCAAAATCCCGTAGATACGGCGAATTTTCTGCTTTTCACGCAACTGAACGCCATAGTCGGACAGACGGGTATTCTGTTTCTGACCATGCTGACCAGGGGCATAGCTACGCCGCTCGACCGAGCATTTATCGGTGAAACACTTTTCACCTTTAAGAAACAGCTTCTCGCCTTCACGGCGACATTGACGGCACTTTGGGTCAAGATTTCTTGCCAAGATTACTCTCCTGCGGATTGGTTCGACGCGTTCGCGTTAAATACGGCGCTTTTTGGGAGGACGGCAGCCATTGTGAGGAACTGGCGTCACATCGGAAATCGCGGTGATCTTGTAGCCAACCGCATTCAAGGCCCGAACCGCAGATTCTCTACCGGGCCCAGGCCCTTTGATGCGCACTTCCAGGTTCTTAACCCCGTACTCCTGAGCCGCCTTACCAGCGGTTTCAGCAGCGACCTGAGCAGCAAACGGGGTGCTTTTCCGGGAACCACGGAACCCAGACCCACCAGACGTCGCCCAGGAAAGCGCGTTACCCTGACGATCAGTAATCGTCACGATGGTGTTATTGAAGGAAGCATGAATGTGCGCAATACCTTCCGAAACATTCTTTTTAACCTTCTTGCGCACTCTTACATTAGCTTTAGCCATTACCTGTAATCCTTAAAATCGGCGTATGAGAAGCAGTTGCCGAATCAATTATTTGCCAGAACGAATCGCTTTGCGCGGACCTTTTCTGGTGCGAGCGTTAGTACGCGTACGCTGCCCGCGAACAGGCAAGCCACGCCGATGACGCATTCCGCGATAACTACCAAGATCCATCAAACGCTTGATGTTCATGGAAATTTCACGACGCAAGTCACCTTCAACAGTAAGCTTGCCAACCTCTTCACGCAGCCTATCCATATCGCTGTCGCTGAGATCCTTGATTTTCGTGGTGGGATTCAAACCCGCAGCCGCACAAATTTTTTGCGCACGGGTACGGCCAATACCGTAAATCGCGGTCAACGCGATTTCAGTATGCTGATGATTCGGGATATTCACCCCTGCAATGCGGGCCATGCATTCACTCCAAGCAGCAAGTTAAAAAAAGATACGGATTGTAGCAGCTAAATCAGCTGTAATCAACCCTGACGTTGCTTGTGACGAGGGTCAGAACAAATCACCCTCAACACACCATGGCGCTTCACCATTTTGCAATGGCGGCACAACCTCTTAATCGAAGCACGAACTCTCATTATCTTCTCCTGTAAATCCAGTTACTTCGCGCGGAACGTAATTCTCGCACGACTCAAATCGTATGGCGTGAGCTCCACGGTCACCTTATCACCTGGCAGTATGCGTATATAATGCATACGCATTTTTCCGGAAATATGCCCGAGAACAACATGACCATTTTCAAGCTTGACGCGAAAGGTAGCATTGGGGAGCGTTTCAAGAATCTCCCCTTGCATTTCAATCGTATCTTCTTTCGCCATGCTTAACCTATTAGTCTACGCTAAACAGTCAACGTCCACCGCCTACTCCGCCACCCTTAAAATTCGCTTTCTTAAGGAGGCTTTCGTACTGGTGGGACATCAAATATGCCTGAATCTGTGCCATGAAATCCATGGTCACAACTACAATAATCAACAGTGATGTTCCACCGAAGTAAAACGGCACGTTCCACTTAACAATCAGAAACTCCGGCAGCAAACATACCGCAGTAATATATATCGCCCCTGCCAACGTCAGCCGCGCCATAATTTTGTCTATATACTTTGCAGTTTGATCACCGGGACGAATACCGGGTAAAAACGCGCCGCTTTTCTTCAGGTTGTCAGCTGTTTCCTTGGGGTTGAATACCAACGCCGTGTAAAAGAAACAGAAGAACATGATCGCCGCAGAGTACAGCAACACATACAAGGGCTGCCCAGGGGAAAGCGTGGACCCGATATCTTTCAGCCATGTCATTCCCTCACCGCTGCCGAACCAACCGGCCAGCGTCGCTGGAAACAAAATAATGCTTGACGCAAAAATTGGAGGAATGACACCCGCCATATTTAGCTTGAGCGGCAAATGCGAACTCTGGCCACCATAAACCTTATTCCCGACCTGTCGTTTGGCGTAGTTCACCAAAATCTTGCGTTGCCCACGCTCGACAAACACCACAAACCCGGTAACGGCAATTGCGACAACAAACAATGCGATTACCAACGGAATGGAGAAAGCTCCGGTTCTCGTCAACTCAAGCGTTCCACCTATCGCGTGCGGAAGGCCGGCAGCAATACCCGAAAAAATAATCAGCGAAATCCCGTTACCGATACCACGCTCGGTAATCTGCTCGCCAAGCCACATCAGAAACATTGTTCCGGTAACGAGAGTAACAACCGTCGTCAACCGAAACATAAGCCCTGGCTCAATCACGAGACCGGCCTGAGCCTCCAACGCAACCGCTATCCCAAGCCCTTGGAACAGCGCAAGAGCGACAGTGCCGTAACGTGTATACTGAGTAATCTTCTTGCGCCCGCTCTCCCCTTCCTTCTTAAGCTGCTCTAGCTGGGGTGAAACCACCGTCAGGAGCTGCATAATAATAGACGAGGAAATGTACGGCATGATCCCCAGGGCAAACAGCGTAAAACGCGACAACGCACCACCCGAGAACATGTTGAACATACCCAGAATGCCGCCTTGCTGCGACTTGAAAAGCGATTCAAGTGCAACCGGGTCGATTCCTGGAACGGGGATGTGGGCACCAATCCGATAAACAACCAGAGCCCCCAGCACGAACAACAGACGGCGCTTCAGATCACCGAACTTGCCTGCTGTTCCCAGCATTGCGTTAGCAGTAGCCAAGATTACTCCTGAACCACGATCTTGCCGCCAGCTGCCTCGATAGCAGCACGAGCACCCTTGGTGGCACCAATACCTTGCAACGTTACGACACGTTTCAATTCGCCAGCGAGAATAACCTTCGCCGTTAGCGTTGAAGCAGGAACAACACCGGCCTGCTTGAGCGTCAACAAGTCGATGGTGTCGACAGGCAAATTATTAAGGTCCGCCAGCCTAACTTCTGCACTCTCACCGTTTACCTTGGCAAGCGACACAAAACCGCGCTTGGGAAGGCGACGCTGCAAGGGCATTTGACCGCCTTCAAAGCCAACCTTGTGAAAGCCACCGGCGCGAGATTTCTGCCCCTTATGACCACGACCGGCCGTCTTACCATTTCCGCAGCCGATACCACGACCAACGCGCTTAGGAGAACGCTTGCTGCCAGCACCAGGTTTTAGCGTATTCAGTTCCATCTCAACCCTCACATTTCACGAGATAGTTAACTCGATTGATCATCCCACGCACGGAGGGAGTATCTTCAACTTCAACAGTAGAACCGATACGACGCAGGCCAAGGCCGCGAACGCACGCACGATGCGACTGGATCGTGCCAATCAGACTCTTTACCAAGGTCACTTTTACAGTCGTGGATTTCTTTGCTTTAGCCATTTCTTACCCCAGGATTTCTTCGACGCTCTTGCCACGCTTTGCGGCAATTTCGGCAGGAGAATTCAAGGCGCGCAGCCCGTTCAACGTCGCACGCACAATATTGTAAGGATTCGTCGAGCCGATACATTTAGCCAAGACGTCGTGCACGCCCAAAACCTCAAAGACAGCGCGCATCGGACCGCCAGCAATAATTCCGGTACCTTCGGAAGCGGGCTGCATATAAACCTTTGCGGCACCGTGTTGACCGATAACCGCGTGGTGCAGTGTACCCTTTTTGAGATTGACCTTG
This sequence comes from Sulfuricella sp., assembly GCA_018336195.1. Classification (GTDB taxonomy): domain Bacteria; phylum Pseudomonadota; class Gammaproteobacteria; order Burkholderiales; family Sulfuricellaceae; genus JAGXQV01. The sequence continues at coordinate 9,421 of JAGXQV010000196.1, read as the reverse complement.
ACCAAGTTGCGGCGCGCGGATTCCATTGCCTTCTGAACTGCCACCGGCACTTCACGGGCTTTACCTTTGCCCATTCCAACGCTTCCGTTTCCATCGCCAACCACCGTCAACGCGGCGAACGCCATGATACGGCCACCTTTAACCACTTTGGTGACGCGGTTCACGCCGATCATCTTCTCGCGCAGACCGTCGCCGATTTCCTCTTTTTCAAACTTTGCCATCATCAACCCCGCTTAGAATTTCAGGCCGTTTTCACGGGCTGCGTCCGCCAAAGCCTTGACGCGACCGTGATACTGAAAGCCGGAACGGTCAAACGCAACCGTTTCAATCCCAACACTCTTGGCCTTCTCAGCAATTCTCTTACCGATAATTGCAGCAGCCGCCACATTACCGCCATTTGCCAATTCCTTATGCACTTCGACCTCAACCGTAGAAGCGCTCGCCAACACTTTTCCACCGCTGGCGTCGATGATCTGGGCATAAATGTGGGAATTTGTACGATTGATACACAAACGCACCACTTTCAGCTCCGCGATTTTGGCACGGGTTTTGCGTGCACGGCGCAGACGCGCTGACTTCTTATCCATATCTAATCCTTACTTCTTCTTGGTTTCTTTCAGAATCACCACTTCGTCCGAGTAACGCACACCCTTGCCTTTATAAGGCTCCGGGCTACGATATGCGCGAACTTCAGCAGCCACCTGGCCGACTTGCTGCTTATCGACACCTTTAATCAGAATTTCAGTCTGCGTAGGCGTCTCGACCTTCACTCCAACGGGCATCTTGTGAACGACCGGATGGGAAAACCCCAAACTAAGGTCAACCGAGTCGCCCTTTGCTTGGGCACGATAACCCACGCCAACCAACAGCAACTTCTTTTCAAACCCCTGCGAAACGCCCTGGACCATATTGGCAAGCAATGCACGCATAGTTCCCGACATCGCCCCAGCTTGCTGCGATTCGTTGGCCGCCTTGCACTGCAACTGATTGCCATCTTTGACAACACTGACATCCCGACTCTGCGCCTGGGTCAAAGAACCTAAAGGACCTTTGACGGTAATCACGGAATCCCCCAACGTAACCTCGACGCCGGCAGGAATCGCAACCGGGTTTTTAGCAATTCTAGACATGCTTTACCTCACCTTACGCCACTACGCACAGCACTTCACCACCAACTCCGGTAGTGCGCGCCTTACGGTCGGTCATAACCCCCTTGGAAGTCGAAACAATCGCCACACCAAGTCCATTCATAACCTTGGGCAACTCATCACGACCCTTATAAATACGCAAACCAGGGCGGCTGATACGCTCAATTTTCTCGATAACCGGGCGCCCGGCATAATATTTCAGTTTAACCTCCAACGTCGGCTTGCCCTCTTCTTGGCGCACCCCGAAATCTTCAATAAAGCCCTCATCTTTCAACACTTCGGCAATTGCCACTTTTAGTGTTGAGGAAGGCATGGCAACGCTCTGCTTTTCAGCACTTTGGCCATTGCGGATACGCGTCAGCATATCGGCGATCGGATCACTCATACTCATCGTTCTGTCTCCCGTTACCAGCTGGCCTTGATGACGCCGGGGATTTCACCGCGCATCGCATACTCGCGAACCTTAGTGCGCGCCAACCCGAATTTACGGTATACGCCGCGCGGACGCCCCGTCAACGAGCAACGGTTACGCAGCCGAACCGGACTTGCGTTACGCGGCAGCTGTTGAAACTTTAGCCGCGCAGCATAACGCTCTTCGTCGCCAAGACTGGCATTGTTGATAATTGCCAACAATTGCTCACGCTTGGCAGCATATTTCTTGACCATAGCACGCCGCTTCTGATCACGATTAATTACAGCTAACTTAGCCATGCCAGACCTCAGTTCTTGAACGGAAATTTGAAGGCGGACAACAAAGCACGCGCCTCTTCATCGGTTTTTGCGGTTGTCGTGATAGTAATGTTCATACCACGCAACGCATCGATCTTGTCGTAATCGATTTCCGGAAAGATAATTTGTTCGCGCACACCCATATTGTAATTGCCGCGCCCGTCGAAAGATTTCCCGGAAATACCCCGAAAGTCACGAATACGAGGAATCGCGATAGTCACCAGCCGATCCAAAAACTCGTACATCTTTTCGCGGCGAAGCGTAACCATACAACCCACGGGATAGTCGTCACGAATCTTAAAACCCGCAATGGACTTCTTGGATTTGGTCACCACCACCTTTTGACCGGCAATCTTCTGCATGTCACCAACGGCATGGTCCATAACCTTCTTGTCCGCAACCGCCTCACCCACACCCATATTGAGCGTGATCTTGCTGATGCGAGGCACTTCCATCGCCGACTTATAGCCAAACTGCTCGGCGAGCTGCTTAACCACGGAATCCTTGTAATACTGCTGCAAACGTGCCATGTTCACCCCTTACGCGTCCAACACTTCGCCGTTGGATTTGAAGAAACGCACCTTACGGCCATCCTCCAACACCTTGATACCGACCCGATCCGCCTTTTGAGTGGCAGGATTAAACAAAGCAACATTTGAAATATCAATCGGCATTTCTTTCTCGACAATGCCACCACCCACACCTTTAACAGGATTAGGTTTCTGATGCTTCTTTACCTTGTTGACACCTTCCACCAGCAGATGCCCATCGTCCACAACATGGAGCACCGCACCGCGCCGCCCTTTATCCTTGCCGCTAATCACGACGACATCGTCGCCTTTACGAATTTTGTTCATCACCAACTCCTTACAGCACTTCAGGTGCCAGCGAAACGATCTTCATGAAGCGCTCGGTACGCAACTCACGAGTAACCGGGCCAAAGATACGGGTTCCGATAGGTTCCAACTTGTTATTCAGGAGAACTGCGGCATTGCTGTCAAACTTAACCAGCGAACCGTCCGAACGGCGAACACCCTTTGCGGTACGTACGATCACCGCATTATAGATATCACCCTTTTTGACGCGACCACGAGGCGCGGCATCTTTGATCGTGACTTTAACCACATCACCGATACCGGCATAACGACGCTTGGAACCACCCAACACCTTGATGCACATAACAGTACGTGCACCGGTATTGTCAGCAACATCCAGCATGGATTGCATTTGAATCATTTTTCTCTCCAACTTAATCCGTCTGATTTCACTCCACCACGGAGTAGCGACGGTCAGTTTTGGGTGCGTCTTGAAGTACTCCAAGACGCCATCGCCCAAAAGGCGAAATATTAGCGGATATTACCCCACTCTGTCAACACTTAAACAGTGCGACTTTTCTCAACCAACTTCGTCACCTTCCAAGACTTGGTCTTGGCCAGGGGACGACACTCTTCAATCAACACCAAGTCGCCGTCATGAAACTCATTGTTCTCATCATGGGCATGGTATTTACGGGAGCGGCTGACGACCTTCCCCAGCAGAGGATGCTTCGTTTTACGCTCAACCAAAACCGTAACGGTCTTGTCCATTTTGTCGCTAACCACGCGACCCGTGAGTGTGCGAACCACTTTTCCTTCACTCATGATGCCTGCCTCGCTTTTTCGCCCATCAATGTGCGCACGCGAGCTATGCTGCGACGCACTTTGCGTAGTTGGTCAACTTTTGTGCTTTGCTGGGTAGCAACCTGCATCCGCAGACCAAATTGCGCTTTCAACAATTCGAGCAATTCTTTGCTCAACTCTTCAGAGGACTTAGCCCTCAATTCGCTAGCCTTCATGGTTAGCCACCTATTTGTCTGGTTACGAACGTGGTCGGAATCGGCAGTTTCGCGGCTGCGAGGCGGAATGCCTCACGCGCCAGCTCTTCACCCACGCCATCCATCTCATACAACACCTTGCCCGGCTGAATTTCGGCGACGTAGTATTCCGGAGAACCTTTACCGTTACCCATACGAACTTCAGCAGGCTTCTTGGAAATCGGCTTATCCGGGAATACACGAATCCACACCCGACCACCACGCTTAATGTGACGCGTCATAGCGCGACGTGCCGCCTCAATTTGACGCGCCGTCAAACGGCCACGCCCAATTGCCTTCAGACCAAACTCACCGAAACTAACCTTTGCACCACGTGTGGCGAGTCCGGTGTTACGGCCCTTTTGCTCCTTGCGGTATTTTCTTCTAGCTGGTTGCAGCATGTTTAGCTCCTGACTTTCTCGCTTTCTTTTCCGGCTCGGCGGGCACGGCTACGGGCTGCTCACCTTTGCCAAGAATCTCGCCCTTGAACACCCAAACCTTGATTCCGATAATGCCATAGGTCGTTTTTGCTTCGGCGAACCCATAGTCGATATCGGCACGCAGCGTATGCAGCGGCACTCGACCCTCGCGATACCATTCGGTACGAGCGATTTCAATGCCGTTCAAACGACCTGAACTCTCGATCTTGATACCTTGCGCACCAAGACGCATGGCATTTTGCATGGAGCGTTTCATGGCTCGACGGAACATAATCCGCTTTTCCAGCTGCGAGGCAATGCTTTCCGCGATCAACTGAGCATCGATTTCAGGCTTGCGAATTTCTTCGATGTTGAGATGCACGGGCACCCCCATCATCTTTTGCAACTGCCCTTTCAAGGACTCGATGTCCTCGCCCTTCTTGCCGATGACCACACCGGGGCGAGCGCTAAAAATCGAAATGCGTGCGTTTTTTGCAGGGCGCTCGATAATGATGCGACCGACCGATGCGTGCGACAATTTCTTCTTAAGGAAATCGCGCACCTTGATGTCGTCGTTCAGGTTATTGACGTAGTTCTTACCTGTTGCGTACCACTTCGAAGTCCAGTTCTTGAGCACACTCAGACGGAAGCCGATTGGATGTATTTTCTGTCCCATTGCTGTTCCTCGGTTAGTCGCCAACGGCCAAAGTAATATGGCAGGTAGGTTTCAGGATACGGGCGCCACGCCCCTTAGCACGAGCGCGAAAACGTTTCAATGTCGAACCTTCGTCCACACAAATCGTCGCCACTTTCAGCTCGTCGATATCCGCACCTTCGTTATGTTCGGCATTGGCAATCGCGGATTCAAGCACCTTCTTGATGATCACCGCACCCTTTTTGGGGCTGAAAGCCAGAACATTCAAAGCACGCTCAACCGGCAAACCACGAATCTGATCTGCCACCAGACGCCCCTTCTGTGCCGAAAGCCGCACACCGCGCAGCACTGCTGATACTCTCATCATATTCTCCTATTTCTTCGCTTTCTTGTCCGCCGCATGCCCTTTGAAGGTGCGCGTCAAGGAAAACTCACCCAGCTTGTGGCCTACCATGTTCTCGGACACGAAGACGGGAATATGTTGCTTACCGTTGTGGACGGCGATGGTCAGCCCAACGAAGTCGGGCAGAACAGTGGAACGACGCGACCAAGTTTTGATCGGACGTTTGTCACTGGTAGCACGCGCAGTCTCGACCTTTTTCAGCAGGTGAGCGTCAACAAACGGACCTTTTTTAATAGAACGAGCCATATTGATTAACCCCTATTCGACGGACGGCGACGCACAATCATATTCTGAGTGCGCTTGTTATTGCGGGTGCGATAACCCTTAGTCGGCGTACCCCAAGGGCTGCAAGGATGGCGACCTGCGGCCGTCTTACCTTCACCACCACCATGCGGATGATCAACCGGGTTCATTGCCACGCCGCGAACCGTCGGACGGACGCCACGCCAGCGCATCGCACCAGCCTTACCGATCGAGCGCAAATTGTGCTCGGAATTACCAACTTCACCGACCGTTGCTTTGCAATCGACATGAACCTTGCGCATTTCACCGGAACGCAAACGCAACTGAGCGTAACTTCCCTCACGAGCCAGCAATTGCACGGTAGCACCGGCGGAACGCGCAATCTGCGCTCCCTTCCCCGGCTTCATCTCGATACAATGGACCATCGTACCAACCGGAATATTACGCAGCGGCAACGAATTACCTGGCTTGATCGGGGAATCAGAACCGCTCACCAACTGAGAACCAGCGCTCACACCCTTAGGAGCGATGATGTAACGACGCTCGCCGTCTGCGTAGAGCAGCAGAGCAATGTGCGCCGTACGGTTCGGATCATATTCGATACGCTCGACCTTGGCGGGAATCCCGTCCTTATCGCGCTTGAAATCGACGATACGATAATGCTGCTTGTGACCACCACCCTGATGGCGAATGGTAATACGCCCGGAATTGTTACGGCCTGCATTCTTGGACTGACTATCCAGCAACGACGCTACCGGCTTACCCTTATGCAATCCCGGGGTAACGATTTTGACAACGGCGCGACGCCCAGCGGATGTCGGTTTAACTTTTACGATTGCCATATCTGCTCTCCTACTCCGCCGCGAAATTAATTTCTTGGCCCGGCTTCAAAGCGACATACGCTTTTTTCCAGTCCTTGCGACGGCCCATCATCTTGCCGAAGCGCTTACCCTTGCCCTTCACGTTGACAACTTGCACACCATCAACTTGAACCTTGAACAGCAACTCGACCGCCGCCTTGATTTCCGGCTTGGTAGCATCGCTAGTCACCTTGAACACGACTTGCTCGTACTTGTCGGCAACATAGGTACTCTTTTCAGAAATCTGCGGCGCCAGGATGACCTGCATCAGACGCTCGTCTCTAAATTTAGGCACGTTCATGCGTACATCTCCTCGAATTGCTTGACCGCATTCTTGGTCAGCAGCACATTGGAAAAACGCACCAAGCTAACCGGGTCGGCTTGCATGACTTCCAACACCAACACGTTGGGCAGGTTGCGCGAGGACAGGTAAAGATTCTCATCCAACTCATCGGTAATGATGAGAACATTCTTATTCAGCCCGAGATTCTTGATCTTCTGAGCGAGAACTTTGGTCTTGGGAGACTCAACAGCAAACCCATCCACCACCGACAAACGACCTTGACGCGCCAACTCGGAAAGAATGGCACTCATCCCGGCACGATACATTTTCTTGTTCACTTTTTGGGAGAAGTTCTCCTCAGGGCTATTCGGGAAGGCACGACCACCACCACGCCACACCGGGCTAGAGGACATACCGGAACGCGCACGCCCTGTACCCTTTTGACGCCAGGGCTTATGAGTAGTATGACTCACTTCAGCACGGGTCAGCTGAGCACGATTACCGCTACGAGCGTTTGCCATATAGGCGGTCACCAACTGATGAACCAACGCTTCGCTGTACTCGCGACCAAACAACGCATCAGAAACCGTCACGCTGGAAGCGGACTGGCCTTGACCATTAATCAATTTCAATTCCATTATGCACCTGCCTTCACGCCGGGGCGCACGATGAGATGACCGCCCTTGGAACCGGGCACCGCCCCCTTGATGAGGAGCAATTGACGCTCGGCATCGATACGCACGATTTCGAGGTTTTGCACCGTGCGCTGCACAGCACCATAATGACCTGCCATTTTCTTACCGGGGAACACGCGCCCCGGATCCTGAGCCTGACCAATTGAACCAGCGCTGTTATGGGAAACGGAGTTGCCATGACTGGCGCGATTGGACCGGAAGTTGTGGCGCTTTATCGCACCACTAAACCCCTTACCTTGAGAGGTTCCGGTAACATCAACAATCTGCCCAACCTGAAAAATGTCGATACCGACCTTGCCGCCAAGACTTACCTTGCCGGCATCAGCATCCGAGAGAGGAAATTCCTTCAACACCGCACCAGCCTCAACACCCGCCTTGGCATAATGCCCGGCCTGCGCCTTGGTGACGCGAGTCTTGCGACGCTCGCCAAAAGCGACCTGAACAGCGGAATAGCCGTCCAGCTCAAGCGTTCTGATTTGGGTCACACGGTTATCCGACACGTCCACCACCGTTACCGGGACGGAACTTCCGTCATCAGTAAAAATGCGGGTCATGCCGACCTTGCGACCGACAAGTCCTATACTCATCACAATTTTCCTTATAAACAAAGCCGGTTACGATTGACCGGCAATTTTACTTCAAAAAATTTCCCGCGATCCGGAAAAACCGTGGATTGTACACACTTTCCCGAACCACGGCAATTATAAGCCGCATTATTTACTACAGCTTGATTTCAACATCCACGCCAGCAGGCAAATCCAATTTCATCAGTGCGTCCACGGTCTTTTCGGTGGGGTCGATGATATCCATCAAGCGCTGATGGGTACGGATTTCCAATTGATCACGGGAGGTCTTGTTGACATGCGGGGAGCGCAGGATATCGAAGCGCTCGATACGAGTGGGCAGAGGAACGGGCCCCTTGACGATGGAACCATGACGCTTGGCGGTTTCAACGATCTCAAGTGCGGATTGGTCAATCAGACGATAGTCGAAAGATTTCAGGCGAATACGAATTTTTTGGCTTTGCATGATTTTTTCCAAAGAACGAAGCGGCGAACAAATTGTTCGCCGCGATTAATAAAAATTACTCGATGACCTTTGCAACCACGCCGGCACCAACGGTACGGCCGCCTTCGCGAATGGCGAAGCGCAGACCTTCTTCCATGGCGATCGGCTGAATCAGCGCTACCGCGATGGAGATGTTGTCACCAGGCATCACCATTTCGGTGCCAGCAGGCAATTCGATTGCGCCGGTTACGTCGGTGGTGCGGAAGTAGAACTGGGGACGATAGCCCTGGAAGAACGGGGTGTGACGACCGCCCTCGTCCTTGCTCAACACGTAAATCTCGGCGTTGAACTTGGTGTGCGGGGTGATCGAACCCGGCTTGGCCAACACTTGACCGCGCTCCACTTCTTCACGCTTGGTGCCGCGCAGCAACACGCCAACGTTGTCGCCTGCCTGACCTTGGTCGAGCAGCTTGCGGAACATTTCGACGCCGGTGCAGGTGGTCTTGATGGTGGGCTTGATACCGACGATCTCAACTTCTTCACCAACCTTGACGATGCCGCGTTCGATACGACCCGTCACGACGGTGCCGCGACCAGAAATCGAGAAGACGTCTTCGACGGGCATCAGGAACGTGCCGTCGATGGCGCGCTCCGGCTCGGGGATGTAGCTGTCCAGCGCATCGGCCAGCTTGAAAATCGACGGTTCGCCGATGTCGCTTTGGTCACCTTCCAGCGCCTTCAGGGCGGAGCCGATGATGATCGGGGTGTCGTCGCCCGGGAAGTCGTACTTGGAAAGCAATTCGCGCACTTCCATTTCGACCAGTTCGAGCAATTCGGGATCATCAACCATGTCGGCTTTGTTCATGTAGACGATGATATATGGGACACCAACCTGACGCGCCAGCAGGATGTGCTCGCGAGTTTGCGGCATCGGGCCGTCAGCCGCAGACACCACCAGGACTGCACCGTCCATCTGGGCGGCACCGGTGATCATGTTCTTGACGTAGTCGGCGTGCCCCGGGCAGTCAACGTGCGCGTAGTGGCGCTTCTCGGTTTCGTATTCGACGTGGGCGGTGTTGATGGTAATACCGCGGGCCTTTTCTTCCGGTGCGCTGTCAATCTGGTC
>JAGXQV010000195.1 GCA_018336195.1 Sulfuricella sp. | reverse complement strand
CCCATTTTGGCAATAACTGAAGGGAAATCGCCCCACGTAATTTGTCGGGAACTAACTCTAGTCTTTTGGAAAACCCCTCGTTTAGAAGCTGAAGAAGATGAAGCAAATGTCCTTTGCTCCAATCGAAATAATGGACTTCCTCATCTAGCTCACTTGGGATTTTTAAGGAATTTTGTGGAAGAGTGGCTAATTGACGAACCGCAGCATCCGCAAAGCGCTCAACAACTTCTGCTGGCTGAGACTGGATCAATGTAACCGTAAATTCTCGCCACCGGCTATCAAGTAATAAGTTTTCAGTTGGGATGTGTTGGGGGTGCTGAGCCAAGTACTGCACAAATAAAGTTTCCTGATAGCGCCTATGTGAGAATGTGAAACGACGATCACCAGGGCGGGCCTCCTTTACATCGGCTCGGCCAATCTTAACGTCGATTAGTGCAGACAATAGACGTTCCAGGTCAACGGAAAGCGGCATCTGGCGAACGCCAATGGCATGAGCTATGTCGTTATGTTTAGGGGCCAGGCTTAGTTCGGATTCTTCCGCAAAAAGAACTGCTAGTTGGGTCGCCCCCTCCAGTAGTTGCATTTCGGTAAGCCCGTATTGCTTCTGGATGTAACCTGGGTCGCGATGTGCGAGACGTTCAATATGTCGAAGTAAAAGGTCATAATCATTGGATGGACATTCCTGAGTATCACCGATATAGCGACAAAGTAGTGACATAAAAAGCGGATTGCCAAATATGCCACCGCCCACAGTAGCCAGATGTTGTCGAACAAGCCTCTTGTTTTGATTATTTAGATAAGTGTTATCTATCAATTCATCTTGGCGTTGCTGATTTAGTTGCAATATTCGCAGTTTTTGCCACGGTAGGGCTTCTGGGCCTTTGTACTCGCGTGAAGCGAGCACGCCTCGGCAAGTTCCCATTCCGTCCATAAATTTTCTTAGAGCATGGCTATATTGCTCAATCGTCTCGCTCCCATTTGGGGCGTGCAAAATTGCAGGAATTTCATCAAACGAGTCAAAAAGGAAAAACCATATTCCCTTCTCCTTATGGTCTTGCCAGTGCTCACGTACATAAGCGGCAGTATCGGAGTCCCCTCGCCGTATGTGCTCTATAGTAAATTTCTCAATGTAATCAGGAGTAAGTTCGTCCGGATCGCAAACTGGTAACTCTTTCAAATTAATGTACAGAGGCACCTTGGCATTTGCTGATTTTGACTTGCTTCCATCGTCCGCTAGCGTTCGCCCCAAATGGCGTAAAGCGACACTTTTTCCACACCCGGGATCTCCAACTAACAACATGCACCGCTCTGTGCTCGAATGGATTGCTTGAATTAGAGAGGGGACACGACGGATGCCATGTGAACGGCGTTTAAATAGACGTGACAATACATTGCTGTAATATCCCCCTTCGGCTTCAACTTCTGCTTCGAGATCAGTGAACCACTGGTCATTCCAGTTCTCCGCTTTTGCAATTGCATCCAAATCACTACGTAGTACGCCACAAAATTGCTGTCTCCTACGAACTGCCAATTTTAAATCTTGACCACTAACAAGAAATAACCCCAGTTTATTGAGGTTCCCAACACTTGATGCCAACGATTCCAGTATTTTTTTTATAAATTCTAGACTCACCCATAACCCGACAATGCCATATGCAAGATATGAAATGACCTGCATTGATATATCAGGTGTTAATGATTTGTCTCGAAGATCAAGAATATTTCCTAATATTTTTATTAGATCAAGTTCCATTTTTACCCTAAATAAATATATTTAATACCCGGTCACGACTTTTGTGACGCTCCCTACCACCCAAAAATCCCCCGCCAGTCCGGCATCCAGCAAATAGCCATAAGGCATGTAGCCAAACCCCCGCTCGCCCCATCGTTTGCCCCAGGAATTCATGATGGTGAAGCTTTGCCGGGCGTCGTCGTAGCCGACGGCGAGGGTGGTGTGGCCGCCGATCGGCGATTCGACGGGGGCGGGCAGGGGAATCACGCCATTTCGGGTGACGCGCGGGGATTCGAAGCTTTCGTAGGCGGTGAAGCCGACGATGATGGGGTAGCCTTCGGCGAGGCAGCCCTTGAGATGGCCGAGGGTGCGGGGCACGCGCCGGTAGGCGAGTCCCGCTTGTTTTTTTGCGTCGTGGTAGGCGGCGCCGGGCGGCTTCTTGGTGACCTTGGCGAGGTCGTAGGGCCAGCGGTCTTCGCTGCAGTAGCCTTGGCGGGCGATGCTCTTGATGCCGTCGCGGAGCATGGCGCCGGCATCCTGGTTGTGGGTGCCGGCGATGACTCGCTGATTGTAGTAGATGAATAGCCGCGAGGGCAGGGTGGGGGCGTCCTCGCCGCGCTTCATCTGGTCGAAATAGATGGCGTGGGCGAGGGCGTGGGCGGTGCAACTGCCCAGTTGGCCCTGGTCGAGTACCGGATGGCAGTGACTGCGCAGGTTGATCTGGGCGGGCAGGGCGGCGGCAATCGCCGCCGGCGGGGCGTAGAGGTGGTCGCGCTGGTCGGGCACGTCGGGTAGCCAGCCGTAGCGGGCGATTTTTCGATACATGGTCTCTCCCCTGGAGATGGACGCTTTCGGCGGGTTTCGCCGCAACGTTTTTATGGGGGGGGATGCTACCGCTTATTGTCCGGCGTGGAACCTGTAATAAATAACAGGGTGGCAATCACTAACCTGGAATGCCACGCTGGGCGGGGGCTTATTTTTAGAGGTGGGGAAAATATTTGTTGAAGAGGGGGGCCGTGCCGCCGATTTCGGTCTTTTCATGCGAAATTCGCCAATGACGAGCGGGTGTGTCGGCCCTCCGCAAGCCTATTTCGCCAAGCCGAGCGCGCTCTTTTTCTTGAGGAGTCTGACGCTGGCGGCTTCCAGGCCGTCGGGCGGGCCGAGCAGCACCAGCACGTCGCTGGCTTCGAGGCGGGTTTCCGGGGCGGGGTCGAAGCCGCGGATGTCGTGGCGGCGCACGGCGGTGACGCGCACGCCGAAGTCTTCGAGCTTGAGTTCGGCGAGGGTTTTGCCGACCCCTTTGTCGTCCGGGCCGATTTCCACGGAAACCATGCGCGGCAGGTTTTGTTCGGCCTCTTCGCCGGTGTCGTCGCTGGTCCCGAAGAAGTAGCCGCGCAATTGGCTGTAATGGCTTTCGCGGGCGTGGCGGATGCGCTTGACCACCCGCGCCAGTGGGACGCCGAGCGTCATCAGGGTGCTGGAGGCGAGCATCAGGCTGCCTTCCAGTTGTTCGGGGACGACTTCGGTGGCGCCGGCTTTTTGGATTTTTTCCATTTCGGTGACGTCGGTGGTGCGCACGATCACCGGCAGGGTGGGATTGAGATCCCGCACCAGGTTGAGGATTTTCAGGGAGGCCTTGGTATCGGTGAAGGTGATGACCACCGCCTTGGCGCGGCGCAGGCCGGCGGCCATGAGGATTTCGCGGCGCCCGGCGTCGCCGTACACCACGTTTTCACCCGCCGTGCCGGCGGCGTGGACGCGGGCCGGGTCGAAGTCGAGGGCGATGAAGGGGACGTTGTCGTCTTCCAGGAAGCGCGCCAGATTCTGCCCGGTGCGCCCGTAGCCGCAGACGATGGCGTGTCCCGATACCGCCGAGCTTTTGACCATCACGCGGTGCAGGTTGAGAGCCTGGTCGTTCCATTCGCCGCGGTACAGCAATTGGACGATGCGTTCGCTGTGCTGGATGAGGAAGGGCGCAACCAGCATCGAGAGGAGCATCGCCGAGAGGGTGATTTGCAGGATGTGGCCGCCTAGCAGGTGCAGGCTGCCGGCCTGTTCGAGCAGCACGAAACCGAATTCACCGGCCTGCGAGAGCGCCAGTCCGGTGCGAATGGCGACCCCGGGGTTGCTCCCCGAGACGCGGCTGATGAGGGTAATCAGGAAGGCCTTGCCGGCGACCAGGACGACCAGCAGGAGAAGAATCCAGAAGAGGTTGGCGAATACCGCGTGGAGGTCGAGGAGCATCCCGATGGTGATGAAAAACAGCCCCAGCAGCATGTCGCGGAAGGGCTTGATGTCGGCCTCCACCTGGTAGCGGTACTTGGTCTCGGAAATCAGGATGCCGGCCAGGAAAGCCCCCAGCGCCAGCGACAAGCCGGCTTTTTCGGTGAGGTAGGCCAGCCCCAGGGTGACGAACAGCACGTTGAGCATGAACAGCTCGGAGGACTTGTGGCGGGCGACTTGATGAAACCACGGGCGCACCAGCTTTTGCCCGAGATACAGGAGCACCCACAACACCGCCAGCGCCTTGCCGAGCGCCAGGGCTAGTTCCATGCCGAGGTTTTCCTGGTGGGCGGCGAAGGCCGGGATGAGGATCAGCAGCGGGACCACCGCGAGATCCTGGAACAGCAGCACGCCGATGATTTGCCGCCCGTGCGCCGAATGCAGTTCGACGCGCTCGGCGAGCAGGCGGCTGACGATGGCGGTGGACGACATGGCGATGATCCCGCCCAGCGCCACCCCGGCTTGCCAGGACAGTCCCAGCGCCATCGCCACCGCCAGCACCAGGGCGAGGGTGACGCCGACCTGCGCGCCGCCCAGGCCGAATACCTTGTGGCGCATGGTCTTGAGCTGTTGCAGGCTGAATTCCAGGCCGATGCTGAACATCAGGAACACCACGCCGAATTCGGCCAGATACGAGGCTTCGCCGCTTTCCGGCACCCATCCCAGGGTGTGCGGCCCGGTGAGTATCCCGACCAGCAGGTAGGCGAGCAGCGCCGGCAGGCGCAGACCGCGAAACAGCGCCACCAGCAGCACGGTGGCGGTGAGCAGGATGAGGACGAGTTCGAGGGTGGAGTGCATGACTGAACCGTTTAATGACGGGTTCTAGTATACTTGCGGCCCATGAATATCGGCAAAAATCCCCCAACAACGCAGCCAGTGCTGGAGTTGGCCCGGCAGGTTCTGGACATCGAGGCGCGCGCCATCGACGCCATGAAAGAGCGGCTCGACGACAGTTTCGCCGCAGCGGTGCAATTGGTCCTGGATTCCACGGGGCGAGTGGTGGTGAGCGGGATGGGAAAATCCGGCCATATCGCCCGCAAGATCGCCGCGACCCTGGCTTCCACCGGCACCCCGGCGTTTTTCGTGCATCCCGGCGAGGCCAGCCACGGCGACCTCGGCATGATCGCCGCAGACGACGTGCTGATCGCCCTCTCCAATTCCGGGGAAAGCCCGGAACTCCTGACCATCCTGCCCATCGTCAAGCGCAAGGGCGCCAAGCTCATTACCATGACCGGCAATCCCAAGTCGTCAATGGCCCGCGAAGCCGATGTGCACCTCGACGCCAGCGTGGCGCAGGAAGCCTGTCCGCTGGGGTTGGCTCCCACCGCCAGCACCACCGCGGCCTTGGCGCTGGGCGACGCCTTGGCGGTGGCGCTACTCGACGCGCGCGGTTTCGGCGCGGAGGATTTCGCTCTCTCCCATCCCGGCGGGGCGCTGGGGCGGCGCCTGCTGGTGCACGTCTCCGACCTGATGCATGGCGGGGAAACGCTGCCGTGCGTGAGCGAAACTGCCCTGCTCAGCGAAGCGCTTCTCGAAATGACCCGCAAGGGGTTGGGGATGACGGCGGTGGTCGATGCCCAGGGTGTGCTGTGCGGCATCTACACCGACGGCGACCTGCGCCGCACCCTGGATAAAAGCGGCGACATCCGTGCCCTCAAGGTGAGCGAGGCGATGTCGCACAATCCCCGTACCATCCCGGCGGAACGCCTGGCGGCGGAAGCGGTGCAGATGATGGAACAATTCAAGATCAACGGGTTGCTGGTGGTGGATGGCGACCACAAGCCGGTCGGCGCGCTCAACATGCACGACCTGCTGAAAGCGGGAGTGGTGTGATGGACGACGATCTCAAGGCGCGTGCCGCGCGCATCCGGCTGGTGGCGTTCGACGTGGACGGCGTGATGACCGACGGCAGCCTGTTTCTCGACGACGAGGGACGGGAATACAAGGCTTTCAATTCCCTCGACGGGCACGGCCTGAAAATGCTGCGCAAGAGCGGCGTGGAACTGGCGATCATCACCGGCCGGACTTCGCAACTGGTCATCAAGCGCGCCGCCAATCTGGGGATTCCCCATGTTTACCAGGGCGTGGAAGACAAGCTGGAAGCCTGGCTCGACATCACCCACAAACTGGGCCTGGCGCTTCACGAAAGCGCCTTCATGGGCGACGACGTGATCGACCTGCCGCCGATGATCCGTTGCGGCCTGGCGCTCAGCGTGCCGGCCGCGCCGCAGTTGGTCAGGCAGCACGCCCATTACGTCACCCAGGCCGGCGGCGGACGCGGCGCGGTGCGCGAAGTCTGCGAACTCATCATGCAGGCGCAGGGCACGCTGGATGCGCAACTGGCGCAGTACCTGAAATAGGCATGGTGGTGGCCGACTCTCCGCTCGCGCGGAACGCCTCATGAAAGACCGTCTCTCGGTATGGTTCCCGGTGGGACTGGTGTTCCTGCTGGCTCTGCTGACTTTCTGGCTGGATCGCATGGTGCAGCCGCCCGGTGCGCAAAAGGACGGCAGCCAGCGCCACGACCCCGATTACTGGGTGGAAAACTTCACCGCCACCCGCATGGGGCCGGACGGGACTCCCCAGTACGTGCTGGTCGGCGGCAAGATGACCCATTTCCCCGACGACGACTCGACCCACCTGGTGCGCCCCCATCTCACCCGCTACGCCAAGGATCTGCCGCCCATGCACATCGACTCGCAAATCGGCCAGGTTTCCAAGGACGGCGAACACGCCTGGTTCAGCGGCGACGTGAAAGTGGTGCGGGAAGCCGGGCGCGGCCAAAGCGAACTGACCATGGCCACGCCGTGGCTGCACGTCATCCCCGACCAGGACTTTGCCGAAACCAACCGCGAGGTGACGGTGCGCAACGCCGGTACCCGGATCGCGGCGGTCGGCATGGAATTCAACAGCAAGACCCGTATAATCAAGTTTCTCTCGCGCGTGAAGGGACAACATGTCAAAACCAAGTAACCGCCTGGCCGTTGCGGCCCTGGCCTGCTGCTGCCTGCTGGCGACGGCGGCGCGTGCCGAACTGGCGGACCGCGACAAACCGGTGAATCTCGAAGCCGACACCATGACCGTCGACGACCTGAAAAAGGTCAGCGTCTACCAGGGCAACGTCATTCTCACCCAGGGAACCCTGACCATCCACGCCGACAAGCTGGTGGTCACCGAAAACAAGGACGGCAGCCACCACGGCAGCGCCACCGGCAATCCCGCCACTTTCCGCCAGAAGCGCGAAGGGGTGGAGGAATACGTGGAAGGCTACGGTCAGCGCATCGAATACGAGGAAAGCAAGGACGTGGTGGAGTTGTTTACCCAGGCGCGCATGAAACGCAACCAGGACGAGGTGCGCGGCAACTACATTTCCTACGACGGCAAGACCGAGTTCTTCAGGGTGATCGGCGGCAAGGAAGCAGTCACCGCCAATAATCCCAAGGGCCGGGTGCGCGCGGTGATCCAGCCGAAGAAGAAGGCCGAGGCAACGCCGGCGCCAGGCGCCGACGTCGAGTTGAAACCGGCGGTCGGTATCGCCAACCCTTGACGGGATGGCGGCAAGCGGAAATGTGATGGGTGAAGCGCTAGCAGTCAGCCAACATGAAACGAAGGGTCGTAGGAGCGGGCCGCGCCCGCGATACGGTGTGGCAATTTGTCGCGATGTTCCCGCCGGAGACACTGCTCGCCTGCATGGCAGGTTCCGATCCAATAACCGCCGTTTCAACGTGAATGACTACTAGCGCACCCATCGAACAACGGATAGCCCCTGAAAAACCAATGAGCGAACTAATCGTACAAGGCCTGAAAAAGCGCTACAAATCGCGCTGGGTGGTGAAAGACGTGGCCCTGGAAGTGCGTAGCGGCGAGGTGGTCGGCCTGCTCGGCCCCAACGGCGCGGGCAAGACCACCAGCTTCTACATGATCGTCGGCCTGACGCCGCTCGACGGCGGCAGCATCCAGCTCGATGGGCAGGAGTTGTCGCGTCTGCCCATTCATCGCCGCTCGCGCATGGGGTTGAGCTACCTGCCGCAGGAAGCCTCGATTTTCCGCAAGCTGACGGTCGCCGAAAACATCCGTGCCATCCTCGAATTGCGCGACCTCACGGGCCAAGCGCTCGACGACCGCCTCGACGAATTGCTGCACAGCCTGCACATCGGCCATTTGCGCAACAACCCGGCATTGTCCCTGTCGGGCGGCGAACGGCGCCGCGTGGAGATCGCCCGCGCCTTGGCCAGCGAGCCGCGTTTCATCCTGCTCGACGAACCGTTCGCCGGGGTCGATCCGATTGCCGTGCTGGATATCCAGAAGATCATCCGCTTCCTCACCGCGCGGGGGATCGGGGTGCTGATTACCGATCATAATGTCCGCGAAACCCTGGGGATTTGCGACCGCGCCTACATCATCAACGACGGCACGGTGCTGGCGTGGGGAAAACCGGACGAAATCGTTTATAATGAAAATGTAAGAAAAGTCTATCTCGGCGAAAATTTCCGGCTGTAAATAAAGCCACGCGCAAAACGACAAGCCGGGAGCCACAACATGAAACACAGTCTTCAACTCAAGCTTTCCCAACAGCTCACCCTGACCCCGCAACTGCAACAATCGATCCGGTTGTTGCAGCTTTCGACGCTGGAACTCAACAACGAGATCGAGACCTTCATCGAGCAGAATCCCTTTCTGGAACGTCCTGAAAGCGGTGAAGGCGAGGCTGAAGGGGACGACGGGGGCGAGGGTGTGGTTGCCGCCGCGCCGGCCCCCGTGTCGGTGCCCGAACAGCCGGTCAACCAGACTGAAACCGAGCGGGAGAGGGAGCGCGAGCGCGAACCCGGCGAAGACGGCTTTCCCGATATGGAATGGGAACAGGACGGCTCCGGCTGGGCGATGCGCGACGAGGACGAGGATAGCGACTTTTCCACGGCCAAGGCCGAAACCATCAGTTTGCAAAATCACCTGATTTCGCAAATGGGCGTCACCCAGCTATCCGAGCGCGACAAGCACATGGTCGAAGTGTTGATTGAATCGCTTAACGAGGACGGCTACCTGATGCAAAGCCTCGAAGAGCTTGCCGAGCTTCTCCCGCCTGAATTGGAAGTCGACCCCATCGAGCTGCACACCGCTCTGCTGCACTTACAAAACCTCGATCCGCCGGGGGTGGGCGCGCGCGACCTGGCGGAATGCCTGGCCCTGCAACTGGCCATGTTGCCGCTCGACACGCCGGCCCTGAAAACCGCTACCGAATTGGCGAAGCACCACCTCGGGCTGCTTGCCACCCGCGATTTCGCCAAGCTGAAAAAACTCCTGAGTTGCGACGACGATGCCCTGCGTGCCGCCCAGCAGTTGATTACCGGCCTTAATCCCCGCCCCGGCGCGGATTTTTCCAGCGACGACACGCGCTACATCCAGCACGACGTGGAGGTGCGCAAGGTCAAGGGCAAGTGGGTGGCGACGCTGAATTCCGAGGCGATGCCTAAGCTGCGCATCAACCGCATGTACGCCGACATCATGCGGCGCAACCGCGAGAATTCGGGGCGTTACTTGGCCAGCCAGTTGCAGGAAGCAAAATGGATGATAAAGAACGTCCAGCAGCGTTTCGACACCATCCTGCGGGTTTCGCAGGCCATCGTCGAGCGCCAGCGCAATTTCTTCGAACACGGCGAAGTGGCGATGCGCCCCCTGGTGCTGCGCGAGATCGCCGAAGAGGTGAGCTTGCACGAATCCACGATTTCGCGCGTCACCACCCAGAAGTTCATGCTCACCCCGAAAGGGATCTTCGAACTCAAATATTTTTTCGGCAGCCATGTCGCTACCGATACCGGCGGCGCCTGTTCCGCGACGGCTATCCGCGCCCTTATCAAGCAACTGGTGAGTGCCGAAAATCCCCAAAAACCCCTTTCCGACAGCCAGATTACGGATATCCTAGCCCAACAGGGTATCGTCGTAGCGCGCAGGACTGTGGCAAAATACCGGGAATCCTTGCAAATTCCCGCGGTTGGCCTGCGCAAGTCACTTTAACCCAAGCATTCATCATCAAAAGGAGTAAGACAAAATGAACCTCACCGTAACCGGTCATCACATCGAAGTAACGCCCGCCATTCGCGATTACGTGACCGATAAAATCAAGAAGGTGACCCGTCATTTCGACAGCGTAATCGACATCAACGTGATTCTCAGCGTCGAAAAACTGATCCAAAAAGCCGAAGTGAACGTGCATGTGAGCGGCAAGGACATCTTTGTCCAGTCCGAAGATGCCGATCTGTACGCAGCCATCGACAGCCTGGTCGACAAGCTCGACCGCCAAGTGGTAAAGCACAAGGAAAAGAACGGCGATCATCATCGCGGTGGCAAGGTCGTTAGCGCCGCCGAGTGACAACGTTAATGCCGGCGGGATCGAAAATGCTTAAGCGCCTTTCTCGCCCACCGGCAGTTTCCCTGCTTGACGACTTCCGTGCCTGATATCCCATGAGCCTGGTCGCCGAACTCCTCCCCCTTTGCAATGTACTTGCCGATCTCGAAGTCGGCAGCAAGCAGGCATTGCTGGAAAAACTGGGGGAATTGTTCGAGTCCGGCAATCCCCAATTGGCCCATGCCAAAGTGACCGAGAGCCTGGCGACCCGCGAGAAACTCGGCTCGACCGCGATGGGACACAGCATCGCCATTCCCCACGGGCGTATCAAGGGGCTGCGCGAGGCGGTCGGCGCTTTCGTGCGTCTCAAGACCCCGCTGCCTTTCGATGCGCCGGACGGACGGCCGGTCAGCCTGGTGTTCGTCCTGCTGGTGCCGCAACAAGCCACCGATCTGCATTTGCTGATCCTCGGCGAACTGGCCGAACTTTTTAGCGAAAAATCCCTGCGCGACGCCCTGCACACCGCGCCGGATGCCGCCGCCCTCCATCGTTTGTTGGCTTCATGACGTCGTCCGCCATGTCCCAGATCAGCGTGCGCAAGATGTTCGAACAGACCGGCGACAAGTTGTCGCTGAAATGGGTAGCCGGGCATGGTGGCGGTGAGCGCCTGCTTACCAGCGACACCGTGCAGAAACCCACCCTGGCGCTGATCGGGCATCTCAATTTCGTCCATCCCAACCGCGTCCAGGTTCTCGGCTGCGCGGAAATGGATTATTTGCGCAGCCTCAACACGTCCGGCCTGACGCTGGCTATCGGCAACCTCTTTTCCACCGAGCTCGCGGCGGTGATCGTCGCCAACGGCGAGGAGGTTCCCGCGGTCCTGATCAGCGCGGCCAACAGCGCCGACGTGCCGCTGTTTACCTCCACCCTCGCCAGTCCCTACCTGATGAACGTGCTCAATCACTACCTGACCCAGGTATTGGCGGAATCCACTTCGATACACGGGGTGTTTCTCGAAGTTCAGGGCATGGGGGTGCTGGTCACCGGCGACAGCGCCATCGGCAAAAGCGAACTGGCCCTGGAAATGGTGACGCGCGGCCACCGTCTGATCGCCGACGACATCGTCGAGTTTTTCCTGGTCGCGCCGGATACCTTGGAAGGGCGCTGCCCCGAATTGTTGCAGGATTTCCTCGAAGTGCGCGGTTTGGGCATCCTCAACATCCGCCAATTGTTCGGTGAAACCGCCGTCAAGCTGAAAAAGAATCTGCGCCTCATCGTCCAACTTGAAAAGCTCGCCGGCTCAGACCTTACCGGGCGCGACCGCCTGCAATTGCAGGAATACAGCGAAGTGATCCTGGACGTGACCATCCCCAAGGTGCGCATTCCCGTGGCGGCAGGGCGCAATATCGCGGTGCTGGTGGAAGTCGCGGTGCGCAACCATATCCTGCGTCTGCGCGGCATCAATAGCACCCTCGAATTCATGGCGCGTCACGAAGGCTACATGACGGGAAATTCGGGTGATGGGGAATGAGTGATGGGGAATGGGACATGAATCCCCACCGCAATTCTCATTACCTATTCCCCATCGCTCATCGCTCGAAATTATGCAGCTCATCCTGATCAGCGGCCTGTCCGGCTCGGGCAAGAGCATCGCCCTCAATGTCCTCGAAGATAGCGCTTACTACTGTGTCGACAACCTGCCGGCGCAGATGCTTCCGGCCACCGTGGCTTTCCTGCGCGACGCCGGCTATACCCGCATCGCAATCAGCGTCGACGTGCGCAGCGCCGGGCAGATCGAACACCTCCCCAGTGCCCTGGTGCAACTTAAGGAACAGGCCATCGACGTGCGCGTGCTGTTCCTCGAAGCCAAGACCGAGGCGCTGGTCAAACGCTTCAGCGAAACCCGGCGCCGCCATCCGCTGAGCAGCGAGTCGCGCACCATCACCGAATGCATCGAGCTGGAGCGGGAAATGTTGGAGGCGATCAACGAGTTCGGCCATCGCATCGATACCAGCGATCTGCGCCCCAACGCCCTGCGCGCCTGGATCAAGGACATGATCGGCCTGGACGAATCCTGCCTGACCCTGCTGTTCCAGTCGTTCGGCTTCAAGCACGGCATCCCGCTCGACGCCGATTTCGTCTTCGACGTGCGTTGCCTGCCCAATCCCTTTTACGATCCGTTGCTGCGTCCCCTCACCGGGCGCGACGAAGCGGTCGCCGCCTTCCTGGAAAAGGACGAAATGGTGGAGCGGATGTATAACGACATTCGCAATTTCGTCGAATCCTGGCTGCCCGCCTTCATTCGCGACAACCGTAGCTATCTCACCGTGGCCCTCGGCTGCACCGGCGGCCAGCATCGTTCGGTGTATTTCGCCGAACGCCTGTCCGCGTATTTCCGCACCAATAGCCATCAAATCCTGGTGCGCCACCGCGAGTTGCCCCATGCCTGATCTGCACTACCTGCGTCCCGGCGACTGGCTGACGCTGGTTGCCGGGGCCGCGGTGACCGCCTGGCTGTTCGCCGCGCTGTGGCAAACCGACCGCGCCGACCGCGCCATCGTGCGCAGCGGCGGCAAGGTAGTGGGCGAATACTCACTGGCGGAGAATCGCAGCGTCACCGTGCACGGCCCGCTCGGCACCAGCCTGATTACCATCCAGGCGCAACGTGCCCGCGTCGCCCAGGATCCCAGCCCGCGCCAATACTGCGTCAAGCAAGGCTGGCTGAGCCGCCAGGGCGAAATGGCGGTATGCCTGCCCAACCAGGTCAGCGTGGAACTGGCGGGGTCGAAAAAGTTGTATGATTCCCTGAGTTATTGAACTGGAGTCCACCATGCAAGCGATCGAGTTGGATGCGACCATTGATGCTCACCATGGCCTGCGCGTCGAATTGCCGGAAAACGTTCCGCCGGGCAAGGCGCGGGTCATCGTACTTTTTGAAGCTCCTCCGTCACCGTCCAAGCCCAGGGTTTTCGGGGAATTTCGTGGGCAATACACGGTGCCGGCGGATTTTAACGATCCTTTACCGGACGATTTCTGGGCGGGCGCCTCGAAATGAGGGTATTGCTGGATACTCACGCATTTCGCTGGCTGAACAATGAACCGGAAAAATGCCCAGGCAACGTACTCGACATATGCCAAAACCCGCAAACCACATTGTTGCTTAGCCTGGCGTCAGTATGGGAAATCCAAGTCAAATATCAGCTTGGAAAACTTCCCTTGCAAGTTCCCGTGCGCGAGTTGATTGAAACAAGTCAGTTTGAATATGGCTTGCAGTTGCTGTCGATTCAGCCTCGCCACGTTTACGTACTGGAAAATCTTCCCGACCATCATCGTGATCCGTTTGACCGTCTCCTGATTGCCCAAGCTTTAAGCGAAGAAATTCCACTGGTTACCGCAGACCGCAATATTTCTCGCTATCCGCTTAAAGTCGTTTGGGGTTGAGCCGTGTGAAATCCGTGACGGTGTAATTTCCTTTTTTCCATGCAAATCGCCCTCGCCACCACTCCCGAAGACCACCGTATCGCCCGCCTGGCGGCGTTTGCCATCGGCCTGTCGGTGGCCGAGGCGGTGATTCCCTCGCCCCTGCCGGGGGTCAAGCCGGGGCTGGCGAACATCGTTACCTTGGTGGTGTTGCAGCGCCTGGGGATGGCCGCGGCGATATGGGTGTCGCTGCTGCGGGTGGTGGCGGGCAGCCTGATCCTCGGCACTTTTCTGTCGCCATCCTTCGTCCTTTCCTTGTGCGGTGCATTGACCAGCTTGGTGGCGCTGGCCTTGTCGCGCCATCTGCCGAGAGGCTGGTTCGGGCCGGTTACGCTGAGTATCGCGGCGGCTTACGCGCATATCGCCGGACAACTGGCGGTGGTGTATGCTTGGCTGATGCCTCATCCCGGTCTCCTTTATTTCGTCCCGGTGTTCGCCGCGGCGGCGCTGTTCTTCGGCACCCTCAACGGGTTGGCGGCGGCGCGCTTGCTGGAGGAGGATAGGCGATGAGGGGGCTGGTTGCGTTGCTTCTGATGGGCTGTTGCAGCCTGGCGAGTGCCGCGGAATGGACGGTCGTCCACGCCGGCGAAGGCAACCAGTATTTTTACGATGCCTCGAAGCTGACCGTCAACGCCAATGAAATCACCTACTGGAAAAAGGTGCTGTTCAAGACCCCTCAGCTTTACAAGGACCAGCAGGCGGTGAGCGCTCTCTACCGGGAGCGTATCAATTGCGCCGAGCATACCGTCAAGCCGCTTTCCCATATCGTCCGTGGCGCCAATGGGATGGTGATCGAACAGGTGACGGGGGAGGGCGACACCACCGCCATCATCCCCGAAACCATCGGCGACCTGTTCGAAGCAGCGCTGTGTCCGCAGGTCAAGAGCAAGCCGGCGGATAGCAAGCCGCCGGAAAAACCGGAAACCAAACCGGAAACCAAACCGGAAACCAAACCGGAAGCGCCAGCGCCTATACTCGAACAGGATTTGCCTCCCGGAACCTTATGAATAATCGAACCATAACCCTCGCCCTTACCGGTGCGTCTGGAATGCCTTACGCCCTGCGTCTCCTGGAGGTGCTGTT
This sequence comes from Sulfuricella sp., assembly GCA_018336195.1. GTDB lineage: Bacteria > Pseudomonadota > Gammaproteobacteria > Burkholderiales > Sulfuricellaceae > JAGXQV01. Next base: position 17,408 of record JAGXQV010000195.1, on the reverse strand, counting down.
GTCTGAGGGATGCCGGGTCTATCTGGTGTATTCGCAGGCCGCCCAGGTGGTGGCCGCCCAGGAAACCGACTGCGCGCTTCCCGCCGACAGCCGCGAAGCGCAACGCCTCCTGGTGCAACGCTTTAATGCCGGGGAAGGCCGCTTGCGGGTGTTCGGGCGCGACGAATGGTTTGCCCCGGTGGCATCCGGCACCAATCCCGCCGACGCCATGGTGGTCTGCCCGTGTTCGATGGGCACGCTGGCGGCCGTCGCCGGCGGCCTTTCCGACAACCTCATCGAACGTGCCGCCGACGTGATGCTCAAGGAAGGCCGCAAACTCATCCTGGTGCCCCGCGAAGCGCCGTTTTCGGCGATTCACCTGGAAAACATGCTCAAGCTGGCGCGCCTCGGCGTCACCATCCTGCCTGCCAATCCGGGCTTTTATCACCACCCGCAAAGTCTCGCCGACCTGGTGGATTTCATCGTGGCGCGAGTACTCGACCAACTCGGCGTGGCCCACCAACTGCTGCCACGCTGGGGCGAAGAAAAGGAATTGCACAATGGCTAAGTTCTATCCGGCAATCAATGACGATCTGCGCGAGTTCATCACCGGCCAGCAGATGTTTTTCGTCGCCAGCGCACCGCATGAGGGGCGGGTCAACCTCAGCCCCAAGGGGCTGGACAGCTTGCGCGTGCTCAATGAAAAGCGGGTTGCCTATCTCGATCACATCGGCAGCGCCAACGAAACGGCCGCCCACCTCCTCGACAACGGCCGCCTCACCCTGATGTTTTGCAGCTTTGCCGGCGATCCGTTGATCCTGCGCCTCTACGGAACGGGGCGCAGCGTACAGCCGGGGCACGCCGAATGGGAGGAACTGACGGCGCTTTTCCCCGTTATGCCGGGGGCGCGCCAGATTATCATGGTGGAGGTCGAGTCCCTGCAAACCTCGTGCGGTGCCGGGGTGCCGCTCTACAAATATCAAGGCCAGCGCGACGGCCTGGTGCGCTGGGCAGAGAAGAAGGGCACGGAAGGGATGCGTGCCTACCGGAATGAAAAAAACCGGGTCAGCATCGACGGTCTGCCGACCGGACTGGAGGAATGAAAATGACAAGATTGCTATTGAGTTTGTCCGTACTGGCCCTGCTCGCTGCTTGCGGCGAAGAACAGAAACCCTACAAAGCCCCGCTGCCACAAAGCGGAAAAAGCGACTTGGCCACTCCGCCGCTGTTCCAGGAACAGCGTGATGCCCTGGACAAGGCCAAGGAGGCTGGTCAGGTACTGGAGCAGGCTGCCAAGCTGCGCGAAGAAGCCGCCGAGAAGGCGACCCGCTAATTCAAAACGTCAAGCTGGTGGTGTATCTTCCAGCAAGCGCTGGATCACCGCTCCGGCCAGCATCAGGCCAAATAGTGGCGGCATGTAGCTGATGGTGCCGTTGACCGCCCGCGCCCGCCCGGGGCCGTCCACCGCTTCGGGCGGCAGTGGCGGGGAGCCTTCTTCATCGGAAAATACCGTCAATACGCCCTTGCGGATGCCGTGATGGCGCGCCAGCAATTTGCGTATCCCGCGCGCCAGCGGGCACATCTCCGTTTTGCTCAGATCGGCGATCTTGATCCGCGTGGGGTCGAGGCGATTGCCGGCCCCCATGCTGGAGGCGACGTTCAGGCCGCGTTTGACGCTTTGGGCGATCAGGGCGGCCTTGCACGACATCGAGTCGATGGCGTCGATCACGTAGTCGCAATCGGCGGGAACCATCTCGTCAATGTTGGCGGCACTGAGAAAAATCCGCTGGGTTTCGACGCGGCAGGCAGGATTGATGTCGGCGATGCGTGCCGCGACCAGGTCTATCTTGGCTTGTCCCACCGTGGATAGCAGGGCGGGAAGCTGACGGTTGATATTGCTGGTGGAGACGACGTCGTGATCGACCAGGGTCAGTCTGCCGATGCCGGCGCGCGCCAGGGCTTCAGCACAATACGAGCCGACCCCGCCCAGGCCGGCGATGAAAACGTGCTTGGCGGCCAGCGCGGCAATGCCGTTATCACCGATCAGGATTTGGGTGCGTTCGAATTGGGGTGGAGTGTCGGTCATGGCAAGCTCGGAAATGACGAAGGCGCAAAGAGGGAGTCTTTGCGCCTTCGAGTGGTACGTTAGTAAAAGCAGTTTTTAGCTTTGAGTGTTTAGTGCTTAGTTGCGGAATGTGCTTCGTGCGGCGACCTCAACTTAACACTAAACATTCAACACGGTAATTAACGCTCGTAGGTGCCGCCTGTGACATGGGCCAGGGTTTCCTGAATCAGGTCGGGGCCGTCGGCGATGGTCATGAAGGTACCCATTCCCAGTGAAGGCCAGGCCAGGGCGATGCGGTAGCGACCGAACATGGCGCCGGTCTTGTTGCCGATCACGTAGATTTCATAAGGCAACGCGGCGATGTGCTCGGGGCCGGTCTTGTTGACCCACCAGCCTTCGCCGGTCTTCGGGTCGTTCAGGGCGACGCCGAACACGGCCAGCTTCTTGTCGGCCATCACGATCTCGTAAACTTTGGCGGTGTTGCCGACCCCCTTGGCGAGGTTGTCCTGGATTGCCTTGACTGCGGCTTCGAAGCTGGCGTGGGTCTTCAACTCGTTCTTGTCGGCGTCGAAGCGTTCCATGCCGAACATGTAGCGGTAGTTGGGCAGGTCGTCGGCAGTCACATCGCCGCCGAACCCCTTGCCGGCACCCAACGCCTTGGCGAGCTTGGCCTGCACGGCTTTCACTGCGCCCTCGGCACTGCCGTACTGCTTGCGGAAGTAGGCGCGATACCAGTACTCGGGATTCATGTAAGAGACGCTGCCGTCGGCCTTGACGCCCACGCGGATGCCCGCGCCGACGATGGTCTGGCCGCCGGTTGCCTTGATGGCGTCGAGGATGCCCTTGTCGGTGACGATCACCGAGGCGTAGCCGGGCAAGCCTTTCGGGGCATGCTGGCCGACGACTTCAAAGCCTTCGGCCTGGAGCTTCTTCTCGACCGCGCTGGTGACGGCCTTGAGGTCGCCGCCGGCAAGCTTGTCGCCGGAAAGATAGGGAGCAACCGCGAATGCCAACGGCGCCCAGAGGAATGCGAAGAGTGCGATAAACAGTTTTTTCATGCTTGTGGTCTCCAGAAATGAACAGGGCTGAAATCGGAATTTCAGCCCTGCTGTTGCGGTTACGCTGTCAGACGCGGCTTCTTAGAAGCGGTGGCTGTACATCAACTGGTAGCTGGTCTGGCTGTGCGTGGAGGTCACGCCGCTGCCCGATGCCTGCGAGACTTCCGGGGCGTAGGTGAAGGAGCCGTCGACGCTCGATACCTTGTTGAACGCATAGCCGGCGCCGACCGATACGTGGTTCTTGACGATGGCGGGGAACAGGGCGTTCAGGTAGCTGTCGGGAATCGGGTTGTTGGCGATGTTGACGCCGCCGCGCAGGGTGAGCTGCTGGGTGGCCTTGTACGATGCGCCGAGCAGGAACACGTCCTGATCCTTCCAGTTCTGGTACAGGGTGGCGTTCAGTTGAGTGCCGCCGAAGCCAGCTGCCATGCCGCTTTGCACGGTGTCGGCAGTGAAAGTCATGGTCATGTTCTTCATGACTTTTTCCCAGCCGATGCGCTTGTAGTCGGCGGCGATCATCAGGTCGTCGGTAGCCTGGAAGGACATGCCGAAGCCGTAGGTTTCCGGCCACTGGAAATCACGAACGGCGATCTTGCCGACTACCGGGATGGTTTGGTTGCCGAAGCCGCCGTTCATGTTGACGTTGAAGCTGACCGTTGCGCCGCTGGCTTCCAGGTCGCTCAGGTTGGTCTTGCTGTGGTAGGTGGCGCCCACGGTGAACTTGGGATTGACCTTGTAGACCACGCCCAGCTTGCCGGCGTAACCAGTGGCGTGAGCCTTGCCGCTAAAGTCGTTGTTGTTGGAGAAATCGAAGTAACCCCAGCCGACCGGGTTGGCTGCATTGAGCTGGCCGGCTTGCAGCATACCGCCGAAAGCGTTGACCATGCTGCCGGAAACCGTGCCGCCGGAATTGGTGGCGCGGGGGTTCATGGTCTTGGGCATCATGTCCATGAATTGACCGCCGCTCATCGCCATTTGCAGGTCCATGCCGGCCCACACCAAGTCGACCGAGCCGCCAATGGTCAGATCCGGGTTGACGGTGTAGGTCAGGGGAATCAATGCGCGACCCACCCCCACTTCGGAACGGGTGGCGCGGCCGGAACCGGCGCTCATCAGGCTGTTACCCGAGTATTCGGTGCCCATGCCGCCTTGGGCGAAGACGCCGACGCCGTAGGAGAACTGGCCTTGCTTCTTGATGAAGCCGACGGCCGGCATGTAATAGGCGTCGCCGCCGGACTTGGCATCGGGCATGCCGTTCATCTTGGCGTTGACGTCCGGACCCAACATACCGACTGCGACATCCAGGCGCGAACCGTCAGCCATCAGGCCGAGGGTGGCGGGGTTGTTCATCATCGCGGCAGTGCCGTTGTCGTAAGCGTAGGAAGCGCCGCCCATGCCGGTGGCAACCGGGCCGTAGCCTTCCATGTTCATGCCGTTGGTGGCCAGGGCCAATCCAGGTGCTGCAATGCCGGCGATTGCCAGCGCGCCAACCAGGGTTTTTAATTTCATTCTTAATTCCTCCAAATAAAGATTTGAGTTGCCTACATCAAAACAACACTTTGATACATTCTGAAAATGTGACATGAATTCAATGTGAGAGCAAGAAAAATTAAATTTTTCCCGAGGCGTTTCCGTGGCTTTGCCCTGACCGGAGACGCCGCTTTTGTCTCAACTTAATGTAATAAAGAAACTTTCTCTTTTGGGAGGCGGGGGTCCGGAAATTCGCCGGGTCTGTTGTAATTTCGCCCATATTCTGTGGGAGTCGGGGAGAAGGGCCGGACGGAAATAAAAAAGGCAGCCCGCAGGCTGCCTTTCAATGGTTCCAGCTTCCGAATGTATTAGATATACAGACAGATGTCGGATTCCCCGGCGAAGTCGAAGAACATCGCCGCGCCGGCGAATTCCATGCCGTCGACGAAATCGCTGTGCTTGAAGCCGAAGAGTTCCACGGTCATCTGGCAGGCGATGAATTTCACTTCCGCTTCCTGGCAAAGTTCGCGCAGTTCGGCGATGGTGGCAACGCCGTTGTTCTTGATGGTTTGCTTCATCAGGGCCGTCGCCAACGATTCGAATCCCGGCACGTTGGCCTGGATAACGTTGGGGATGTTCCAGTTGATGTCGCGGAACCACTTCGGGCCGAACGGCATTTTCATCGGCATACCGGGGTTGCCCAGAGGACTGACCTTGAGGCAGCTCAAGTCCTTGCGCACCAACTGCAGGCCGTAAAAAGTGAAAAATACTTGCACTTCGTAACCCAGCGCGGCTGCGGTGGATGCCAGGATGTAGGGAGGGTAGGCCCAATCGAGCGTGCCCTTGGTGGCGATAATCGCGAGTTTCTTGCTCATCAGTTTCCTCCGGAAGTAATCATTGAAGGTTTAGCAGTTGTTCTTGTTATGGCCGTACCTGCTGCTTACTTCTTCTTGAGGAAGAACATGTATTCGCCGCCCGCTTCAGCGGAAGAGAGCAATTCGTTGCCGGTTTGCTTGGCGAAGGCTTGCATGTCCTTGACGGAACCGGGGTCGGTGGCGATGACCTTGAGCACTTGACCGGCGGTGAGTTCAGCCAGGGTCTTCTTGGTGCGCAGAATCGGCAGGGGGCAGTTCAATCCGCGGGCATCCAGTTCTTTGTCGAAATTCATTTCACAGGCTCCTTCTTTATCTAGTGGTAAAAATGTGGTTGAAAACTAGCGTTTATAATACAGACGACCTGAGATTGCAACCGGCCGCTCCGGGGTAAACCCGAAATTCCCGGTGTCTTGTCGATTTCTTGTTCTTATGCGCTTCTGCCAAGACCCTGACCGGATTGCATCCACGCCATGATGCCCCCTTGCAGGTTGTAGCACTGTTTATGTCCCTGGGCTGCCATGAAGGCGCAAGCCTGGGCGGAACGTGCACCGGTGCGGCAGTAATAGACTTGGGCGGCATTACGGTCCATCTCGCTGGCCTTGAGCGGCAACAGGTGCAGCGGGATATGGCGTGCGCCGTCGATGATGCCATAAGCGACCTCGCCTTCGCTGCGGACGTCGATCAGGTCGATCTGACCGCTCTCCATCAGTTTGACCAGGCCGCTGGTGTCGATTTCGGCAAATCCATACATGTTGGGGTTGAACATCGTCGTGGGCACTCCTGTAATCAGCATCAGTTTTTTCTAATATATCAAATTCCCGGCGTGTCGTAATTACAATTGCTTATATCCCCATAATCGATATTTTTTGCTGGCTATTTGTTTAACGCGGCGTTTGCAAATAAACTGTAAGTAATTACAGGTTAATATTCGGCCTCAATCCAAGAACAAGGTTCCGGCAGCCAGATGAAGATCGACGATCCACGCCACGTTCGCGCCTATTTCGAGAATTTGGTAATTGCATCCCTGCTCATTCCGAATTTCAAGGATGACAGCACGATACGCCTGTTCCTCAAACAGTTCGGCGAGGTGGCGGAGCAGCATCGCGAACCACCTTTGGACTTCACTTTGCAGAACCTGCTGGCCGATGCCAAGAAAAGCATCGACGAACCGGCCACCCTGCTCGACCAATACGATGCCAACCTGGCCGCGTTGGCCTCCGTGCCCGATATCGCCCTCAAGAAGACCCTGCTCGACACCCTCATGGTGGCGATTGATTCGGGCATGGAAGACGCCTGCACCAAGAGCCGTCTGATTGACCCGGCGCGCAAGTTGTTCGAAGCCCGGCCCGCGCCGCAGGCGGCAGCCAAGCCGGCCCGCGCGGCGGCGACGGTGATGGCCGGCGGCGGCTCGGCGGGTGCAACGCTGGTGGCACCCGCAGCGGGCAGCGGCGACGCGACGATGATGGCGACCCAGACTGTTCAAGCCGGCGGCACGGTGCCGGTGGCTCGTGCCGCCGCAGCCATTCCGCGCCCGGCCGGAGAGCATCTCAACGCCTTGCCGGTGGGCTACCGGCTCAACGAATTCGAATTCGACAAGGTGCTCGGCGTCGGCGGCTTCGGTATCACCTACCTGGGCAAGGACACCACTCTGAATCTCAAGGTCGCCATCAAGGAATACCTGCCCAACGAACTGGCGGTACGCGACGCCGATTACAACGTCCTGCCGAAATCGGCGGACTGCGAGGAAACCTACCACTGGGGTCTCGACCGTTTCCTCCAGGAAGCCCGTCTGCTGGCGCGCTTCAACCATCCCAACATCGTCCGCGTGCTGCGCTTTTTCGAAGCCAACAGCACCGCCTACATGATGATGCAGTACGAGGATGGCGAGAGCCTCGAAGAAAAGCTCAAGAAGCTCGGCACGCCGCCTGACGAGGCTTATTTGCAGGGCATCCTGTTTCCCCTGCTGGATGGCCTCAAGGTGATGCACGGCCAGGGTTTCCTGCATCGCGACATCAAGCCGGGCAACATCTACATCCGCCGCAGCGACGGCAGCCCGGTGCTCCTCGATTTCGGCGCGGCGCGCCAGCAGATGCGCGGCCAGGAGCAGATGACCGCGATCGTCACGCCCGGTTACGCGCCTTTCGAGCAGTATTTCACCGATGGTTGCCAAGGACCGTGGTCGGACATCTACGCCTTCGGCGCGGTGGTCTACAAGATCATTACCGGCAAAGCGCCGCCCGACGCGGCTGCCCGGGTGAAGAAAGACGCCATGGTGCCGGCGGTGCAGGCCGGACAGGGCCGTTATTCCGAGAAGTTCCTGCGTGCCATCGACTGGGCGCTGCAAACCGACGAGAAAAAGCGCCCGCAGACCATCGAGGATTGGCAGCGCGCCCTCACCACGCTGGGTTCAGAGGCCGCTGGCGCCATTCAGGCGGGGGCGGCGGATGCCACCCGCACCCTGGCGGTGCAGGGTCGCCAGACCGTAGCTCCCAAGACCACGGTATTGCGCAACGCGCCGTTCCGCGAGGAAGCGGAGGCATCGTCGTTCTACCAGGAAAAACCGGCGAGTCCCTGGCCGAAGCGGATCTTCTGGTTGCTGGTGCTATGCGGATTAGGGGGCGGTGCCGTGTATTTCAACGAGAACCCCGACGAAGCCCATGATCTGGCGATCAAGGCCGCCGATTGGGGATGGAGCAACGACTACCCGTCGTTCGCCCTGCCGATCTATCGATCCTATGACAAGCCCGAGGACGCCCAGACGCCGATGCGCGTGGCGACCATGTTCGAAGAGGGCAAGGGTACCGAACCCGACAAGAAACAAGCGTTCGAGTGGTACCGGAAAGCCGCCGAGCGGGGCAATTCCGCAGCCCAGCTCAAGGCCGCGCAAATGAGCGAACGCGGCGAGGCCGGAGAAGTCGACGTTACCGGTGCCGTCGAATGGTATCTCAAGGCAGCCCAGGCCGGTCAGCCCGATGCCCAGTTCCGCCTGGGAATCGCCTACCTGCGCGAAGACAATCTCCGGCTCACGCCGAGTGCCGGCGAAAGCGAAAAATGGTTGCGCATGGCGGCCACCCAAGGTCATGCCAAGGCACGCGAACTGCTCAAGTTGATCCGCTGATTTTCCTCCGCACAGGATTGGTGCGTCCTGCACCAAGTGCTTGTTTCTGGTTTATTCTTCTTTTATTTCAATGTGATGTTTGAACGTTTCACCCCCTCGCCCGGGGGCGGCGCGTATTCATTTCGTGCACTGAGTGAGTGCGCTCCCGGATTTTTCGCATAACCGGCATTTAATCTGCTAATTCAACGTAAACAGTAAGTTGTGTGCATTTTTCAGGCATGGCACAGCCGTTGCTAAAGACCATCCAGGGAAATAGCAGCATATCTTTTACTGGTTTGAATTTTTCAGGAGAAAGTCATGAGCGAAAACAAGCAAAACATATCCATGGTTGGCGTGGACGAGAGCAAGCGTCAGTTCGTCAAGAAGAGCACCACCCTGCTCGGCGCCGCCGCGCTGATGTCGCTGGTGCCGCCGGGGGTGCGTAGCGGCGCATGGGCCGCCGGTTCGGACGCCCCGGAAAAGACCGAGCTGAAGGTCGGCTTCATCCCCCTGACCGACTGCGCCTCGGTGGTGATGGCGGCCTTGCAGGGCTTCGACAAGAAATACGGGATCAAGATCATCCCCACCAAGGAAGCCTCCTGGGCGGCGGTGCGCGACAAACTCACCAACGGCGAGCTGGATGCCGCCCACGTGCTCTACGGCCTGATCTACGGCGTGCATCTGGGGATCGGCGGACCGAAGAAGGACATGTCGGTGCTCATGACCCTCAACAACAACGGCCAGGGCATCACCCTTTCCAACCAGCTGAAGGACAAGGGCGTGACCGACGGCGCATCCTTGCGCGCCCTGATCAGCAGAGAACACCGCGAGTACACCTTCGCCCAGACCTTCCCCACCGGCACCCACGCCATGTGGCTGTATTACTGGCTGGCCGCCCACGGCATCAACCCCTTCATGGAAGCCAAGACGGTGGTGGTGCCTCCGCCGCAGATGGTCGCCAACATGCGGGTGGGCAACATGGACGGCTTCTGCGTCGGCGAGCCGTGGAACGCCCGCGCCATCTTCGACAAGATCGGTTTTTCGGCGGCCACCAGCCAGGACATCTGGAAGGATCATCCGGAAAAAGTGCTGGGCACCACCGCCGAGTGGGTGCAGAAGTATCCCAACACCGCCCGCGCCCTGACCGCCGCCGTACTGGAAGCCTCGCGTTTCATCGACACGCCGGCCAACCGCCACCAGGTCGCCACCGCCATCGCCGACAAATCCTACGTCAACGCCCCGGCGGAAGTGATCGAAGGGCGCTTCATGGGCCACTACGACAACGGCATCGGCAAGAAGTGGGAAGACCCCAACATGATGAAGTTCTACAACGACGGCGCGGTGAATTTCCCTTACCTCTCCGACGGCATGTGGTTCCTCACCCAGCACAAGCGCTGGGGCCTGCTCAAGGACGAGCCGGACTACCTGGGCGTGGCCAAGAAGATCAACCAGATCGAGATTTACAAGCAAGCCGCCGCGCTCACCAAGACGCCGGTTCCCAAGGACATGATGCGCTCCTCCAAGCTGATCGACGGCGTGGTGTGGGACGGCAAGGATCCCAAGGCTTACGCCGCCGGGTTCAAGATCAAGGCGTGATGCCGGTTCGTAGGCTGGGGTGAGTGCGCGAACCCCAGCAAATTTTCAGGCTTGGGCGATGCTGGGGTTCGATTCCTCACCCCAGCCTACGTCCCTAGATCAAAGGTTAAAAAATGAACAACTTTTTCAAAACCGTCATCCCCCCGGCGCTCGGCCTGCTGCTGTTCATCGGCGTGTGGGCCTTGGTGTCGCAAACCAGCCCGCAACTGCCAAATCCGGCGAAGACCTGGAACTCGGCGGTGCAACTGTTCAGCGACCCGTTTTATCGCAAGGGGCCGAACGACCAGGGCATCGGCTGGAACATTCTCGCCTCGCTGGAACGGGTCGGCATCGGATTCGGCATGGCCGCCTTGCTCGGCATCCCGTTGGGTTTCATGATCGGGCGATTTCCCTTCCTCGCCGCGATGACCGCGCCGGTCATCAGCCTGCTGCGCCCGGTGTCGCCGCTCGCCTGGCTGCCCATCGGCCTCTTGGTATTCAAGGCCGCCAACCCGGCGGCGATCTGGGTGATCTTCATCTCCAGCATCTGGCCGATGATCATCAACACCGCCGTGGGCGTGAACCGCATCCCGCAGGATTACATGAACGTCGCCAAGGTGCTGAACCTGTCGGAATGGAAGATATTCACCAAGATACTTTTCCCTGCCGTGCTGCCCTACATGATTACCGGCATCCGCCTGTCCATCGGCGTCGCCTGGCTGGTGATCGTCGCGGCGGAAATGCTCACCGGCGGCGTCGGCATCGGCTTCTGGGTATGGGACGAATGGAACAACCTCAACGTCGAACACATCATCATCGCCATTTTCGTGGTCGGCATCGTCGGCCTGCTGCTGGAACAGGCGCTGGTGATGCTGGCGAAAAGATTCAGCTACGAGTGAGCATCGTAGCCCGGATGCAGCGTAGCGGAATCCGGGAACGTCCGCGAGGACGTAAGCGATGCGTGACACAAGGAAACACCGTTGCACCCTGCCGGGTGCCCCCGGATTGCGCTGTGCTTCATCCGGGCTACAAGTGGAGCAACATCATGGAAAAATACGTCCAGATCGAAAACGTGCAAATGATTTTCGACACCAAAAAAGGCCCGTTCGTCGCGCTGCGCGACATCGGTCTCAATATCGTCCAGGGCGAATTCATCACCCTGATCGGCCACTCGGGCTGCGGCAAATCGACCTTGCTCAACTTGGTGGCCGGGCTGACCAGCCCGAGCAGCGGCGCCATGCTGTGTGCCGGGCGGGAAATCGCCGGGCCGGGGCCGGATCGTGCGGTGGTGTTCCAGAACCACAGCCTGCTGCCTTGGCTGACCTGCTTTGAAAACGTCTACCTGGCGGTGGAGCGGGTGTTCGGCCGGGCCGAAAGCAAGGCCACCATGCAAAAACGCACCCACGAAGCGCTCGCCCTGGTCGGCCTGACCCACGCCGAGCACAAGCATCCCCATGAGATTTCCGGCGGCATGAAGCAGCGCGTCGGCATCGCCCGCGCCCTGTCGATGCAGCCCAAGGTGTTGCTGATGGACGAACCGTTCGGCGCGCTCGACGCCCTGACCCGCGCCCATCTCCAGGACGAGCTGATGAAGATCGCCATGGCGACCCACAGCACGGTAATCATGGTGACGCACGACGTGGACGAAGCGGTGCTGCTCTCGGATCGCATCGTCATGCTCACCAACGGCCCGGCGGCGACCATAGGCGAAGACCTCCACGTCAAGCTGGAACGCCCGCGCAATCGTCTGGCGCTGGCCAACGACCCGAAATACCACGAATACCGGGGCGCGGTGCTGGAGTTCCTCTACCACCGGCAACTGCGCCCGGCGGCTTGAGAGTCGTAGGGTGGACACGGCTTGTTGTGTCCACCGCTCCCGGTCGCCGCGTGGACACGATAAGGCCGTGTCCACCCTACGATCCTAGTTGGTAGGTTGGGGTGAGCGGTAGCGAACCCCAACGTTTGAACGACATTTTGAGGTGATGTTGGGCTTCGTACCTCAGCCCAACCTACCCAAGAACGAAGGAATCATCATGAACTGGACCCAAATCTGCCCACTCGACGACATCCCCCGCCAGGGCAGCCGCGTGCTGGAAAGCGCCAATGGGCGCATCGCCCTGTTCCGCACCCATGACGATGCGGTATATGCCCTCGCCGACCGCTGCCCGCATCGCGGCGGGCCGTTGTCGCAGGGCATCGTATGCGGCTGCAAGGTGACTTGTCCGCTGCACAACTGGAACATCCAGCTCGCCGACGGACATGCAGTTGCACCCGACGTGGGGCAAGCCGCCAGTTATCCGGCGAAAGTGGAAGACGGTATGGTGTTTTTGGTGATGGGGAATGAGTAATGGGTAATGAGAAAAAGCGGGGCGTCGCGTAGCGACGCAATGCCCATTACTCATCACCCATTACCCATCACCCTGCGAAGGAGAAAAACATGGAAAAAATGAAACTGGTACTGGTCGGCAACGGCATGGCCGGGGTACGCACCCTCGAAGAGCTGCTCAAGCTCGCCCCCGACCTCTACGACATCACGGTGTTCGGCGCGGAGCCGCACCCCAACTACAACCGCATCATGCTCTCGCCGGTGCTGGCGGGCGAACAGACGGTGCAGGACATCATCATCAACGACCGGGAGTGGTACGCGCAGCGCGGCATCACCCTGCATCTCAACAAAAAAGTGACGAAGATCGACCGCATCGCGCGCAACGTGGTGGCCGACGACGGCACCAGCGCGCCCTACGACCGGCTGATTCTCGCCACCGGCTCGACGCCGTTTATTTTGCCGGTGCCGGGCAACGACCTGGCCGGGGTGGTGGGCTTTCGCGACATCGCCGATGTCGATGCGATGATAGACGCAGCCAAAACCGAGCGCCACGCGGTGGTGATCGGCGGCGGCCTGCTCGGCCTGGAAGCGGCCAACGGCCTGAAACAGCGCGGCATGGACGTGACCGTGGTACACCTCGCGCCGTGGCTGATGGAGCGCCAGCTCGACCGCACCGCTGCGGGGATGTTGCAAAAGAATCTGGAAGACAAGGGATTGAAGTTCCTGCTGGAAAAGCACACCGAACAACTGGTGGGCAAGGATGGCCGCGTCGCCGCCGTGCGCTTCAAGGATGGCGCGGAAATCCCCGCCGGACTGGTGGTGATGGCCGTCGGCATCCGCCCCAACGACGCGCTGGCCAAGGCGTCCGCCATCCATTGCGAGCGCGGCATCGTGGTCAACGACACCTTGCAGACTTTCGACCCCCGCATCTACGCGGTGGGCGAATGCGTGCAGCATCGCGGCGTGGCTTACGGGCTGGTCGCGCCGCTGTTCGAGCAGGCCAAAGTGGCTGCTAACCATCTTGCCAAGCACGGCATCGCCCGCTACGAAGGCACGGTGACTTCCACCAAGCTCAAAGTCACCGGTATCGAACTGTTTTCGGCAGGCGACTTCAGCGGCGGCGAGCATAGCGAAGACCTGGTTTTCCACGACGCCGCCACCGGCGTCTACAAAAAACTGGTGCTGGAAAACAACCGCCTCAAGGGCGCCGTGCTGTACGGCGACGCCATCGACGGCGCCTGGTATTTCCAGTTGCTGCGCGAAGGCACCGACGTGTCGGCGTTTCGGCGCACCCTGCTGTTCGGCCAGTCGCACCTGGGCGACTCCGGCCACAACCCCGAGACGCGCGTCGCCTCGCTACCCGACAGCGCCGAGATTTGCGGCTGTAACGGCGTGTGCAAGGGCGACATCGTCAAGGCGATCCGCGACAAAAAGCTCTATACCCTCGACGAAGTGCGCTCCCATACCAAGGCCTCGGCTTCATGCGGCTCCTGTACCGGGCTGGTGGAGTCGCTGCTGGCCCACACCCTGGGCGGCGATTATTCGGAGGCGCCGAGCAAGAAGCCGCTGTGCAAATGCACCGATTTCAGCCACGACGACCTGCGCGCCGGCATTCTCGAACACAGCCTGAAGGACATGGCGGCGGTGCGCGCTCATTTCGAATGGCGCACCCCGGACGGCTGCCCGACCTGCCGCATGGCGCTCAATTATTACCTGCTGTGCGCCTGGCCCAAGGACTACGCCGACGACCCGCAATCGCGCTACATCAACGAGCGCGCCCACGGCAATATTCAAAAAGATGGCAGCTACTCGGTGGTGCCGCGCCTCTTCGGCGGGATGTGCACGCCGGATCAGTTGCGCGCCATCGCCGACGTGGCGGACAAATACCAGGTGCCGGAAATGAAAGTCACCGGCGGCCAGCGCATCGATATGTTCGGCGTGAAGAAGGAACAACTGCCGGCGATGTGGAAGGACTTGAGCGACGCCGGCTTCGTCTCCGGCCACGCCTACGGCAAGGCCATGCGCACCGTGAAGACCTGCGTCGGCAGCGCCTGGTGCCGCTTCGGCACGCAGAATTCGACAGGCCTGGGCGTGCAGCTCGAAGAACTCACCTGGGGCTCGTGGATGCCCCACAAGTTCAAGCTCGCCGTGTCCGGCTGCCCGCGCAACTGCGCCGAAGCGACCATCAAGGATTTCGGCGTGGTGTGCGTGGAATCCGGCTTTGAGCTGCACGTCGGCGGCAACGGCGGCATCAAGGTGCGCGTCACCGACTTGCTGTGCAAGGTGGATAGCGAGGAAGAAGTGCTGGAGTACTGCGGCGCCTTCTGCCAGTTCTACCGCGAAGACGCCCATTACCTGGAACGCACCGCCCCATGGATCGAGCGCGTCGGCCTGGAAAAGCTCAAGGCCGCCATCGTCAACGACCCGGAACGACGCAAGGCGCTACACGCCCGTTTCCTCGAATCGCAGCAACCGGCGCAGATCGACCCTTGGAAGGAACGCGCGAACGGGGCGATGGCCGGGGAGTTCGCGGTGTTGCGGGGATGATGAAATGTAGGTTGGCGGTGAGCGTAGCGAACCCCAACAGATAAGTAGGGTGGACACGGCCTTATCGTGTCCACGCGGATTTGCCGCAAAACGGTGGACACAAAATGCCGTGTCCACCCTACCAAATGCGAGGAAAGCCCAATGTTATTCGGCAGAACCCAAAAGAACCCCATCAAGATCGCCGACAAGGGCGTGGTGGAGTGGCAATACGCCACTTGCGGCTATTGTTCCACTGGCTGCTCGATCGAGGTCGGCCTGAACGCGGACGGCAAGCCGGTGTCCTCGCGGGGCGTGGCGGATGCCGACGTGAATCGGGGCAAGCTGTGCCTGAAAGGGCTGTTCGAGCATGAGCTGTTCAGCTCCGCCGGGCGCGGGATGCAGCCGCTGCTGCGCGAGCATTGGCATCAACCCTGGCAGCCCAGCACCTGGGATGCCGCGCTCGACAAGCTCCACGATGAAATCCGCCGCGTCCAGGCCCGGCACGGGCCGGATTCGTTCGCGATCATCTCTACCGGGCAACTGCTCACCGAGGAGTTCTACACGCTGGGCAAGCTCACCCGTGGACTGATCGGCACCAACAATTACGACGGCAACACCACCCTGTGCATGGCCTCGGCGGTATCCGGCTACAAGCGCTCTTTCGGCAGCGACGGCCCGCCCGGCTGTTACGAGGATTTCGAGCATACCGATTGCCTGATCGCCTGGGGTTCCAACCTCCCCGAGCAGCATCCGATCATCTACTGGCGCATGAAGGAGGCCCAGGAACGACGCGGCTTTCCATTGATCGTGGTGGATCCGCGCGTCACCATGCTGGCGCAGAACGCGCATATCCATTTAGCCATCACGCCCGGCACCGACGTGGTGCTGATGAACGCGATGATGCACGTCATCTTCAAGGAAAACCTCCACGACCAGCGCTACATCGACGCCAACACCAACGGCATCGCCGAACTGCGCGCGCTGGTCGAGCAATACGACCCGGTGACGGCTTCAAAGATTTGCGGTATCGACGAGGACACCATCCGGGTAGTGGCGCGTACCCTCGCCAAGGCCGGTGCCGCCATGCAAATCTGGACCATGGGCATCAACCAGTCGAGCCACGGCTCCGACGGCGTGGTGGGCATCAACAATCTGGCGCTGATCACCGGCAATATCGGCAAGCCCGGCGGCACTTCGCTGTCGATCACCGGCCAGTGCAATGCCATGGGCACCCGCGAATGGTCGTCGTGCTCGGGGCTGCCCAACTATCGCTACCTGGAAATCCCCGAACACCGCGAGGAAGTGGCGAAATTCTGGAACGTCGATCCCGAGTTTTTCCCCAAGAAGCGCGGCATGTTCCAGACCGATATCTACCAGGCCATGGAAGCCGGGCAGATCAAGGGCATGTGGCTGATCGCCACCAATCCGCTATCGTCGCTGCCCAATACCGCGCGTATTCGCAAGGCGATGGAGAAGCTGGAATTCTGCTGCGTGCAGGACTGCTACCAGGACACCGAGAGCGCCCAGTACGCCCATGTTTACCTGCCCGCCGGCACCTGGGCGGAGAAGAACGGGGTGATGACCAACACCGAGCGGCGCATCAACCTGGTCAACCCCATCGCCACCCCGCCCGGCGAAGCCAAGCCCGACTTATGGATATTCAACCGGGTGGCGGAGCGCTTCAACCGGGAAGGCCGCGTCAGATTTCCGGAACGGGCCGCCGACGTGTTCCTCGAAATGGGCGAGCTGTCGAAAGGGCGCCTGGCCGACATCTCCGGCATGGATCACGAACTCCTGGAAAAACAGCGTGGCGTGCAGTGGCCCTACACCGAAGAACAGATGGTGCGCGGCGAAGCGCCGCCCCAGGGCGGCAAGCGCCTCTACACCGAGGACGGCGTATTCCGCTATCCCGACGGCCGCGCGAAATTGATCCCGCTGCCCTTCATCGACAACAACGAAGTGCCGGACGAAGCTTTCCCCTTCTGGCTCAACACCGGGCGGCTCATCGAGCATTGGCACGGGCGCACCAAGACCGGCAAGATCGGCAACAACAACAAGTTCAGCCCGATTCCCTTTATCGAAATCAATCCCGCCAGCGCGGCGGAACTGGGCATCCGGCGCGGCGATTACGTGCGCCTGGTGTCGCGCCGCTCCGATGCGGTGGTGATGGCGATGCCCACCCAGCGGGTGGCGAAGAACGCGCTGTTTCTGCCCTTCCATTTCCACGATTGCGCCAACCGCCTGACGCTCGGCCTGCTCGACCCGCATTCGCGCCAACCGGCCTTCAAGCAATCGGCGGTGCGCATCGAACGGATCGCCGACCAGGTCGCGGCGGCGCAGTTGAGCAAGGAAATGCGCAAGTTTTGACGAATTTCTCCCTCGCCCCTTTGGGGAGAGGGTTGGGGAGAGGGGGCGGTGGCGGCATGTCCGACACTGC
>JAGXQV010000194.1 GCA_018336195.1 Sulfuricella sp. | reverse complement strand
GCTGTCCAGGAGGCGTTGTTCCTGCTCCTCGGAACGGTAGGCACTGTCCGCCCAGACTCCCTTGCCGCCCGTGTCGGCATCACGCAACACGGTCTCGAAGGTCTGGCTGTCATGCACGCTGGCGGGGGTGGTGGCGTGCGCGGCGATGAGCTTGGTGTCCTTGTCCACGTTGATGTGGTTCTTGTAGCCGTAGTGGTTCTGTCCGCCCTTCTTCGTCCAGCGCGCGTAGGCTGTTTTGCATGGCGCGGCGGCAAGCAAGCGTTCGGATAACCAGATTATCCAGAATGGCGGGAATTTATAGAAGTGCCCTAAAGCTTGGTGAGGTGGGTACGGTTGGAGGATGGCATCGAAGTAGGCATCTATATTTTATGCAGCCTGTTTCATCGGCGACACTTGGTTGACGCGCTTGCTGACCGAAAGCACTTCAATGCCGACAATCCGTCCCTCGGCATCCAGATCGGCGATGATGCCGGGTTCGATTTCGCGGCTGGTTTCGATTTCCGCATCGGAGATTTCAAAGTAGGCGGCATCCGCTGCCGGGTCGAATTCTAGTTTCATAAATCGTGTGCCTCGCTATCGAAATAGGCCGTTACCACGGCAACCGGATGAACGGTTTCATTGTAGATCACCCGCAGAACCTGGAACCCTTTTTCAGGTATGGCGAGTAAGGCATGGGCCAATGTGGGGTCGTGAAGATCATTCTCTTTGGCCGCCGGGGCAGCCTCGCGCCCCGGCGCAACCAAAGCGTAGTCACCGGAATCGGGTAAACTATCCGGAAGGTAACGAAAACCGTTGTTGTCCCCCGATATTCCGACGCTTGGGGACGTCGCGCGTCTGTTTGCCGGAAGATGATCGTGTGCATGGAGAACGGCTGTGCGGCGTTGCCCAGGAGGGGATTTGCGTCAGGTGTATAGATTCTTTAGCTTGCGTATCAAGCTGATCGCCATGTTGTTGTTGGTTGGGGTGTCCGCGGCATTGGCAGTGGGCGGCACTGCCTATTGGATGTTGATGCGGGACTTCAACGCGGCGGCGCATGCCCAGGCTTTTGGCAACTTCCAGGCGGATATCCAGGCTTACCTCGGTAAATATGGTTCGTGGGAAAACGCCCAGCGCAACGTGCCGTTTCCCGAGTTTGTGATGCACCGCCGTGGCGAGGGGGGAGAAGTGCCGCAACAGGCCCGTGGTGACGTTTCGATTCCTTTCCGCGAGCCGCCTTTCCGTTTCTTGTTGACCGACCCGCATGGCCGGGTGTTGCTGGCCACCGCCGGCTATGCGACGGGGCAAAAGGTCGAGGACGAGATCCTGCGTCAAGCCAAGCCGATCCGGATGGGGAACACGGTGGCGGCGCTGGCGCTGCCGGTCGGGATCCCCCAATTGAGCGCGCAGGATCAGGCCTACCTCGAAGCGATGCGCAAGGCGTTGTGGAATGGCGTTTTGGCGGCGGGGGGCTTGGCAGTGGCGCTCGGCTTGCTGCTCGGCGCGCGTTTCGGCGCCAGGGTGCGCGAGTTGACGGTGGCGATTCGCGCCATGCGCGCCGATGGGGAATTGCGGCAACAGGTGCCGGTGCGTTCCCGCGATGAAATGGGCGAACTGGCCGAGACCTTCAACCGCATGAGCCAGGAATTGGCGCAGGCCCATGCGGAACTGAAAATGACCTCCGCGCGGGTGCAATCCCAGTCGCAGCAACTCAAGGAGTTGAGCATCCGCGACTCGCTTACCCACCTGTTCAACCGCCGCTATTTCGATGAGCAGGCCGCGGAATCGTATCGCCAGGCTGTCGAAGGCGGCTGGCCGCTGTGCATCGTGGTGGGCGATTTGGATCACTTCAAGCAAGTTAACGATAACCTGTCCCATGCGGTCGGCGACGAGGTGCTGCGCCGGATCGGCGCCGTAATGCTGCACGGCATCCGCCGCAGCGACATCGTGGCGCGCTATGGCGGCGAGGAATTCGTCATTGCCCTGGCCGATAGCTCCGAAGAGCAAGCCCTGGCGCGCTGCGAGGCATTGCGCCGCAGCATCGAGGAGCATCCCTGGCAGGAGGTGGATCCGCAATTGCGGGTCACGATCAGCATGGGGCTATGCGGCGATACGCAACGGGGCAGCGTCGAAAAGATGCTGGCCGCGGCGGATTCCGCCTTGTACGAAGCCAAGCGCGGCGGACGAAACCGCATCGTTCGTTGCGGTCAGACGGTTGAGTCCGTCTTATAAAAAACTTGGTTTGGTCCTCCCGCTGCGCCGTATTTGATGGCGTCTTCGCTATGCCGGGCGAGCGCGTATTGCATGGATTATCTCCACGGCCAACCGGCCTGTCTGTAAATGCTTTTGAGGTTCGAGTTTATGGATGATGTCCGCGCTTTCCATGGTGTTGGTTATAACCCCGGTATGGGGATTGCCGACACCGCGGTACCAATGCTTCCCACCTCCTATAATGAAGCTTCCGTGTTTCCGGATAGGAGGATGATATGACCACGCGCAAGATGCCTGTTTGGACCCCGGCTGATTTGTACCGCCATCTGAACGAGGACCGCCGCTTTGCCATCCTGGATATACGCAATCGCGACGAATTCAGTGTCTGGAAAATCGAGGGCAAGAGTTCGATCCCGACCCTCAACATTCCCTATTTCGATCTGCTGGATCTGGACGACGAGGGCGAGGAACTTGCGGCAGCGGTAGCCCGTGCGGCGCCGGAGCGCCTGAAGGAGTGGCTGCCTCAAAGCGGGTCGATCCTGGTGGTGTGCGCCAGGGGCGACAGTTCGGCGCACGTCGCCGAGGGGCTGCGGCGGCTGGGCCATCAGGCGCTCAACCTGGAAGGCGGGATGGCGGCTTGGGGCAACCATTATGAAATCCGTGCCGTCGAGGACACTCCGCGGCTTTCTCTCTTCCAGATCAGCCGCCCGGCGCGGGGCTGTCTCGGCTACCTATTGGCCAGCGGCGGCGACGCCCTGGTGGTCGATGCCGCGCGCCATATCGAGATTTACATGGAGATTGCCGCTGAGCGCGGTTGGCGCATCACGGGCGTGTTCGACACTCATCTTCAGGCCGACCATCTCAGTGGTGGAATGGCGCTGGCAAGGGCACGGGGAGCGGATTACTGGCGGCATCCCTATGACTGCATCCATCTCGATGACCTGCTGCCGGCGACATTTCCCTTCCGTTACCTGGAGGACGAAATGACTTTCACGCTGGGCGAGGTAAGCATCCGCGCCCTCCATCTCCCCGGCCACACCCTTGGTATGATCAATCTGTGGGTGGACCATCGTTTTCTATTGAGCGGCGACACCCTGTTCCTCGGTGCGGTCGGTCGACCCGATCTGGGCGGTCGGGCAGAGACCTGGTCGCCTCTTCTTTACCGTTCATTGCAACGGATACTGGCGCTGCCTGACCACACCGTGGTGCTGCCGGCACACTTCAGCCACATCCGTGAGGCTGACGATCAGGGCTGCTACTGCGCCCCGATCAGCGTTCTGCGCAGCGACAACGAGGGCTTGCGCATGTTGAGCCAGGGGTTCGCTGCGTTCAGCGCATATATCCTGGGGAGCCTGCCGGAGCATCCGCCGTCCTACGACGACATCCGGCGGGTCAACACCGGCCTGCTTCAGGTGGATGAAGCCAGGGCCGGCGAACTGGAGTTGGGGCGCAACCGTTGCGCCCTGTCGCAGCGCAAAACGGCCTGACCGCACCAGGCTCAGGCGACGAGGTGATGCACCGGCAGCTTGCTCATGCGCCATTCATCGGCCTGCGCATCGTACTGGGAGGCGGTGAAGGCGTGCCAGCCGGCATCGTCGATTTTCGGGTAATCGCCGCGGTAGTAGTAGCCCGGCCAGCGGGTTTCCTGGCGGTACAGGGTGTGCCTGAGCACCGCCTCTGCGGTCCACACCCGGTGGTGGAGTTCCCATGCCCGCTGGAGTTGGTGCAGATCCTCGGCGCCGAGATGCTCGAGATCCTCCTTTAGCATGGTCAGCAGTTCCTGGCCGCGCTTCAACATCGGCGCGCTGGTCACGTAAAAGGTGCTGACGCCGCCGGCGTACTCGTCCATGATCTTCTCCAGCCGCTGCAGACCCTGAAGCGGCGAGATGTAGCTTGGCGCCACGCTCCCGGCGACGATCTGGTTGCGCCCCAGCGCAAAATTCTCCAATGGCTGGAATATCGTCTCCTGGAGCATTTTGACCTGCGTTTCGTCCACCTGGGGCGGGTTCCCGGCCAGTTCCATGACGTATTTGACGGCGGCCTTGCCGGCGATCCGCCCCTCGGTGAAGGAGCCGGACGAGAACTTGTGTGCCGAACCGCCGATGGTGTCGCCGGCCCCGAACAAGCCTTCCACCGTGGTCATCCGGTTGTATCCCCACTGGTAGTCGGGCGGCGCGCAGTCTTCCGGTCCGCTGGCCCAGGCGCCGGAACAGGTGGCGTGCGAGCCCATGATGTAGGGTTCGGAAGTGGTCAACTCGGACGGCTGCTCGCGCGGGTCGATATTCTGCGCCGCCCACAGCACCGCCTGGCCGACCGTCATGTCGAGAAAATCCTCCCAGCCGATTTCCTCCTTCTCCCGGGTGTCGAGCACCTTCTGGGTCTGCATGTAAATCGGGCCGTTGCCGGCCTTGATCTCCTCCAGCATCGCGTGATTGCGCAGGCAGGTGGGCAGCGGGGCGATCTCCGCGTATTTGCCGACCAGCGCCTTGATCTCGGCGAGCCGCGAGGCCTCGTAATTGTCGCCGTAGGCATTGGTGGCAACCGC
The DNA here is from genome assembly GCA_018336195.1 of Sulfuricella sp. Taxonomy (GTDB): domain Bacteria; phylum Pseudomonadota; class Gammaproteobacteria; order Burkholderiales; family Sulfuricellaceae; genus JAGXQV01. The sequence goes on along the minus strand of JAGXQV010000194.1, from coordinate 12,583 downwards.
CTTGAGCAGCAGCGACCAGGCGCCGACCGGGCCGTAGCCGTCCTTGAAGCGGGCGAGCACGACACGGTTTTCCATCTGGATCATTTTCGCGCCGCTGCGCAACACCAGGCCGTAGGCCGAAGCGCTGCTCCATGGCGCGTACCAGGTCCTGCCCGCGCCTTCGCCGACCGAGCGCGGACGGAACACGTGCGACGCGCCGCCGGCGGCGACGATCACCGCTTTCGCCCGGAACACGTAAAAAGTCCCGTCGCGGACGCTGAAGCCGACCGCGCCGGCAACCCGGTTGGGGCGCGTGCTGTCCATCAGCAGATGGGTCACCATGATGCGGTTGTAGACCTCGCTGGCGGATTTCCTGGCGGCCTCGGCGATGATCGGCTTGTAGCTCTCGCCGTGGATCATCACCTGCCATTTTCCTTCCCGCAGGTATCTGCCGGTTTCCGGGTTCTTCATGATCGGCAGGCCCCACTCCTCGAATTTGTGCACCGTGGCATCGACGTGGCGGGCGATGTCGAAGATCAGGTCTTCGCGCACCATCCCCATCAGGTCGCCGCGCGCATAGCGCACGAAGTCCTCCGGCTGGTTCTCGCCCCAGCGCATCCCCATGTAGCAATTGATCGCCGACAGGCCGTGGGCGACCGCGCCGCTCCGCTCGATGTTGGCTTTTTCGACCACGACGATCTTCAAATCGCGCCCCCAGTAGCGGGATTCGTAAGTCGCGCCGCAGCCGGCGAAACCGCCGCCGACGACCAGGATGTCGCTATCCACGAACTGGGTTTTCCTGGATGAAAATAGGTTCATGGTATTCCCCCCTGTTGGGGGCCTAGGGTAGGCAGGACGGGCAGCGCATCCACCTTGAGCGCCGCGGGTTCATGGGCCAGCAGCGGGGAGTTCAAGGCATTGGTGGCGGGTGCTTCATACGCGCTTGGCGGTTTGATGGTGCCCCAGGGCGTGGTTCGGATCGGAAAGGCGAATTCCTTTACCCGCCCGTCCCGGTAGCGGATCTTCCAGGAAACGGTTGCGGCTGTTTCTTCCCTTAACACCCTGACGCTGTGGCCCAGCGGGGCGAAGTCCGCATAGCCGCGGACGTCGATCGCCTGTTGCGGGCAGGCTTTTACGCACGAGTAGCACTCCCAGCAGAAATTCGGCTCGATGTTGTAAGACCTGCGATACACCGGGTCGATGTGCATGATGTCGGAAGGACAGATGTCCACGCACTCGCCGCAGCCGTCGCAGCGCGTCATGTAGGTGAATGTGGGCATCGCTTGCCTCCTTGGGTTGCCGGCAGGCTGGATGAGCCGTCGGCTTCTTCCACGTTTCTCTGGAAGGCCACCACGGGCTTGTAGAACATATGGGCGAACTTGGACCAGGGCACGGAAACACAGAGCAGCGTGGTGAAAAGAAGGTAGGCGGCGGCGAACGCCTTGGTCGCGGCAGAGTGGTCCGCCAGCGCGGCGATTTCCAAGAGCAGCGCAAAAGTCACGCTGGCGAGCAGCGCGACGATGAACAGGTCGGCGCGCACCAGCCGCCAGCGCGAATGGCCGTCGTGGACGACGTCGACCCGCAGAAAAAAGAAGAACCAGTAACCGCCGCCCAGTGTCATCAGCGCGCCGGCGTTCCACAGCAGCGGCAGGGCGGGCGGTGCCGGGGTGCCGGGTGGGTAGACGAACAGCAGCGTGCTGCTCGCGATCAGATAGAGCGCGAAGCCATAGAACATCAGTGCATGGGAAATCCTGCGGCGGCGGTTGCAGAATTCGCCGAACGTCGCGATGTCGCTCAGCAGGGTTTTGACGGCGATGGCGGTCATCTCGGCAGCGCCGAGTTGCCGCGTTGCGGCGGCCTTGGCCCGCTGCCTCTCACGCAGGAAAAATTCGAGCTTTTTCTCGTGAAGAAGGTCGAAGAGCGTTCCCACCGCAACCGCGAGCGCCATCAGGACAACATAGCGCTGCATGGCGGCGGGCGACACGAAAGCGTTGAGCGGGGTGAACGGATTGGCGGTGAACATCGAACCTCCCAATGCCAGCAGGCGTCCGGATGGCGCCGGTTGCCCGGAACGTCAGGCCCTGCGCCGCGCCGAAGAAAAGTAAACGACCTCGTTATGGATAGAACGGAATGCCGGCCATGTCAATGATGGCGGGGGCGCCATGTAGTGCGATTGCCCCGGGGCGCCGGTGGTGGATTTGCTACGCGGGGTGCCGCTTCAATATCGACGACGTGCCCGCTCTTTCCGACCGGCAGCGCGCCTGTCCCTGCAGAACTGCGTATTTCATGTCTTCGACGAGAATGTGTTTGCTTAGCCAGTCGCGCAGGAAGAGCAGGACTTCCATGTTGATCTTGGGGCGGAAGCCGTGCAGGTATTGCCAGCGGATGTCCTGGATGGTTTCGGTGAACGAGGCGTGTTGCAGCTTGTGGGCAACCAGTTCGGCAAGGGGGTAGCCGGTTTCCTGGAGAAATTGCTCTTCGCGGTTGAAGTGGTCGATGGTGTAGTTGATGAGTTCGTCGAGCACCGATTCGGCGATGCGCCGGTTGCCGATTTTTTCCGCCGAGGCCAGTTGGTTGATGAGGTCGATGAGGACGCGGTGGTCGTTGTCCATGCAGGAAACTTTTACCGACAGCGCTTCCGTCCAGTGGATTAGGGCCACGCCCTGGCGGTATTCCATGACCTTGAGGAAAGCTTCGACCACCAGCGGGTCGAACTGGATGCCCGCCTGGTCGCGGATGTATTTGACCGCTTCTTCTTCGGGCCAGGCTTTTTTATAGGGGCGCGCCGAGGTGAGTGCATCGAAAACGTCGACCACCCCGACGATCCGTGCGGAGAGGGGGATTTCCAGCCCGGCGAGGCGTACCGGGTAGCCTTGGCCGTTGTAGTGTTCGTGATGGTGCAGGGCGATTTCGCTGGACAGGCTGAGCAGGTAATTGTTGCCGTCGAGGATGCGGCTGGCTTTTTCCAGCACCTTCATGCCTTTCTCGGTGTGGGTTTCCACGGTCTTGCGCTCTTCCGCCTCCAGCTTGCCGGGTTTCTTGAGGATGCTGTCGGGGATCGCCACCTTGCCCACGTCGTGGAGGATGCTGGCGGTGCTGACGTAGCTTTCGAATTCGGGGGTGATCTTGTCCGGATAATGCCCCAGTTCCTGCAGGACCTGGACGATCTCGTCGGTCATGATGGCGACCCGCAGAATGTGTTCGCCGGTATCCTGGTCCTTGTGCTCGGCGAGACTGGCCAGGGCGATGACCATCGCCCGCCCGGTACGGGCCGACTGCTTGGCAAGGCTGTGGGTGCGGATCGAGCTGACCACCTTGTCGTTGACGAAGGCCAGCAGTTTTTGCTGATCCGCGTCGATTTCCCGAGCCATCTCGACATAAACCAGGATGGCCAGATTTTCCGGGTGCGGAAAACAGAAGGTCACGGCATCCCGGCTGTAATGGTTTTCCAGGCTGCGGATGGCGCTGCTCAGGTTTTCCAGGATCGCCGCGTCATGCAGGATGGTGCCGGCCATCGCGGCGTAGCGTCCGGTGCCGCGGGCAACCTGGAAGGTGTTCCCGGCGCCGCAGTATTCGACCAGGGTCATGAAAGCCGATACCGGCTGTGCCGCGTCGCTAATCTTGGCCAGGCAATGAATTAGGTTGCCATACAGGTCTTCCAACGAACGGGCCTGATCGATGTCCCGGCAGATTTCCTGAACTTTGTCGAGAAAGAGGGGGGCAGAATTCATGGGGAGTCCTGAATTTTTTGCAAAAAATATGGATTTAACCTGAGAACACATTGTAACGGCAACGATGTTTGCCAAAAAACCAGTGACGACGGCCCGATTATAATCGGGCCGCGTATCTTAATCGTGTCCTGGTCATGTCACCTTCACCACTTCAAAACATGTTTTTCCAAAGAAGCTCCGGATTCTACAGATGTGGCCCATCCCGGTACATCATGGGGCTAGTGTGCGGAACGCTAAGGGAATGGCTGATCCGCCCATAAGGGGAAAGACTGGGTGGTCGCTAAGGTGTCCGTAATTTCGGGGACGGGGCGGACATCTTTCCCTCGACTTGCCGATGCCGGAACCGCTAAAATAAGCTCATGATCCGCAAGTGGAACTCCCTGCTGTTAACCGTGTTACTGACATTCCTGCAATGTCTGGCGCCGCTTTTGCATGCCCACGCGGGGGGATTGCACGGCGTGGGGAGTGGGCACGTCCATCTTGATGATTTGACTGTCGCACCCTTGCAGGCGCACACCGTGTTCCGCGTCGACCTTTCCGATACCCCTTCGGTGAGCGCGCCGGCAGAGTATCGCCGCGACTCGGTGGTGCCCGGTGGCGAGTCGTTTGGAACCCTGGCCTTTGCGCCCCATCCCGTGCCCGAGGTTAACGCGGCGCGGGTGGCGGAAGCGCTCCCGTTATTTCTGTTTTCCCTTCCCCGCCTTTCCCCTCCCGCGCAGGCCCCGCCTGCCGCTGGTTAATCTATTCTTAAGTTAATTAAGCTATTCTTGGCGCGGTAAATCTGTGCGCCGGTCCGGTTGCACGGTTGTTGTTCATAACTCCTATGGAGAGTGGGATGTACCCGAAATTCTCGAATTTGCTGTGGTTGGGGGGATTATTGATGTCCGCGCCGCTTTGGGCTGCCGATGAGATTGCCATGTCGGCCAAGCAGGCGCAGGCGATGGGCGTGGAAACGGCGGCGCCGAAAGCCGTCGGCGCGGCGGGCGGCAATGCCCTGCCGGGGCTGGTGATCGTGCCGAACAGCCAGTTGTTCGTGGTCAGCGCGCCGTTGGCGGGGCTGGTCGAGTCGCTGGCGGTGGCGAACGGGATGCCGGTAAAAAAAGGCCAGCCTCTAGCGCGCCTGCAAAGCCCGGGGCTGGCCGATCTGCAACGTGGTTATTTGCAGGCCCGCACCCAGGCGCAGTTGGCTAAGGACAGTCTGGAACGCGACGACAAGCTGATGCGCGACGGCATCGTGGCGGAAAGCCGCTTCCTGGCGGCGAAAAGCCGCTACGACGAGAGCGCGGCGGCGCTTGCCGAACGGCGCCAGGCCTTGCGCCTGGCCGGGGTTGGCGATGCGGCCCTGGAGCGCTTGGGCAAGAGCGGCGCGTTGAGCGGCACCCTGGAAATCGTCGCGCCCAGCGACGGGGTGGTCCTCGAACAATTGGCAACCGCGGGGCAGCGCGTGGAAGCCGCGGCACCCCTCTACAAGGTGGGGCGCCTGAAACCCCTGTGGATCGAATTGCAGGTACCGCTGGCATTGGCCGGCAGCCTGAAAGGCAATGAAGCGGTGCGGCTGGCCGGGCAACCTGGATCCGGGAAAGTGATCCAGGTCGGCCGCACGGTCAGCGAAGGCAGCCAGACCGTGCTGGTGCGCGCGGAAATCCGCGACGGCGCGGAAAACCTCCGCCCCGGCCAGTATGCCGAAGCGCAGATCGTCAGCGCGGGCGCTGCCGGCCAGTGGCAAGTGCCGGCAGCGGCGCTGGTGCGCCATCTGGAACGTGCCTATGTATTTGTTCAAACCGCCGGTGGCTTTCGCGCCCAGGCGGTGACGCTGCTTGGCGAAACCGCCAGCGGTGGGCTGGTCGGTGAAGGCTTGAGCGGCACCGAGCGCATCGCGGTACGCGGCGTGGCGACCTTGAAAGGCATGTGGCAGGGCATCGGCAAGGGCGGTGAATGATGATAAACCGCATCGTCGAATTCGCTCTCACTCAGCGCCTGGTGACGCTGCTTCTCACCCTGCTGCTGATCGGCGGCGGGGTGCTGGCGTTCCAGGGCTTGCCCATCGATGCCTTTCCTGACGTGTCCTCGACCCAGGTGAAGGTGATCCTCAAGGCGCCGGGCATGACCCCCGAAGAGGTGGAAGCGCGCATTACCGCGCCCATCGAGGTGGAATTGCTGGGTATTCCGCACAAGCGCATCCTGCGCTCCCTGTCCAAATACGCGCTGACCGACATCACCGTCGATTTCGAGGAAGGCACCGATATCTACTGGGCGCGCAACCAGGTGGCGGAGCGGCTCTCCGGGATCATGAAGGATCTCCCGCCGGGCGTGAACGGCGGCCTGGCGCCAATCACTACCCCGCTCGGCGAGATGCTGATGTTCACCATCGAGGGCGGCGACATCGGCCTGATGGAGCGGCGCACCCTGCTCGACTGGGTGATCCGCCCGGCCTTGCGCACCCTGCCGGGGGTGGCCGACGTGAATACCCTGGGCGGCCTGGTGCGCAGCTTCGAGGTGATGCCCGACAACACCGCGCTGAACGCCCGTGGCGTATCGCTGGAACAGTTGCAGAAAGCCCTGGAAACCAATAACCGCAACGACGGCGCGGGGCGCATCAAGGATGGCGAGGAAGTGCTGGTGGTGCGCGCCGAGGGCAACGTGAAAACCCTCGACGACCTGCGCGCCATCGTGATCGCCAACCGCAACGGCCAACTGGTGCGGGTCGGCGATGTGGCGGAAGTGCGCATCGGCCATCTGTCGCGTTACGGTGCGGTGACCAAGGACGGCCAGGGCGAAGCGGTGGAAGGGCTGGTGCTGGGCTTGCGCGGCGCCAATGCGCGCCAGGTGGTGGAAGGCGTGAAGGCGCGCCTCCAGCAGATCGCCCCCAGCCTGCCGCCGGGCGTCAAGACCGAAATCTTCTACGACCGCGGCAACCTGGTGGAACGGGCCGTCGGCACCGTCGCTAAGGCCCTGATGGAAGCCATCGTGCTGGTGGTGATCCTGCTGGTGCTGTTCCTCGGCAACCTGCGCGCCGCGCTGGTGGTGGCGCTGACCCTGCCGCTGGCGGCGCTGGTGACCTTCCTCCTGATGCGCCAGTTCGGCCTGTCGGCCAACCTGATGAGCTTGGGCGGCCTGGCCATCGCCATCGGCATGCTGGTGGATGCGGCGGTGGTGGTGGTGGAAAACACCGTTTCGCACCTCGCCCACGACCAGGGCTCGAAAAACCTGCCGCGCCTCCACGTGATCTACCGCTCGGTGAGGGAAGTGGTGGTGCCGGTCACCTCGGGCATCGTCATCATCATCGTGGTGTTCCTGCCGCTCCTGACCTTGCAGGGCCTGGAAGGCAAGCTGTTCATCCCGGTGGCGCTGACCATCGTGTTCGCCCTGGCCGGCTCGCTGCTGCTGTCGCTGACCGTCATCCCGGTGTTGGCGTCGTTCTTCCTCAAGGAAGGCGGGCATGAAGATCCCTGGCTGGTGCGCAAACTGCTGGCGCTTTACGAGCCGGTATTGCGCTTCGCCCTGGCGCGCCCCCGGACCATCGCGGTCGGCGCGGTGGTGGCGTTGGCGGTGACGGTGGCGGTGTATCCGCTGATCGGCAAGACCTTCATGCCGACCATGGACGAAGGCGACATCCTGATCGGCGTGGAAAAGCTCCCCTCGATCAATCTCAAGCAAAGCACCGATCTCGATCTCAAGCTGCAACAAGCCATTCTCAAGCGCGTCCCGGAAGTGAAGGGCGTCGTGGCGCGCGCCGGTTCCGACGAACTGGGGCTGGACCCGATGGGCTTCAACCAGACCGACACCTTCCTGGTGCTCAAGCCCCGCAACGAATGGCGCAAGCCCGACAAGGAGTGGCTCACCGACCAGTTGCGCGAAGTCCTCAAGGATTTCCCCGGTCTTTCCTACAGCTTCACCCAGCCCATCGAAATGCGGGTTTCCGAAATGATCATCGGGGTGCGCGGAGACGTGGCGGTGAAGATCTTCGGCCCCGACCTGGAAACCCTCAACCAATTGGTGGAAAAAACCGAGGCTACCCTGAAAACCGTGAAAGGCGCGGAAGACGTGTATCGCGTCCAGAACGAGGGCCTCCAATACCTCAAGGTGGAAATCGACCGGCTCGCCGCCGGGCGCCTGGGACTCGATATCGATGGCATCGAAACCATGTTGCGCGCCCAGCTCGAAGGGCAGATCGTCGGCACGGTGCTGGAAAAGAACCGCCGTATTCCGGTGCTGCTGCGCGGCACCGACGACGTGCGCAACGCCCCCACCCTGTTCGCCGATTTGCGCCTTACCTTGCCCACCGGCGAGAGCGTGCCGCTTGCCAGCATCGCCCGCCTCAAGCGCCTCGATGGCCCGGTCAAGATCGACCGGGAAAACGCCCAGCGTTACGTGGTGGTGCAAAGCAACGTGCGTGGCCGCGACCTGGTGGGCTTCGTCGAGGAAGCCAAGCAGGCGGTGGCCAAGGCTGCGCCCCTGCCGGCCGGCTACTCGATGGTGTGGGGCGGCCAGTTCGAAAACCAGCAGCGCGCCGCGGCGCGCCTGACGGTGGTGGTGCCGGTGGCGCTGGGGCTGATCTTCCTGCTGCTGTTTTCCACCTTCGGCTCGGTGCGCCAGGCGGTGCTGGTGTTCGCCAACATCCCCTTCGCCATGGTTGGCGGGGTGCTGGGGCTGGCGGTTTCCGGCGAATACCTGTCGGTGCCGGCCTCGGTGGGGTTCATCGCCCTGCTGGGTATCGCGGTGCTCAACGGCGTGGTGATGGTGAGTTATTTCAACCAGTTGGTCGCCCAGGGCCTGAGCCTGACGCAGGCCGTGGTGGAAGGCGCCAAGCGACGCCTGCGTCCGGTGATGATGACCGCCAGCATTACCGCCTTCGGCCTGGTGCCGCTGCTGTTCGCCAGCGGACCCGGCTCGGAAATCCAGAAACCGCTGGCCATCGTAGTGATCGGCGGCCTGCTGACCTCGACGGTGCTGACCCTGGTGATCCTGCCGCTGCTTTATGCGCGCTTTTGCAAGGAAAGAAAATGAAACACGCCGATTGCTGTTTGACCATCGTCTTTCCGGTTGCGCTGGAAGGCAACATCATCGACCATCTTCTCGAACATCCCGAACTGGCCAGTGGCTTCACCACCGTCGAGGTGGAAGGCCACGGCAAGGGCTCGGTCTATCGCAGCGCCAACGAGCAGGTACGCGGGCGGGCGCAGAGGGTAAAAATGGAAATCGTCATGGAACGCAATGATGCCCAGGCGCTGGTGGCGCACCTCAAGGAATCGCTGCCGACCAGCGAAGTGGCGTACTGGATCGCGCCGATATACGAATTTGGGAGGTTTGCGTGAAAAGATTCGCCGTATTTGCCGCGATGGCGGCGTGGGCGCTTGCCGGACATGCCCAGCCTGGACCCGATTATCCCGACCTGCCGCCCCAGGCTATGGTGAAAGCGGCGCTGTTCAACCATCCCGACGTGCAAGCCGCGCAATCCGGGGTACGCGCCGGCGACGCGGTGCGCCGTCGCCTGCAGGCGGGTGTCTACGAAACCAGCTTGCGGGTGGGCGGCCAGCAGCGCAGCGTCAAGGAGGACGACAACCGCCGCTTCGGGGAATGGGACGTTGCCCTGGAGCGCCCGCTGCGCCTGCCTGCCAAGGCCGCCATCGACCAGCGCCTGGGCGACGCCGAGGTGGGGCGGATGCACACCCTGTTGGGCGACGCCTTGCACGAAACCGAGCGTGCCTTGCTCAAATCCTGGTTCGCCTGGAGCCGCGACAGCGCCGCCGCCCGCCAGTGGCGCGAACAGGCCGGGCTGTTGCGCGAGCAACTCGCCATCGTGGAAAAGCGGGTGCGTGCCGGTGACGCGCCGCGCCTCGAAGCCGGGCTGGCCGAAGCAGCCCTGGCCGGCGCGGAAAGCGGACGCTATCAGGCCGACCTGAAAGCGCAACTGGCGGCCAACGAGTTGACCCAGCGCTTCGTCGGGATTGCCCTGCCGGCGCAACTGCCGGTGGCGCAGCCGCAACGCCTGGAAGAGGGCGTGCAGTTCTGGCGCGAGGCGATCCTCAAGAATAGCCACGAACTGGCGGTGGCACGCCACGAAGCGCAACTGGCGAAAATGCACGGCGAACGGGCAAATGCCGAAACCACGCCCGATCCGGCGCTGGGCCTGCGTGCCGCTTCGGAACGCGGCGGCGCTGAAAAGATCGTCGGGTTGTCCCTGATTATTCCTTTCTCCGGCCCGGCGCGCGCGGCGCGCAGTGAGGAAATGCAGGCCCTCGCGAGCGCCGCCGACCGCCGTGAAGCGGCAGCCTTGCGCAAGATCGCCCTGGAAGCCGACAACGCCTACGCCGGCGCGCAGGCCGCTTATCAAGGCTGGCAAAGCGCGCAAACCGCCGCCGAGAAGATGCGCGCCAACGCCGACCTGATGGCGCGCGCCTACGCGCTCGGCGAAATGCCCTTGGCGGAAGTTCTCAGCGCCCGCCGATTGGCTCTGGAATCCGCTCTGACCGCCACCCTGGCGCGTCTCGACGCAGCCGAAAGCTGTTATCGCCTGCTGCTGGATTCCCACCGTTTGTGGGCGCTGGATGACGATGGCCACGAAGATTAAACTAGCCTCGATTAAACTAGCCTCGCGCGCCCCGCGCCGATAACGCCGCTTATGAAAAAAAGTCTCCTCCAACAGCGCTGGGAATGGTTGCATACCCTGCCCGACCTCGGCGAGTTGTGCGCGGCTTACCCCAAGGAATGGGAGACCGTGCAGGGGGAACTGGCGGCAATCTTCGAACAAGGCAAGCCGGAGGACTTGAAAGCCTATCTTGACCGCTCGGTGAGCCAGGCTGCCGCGTTGGCCAGGGTATCCCAGCGCAAACATGGGGATAGCAAGGCAGCGCAGGCCGCCTTGGCGCAATATGTGCGAAACCGCATGGCCCATCTGGTGGTCGGCAAGCGCTGCCTGGCCGCGGCGACGGGCGTCACCAAGGGCAAGGTGCGCTTTAATTTCCTGAACGGTTTTATTGCGCAGAAACTATTGTTTTCCCGTGATCTGGAACGCAAGCCGGTATCCCTGGGATGGTTTCGCCTGCTCTGGCCGCTGCTCTGGCAGAGAAAGATGTTGATGCCCCTGGTTCAGCCCAAGGGGATTTATTGTTTCTACTCGCGGTCGCTGGTCGATAAGTTGGCCGAAATGATCGGTTCGCGTCCCTGCCTGGAGATTGCCGCGGGCGACGGTACCCTGTCGCGCTTCCTGACGGAGCGGGGCGTCCGGATCGCCGCCACCGACAATTACGGCTGGAAACACGCCGTGCAATATCCCGCGGACGTAATCAGGCTGGATGCCAAGGAGGCGCTCGACCAGTATGCGCCGGAGGTGGTGATCTGCTCCTGGCCCCCCGCGGACAATGGCTTCGAGCGGCAGGTGTTCAAGACCGCCAGCGTGCAGCTGTATATCGTGATCGGCAGCCGTCACCAGGTCGCGGCGGGGAATTGGAGCGATTACGCGAGCCAAACTTCGTTCACCCAGGAAGAAGACCGGAAGCTTGGCAGCCTGGTGCTCCCTCCCGAATTGGAATCCGCCGTCTATGTGTTTCGCCGCAAGCCCGGTGGACGCGAGGTGACCGAATCCGGGGGCGGCGCATAAGTCTGGCGTTCTACGGGATGGTGTTTATCAAGCTGTAGGTGCCGTTGTCGAGCATCTCGGCGTCGGATGCGCCGTAACCCACATAGATTTGCGTGCCCGTAAAGGCCGAGACGTCGAGATCCTTGAGCACCGCAATGTCCTGGCTCTTCAACGCGACGTTGATGGCGTAGGCCGGCATCGTACCGCCTTTCCACAAGACCCAGGTGGTGCCGTCGTGCATGTAGATGCCCCCCGAAGGAATGACCACCACCACGTAGAGGTTGCCGGTCTTGCCCAGAGCATCGCCGGCGACTTCGAGGTGCGCCTGGACGCTGTACTTGGTATTCATGCCGCTGGCGTCGGCGGTGCCCACCGGCGTGAAGCTGTGCAGCGCGGGTATCGTATATTGCTTGTACGTGAATACGTTCGCCGTTCCGGGAACCGCCGTGTCCTTGCCGACTACGCCGCCATCCACGTAGGCATAGCTGGCGGTGATGGCATTCAGATTCTGGTCGGTCTTGGCCAGCTTGAATTGAATCTGCTGATGCCCAGCCTCGATGGGCGTCTTGCTGAAGAGTTTTGCGATACCGGTGGTGACATCCTTTTGGTTGAAGCGAATATTCACATTGTTGTTGTCGGTATTTTTATAGATGCACAGGCGGGCGACTTCCTTGGCCCACAGCGTCGGATCGTTCTTGGGATTCGATTGCCAGTCGCCCAATTCCAGGCAGTACCCTTCATCGTTCTTCTGCGGCATGATCAAATCGAAAATCGCCGAAACCTCGAAGGTCGCACCGGGCTGTAATAGATTGGTGGTTGCCCCCGTGGAGTTGGTCGCCGACAGCGTTAGCTTGTTTACCAGATAACTGGTGTTGGCGGGGCTGACGATGGCTTGCGCGCTGGAAAACAGCAGCTTGCCGGCGCCGGGCGTGGTGAAGGTTCCGCCCAGGTTGTACTTGGGCGTCAGCGCCACACTGGTGAGGAATTTCGGCGCCGCCGGCGGGGTCGTCGAACCGTCGAAGGGGTCCAGAAAAGTGCTGGTGCCGTTCAAAACACCTTTGAATTCGTCGGCGGAGAACTGGAAGGCCAGGGAAGGGGAGGCGGAGCCGAGAAAAGCGACAAGCCCGACCAAACCTAAGCGATAGAGGGATAGCATGGGTTCCTCCTTTGGCGAACAAAAAAGATAATTGAATTCCTGATTGGCGCTGATTTTCAGCTATTGGTTCGGTTCTTCGGAGCGGCCTTGGCCGCGATTGCGGTGCCTCTTCGTGATACCTTCTGTCGCGGGCAAGCC
>JAGXQV010000193.1 GCA_018336195.1 Sulfuricella sp. | reverse complement strand
TGGAGCGGGTGAAGGGAATCGAACCCTCGTATGCAGCTTGGGAAGCTGCCGTTCTGCCATTGAACTACACCCGCACGGTGTTAGAATGCGCATTCTACTGATTTGGCCCCAAGATTGAAAGCCGCAGCTTGAAAACCACCCAATTTACCGTCAATGGCGAGTCCCATTCCTTCGCGACCGCGCCCACCTTAGCCCAACTGCTGGAACACCTCGACCTGACCGGCAAACGCCTGGCTGTCGAGCTTAACGGCGAAATAGCGCCGCGCAGCCGACACGGCGAAATCGTCCTGGCCGACAACGACAAACTGGAAATCGTCGTCGCGGTCGGAGGCGGCTGAAAAACAGTGTTTAGTGTTGGGTTTTTAGTGTTTAGTTGGGGAATGCGCTTTGCGCATGTTTTATTTTGATACCGGCGCACTAGGCGCGACGACCGCAACTAAGCACTTGACGCTAAAAACTAATATCTGATTTCAAGGAACCCCAATGGATCAATTGACTATCGCAGGCAAGACCTATTCATCCCGATTACTGGTGGGCACCGGCAAATACAAGGATTTCGACGAAACCCGCCGCGCCCTCGACGCCAGCGGCACGCAAATCGTCACGGTGGCGGTGCGTCGCGTCAACATCGGCCAGAACGCCGGCGAAGCGAGCCTGCTCGACGCCGTACCGCCCTCGCAGTTCACCTACCTGCCCAACACCGCCGGCTGCTATAGCGCCGACGACGCCATCCGCACCCTGCGCCTGGCGCGCGAACTGCTGGATGGGCATGATTTAGTTAAGCTGGAAGTGCTGGGCGACCCCAAGAGCCTTTACCCCAACGTGGTGGAAACCCTGAAAGCCGCCGAAGTGCTCATCAAGGACGGCTTCAAGGTGATGGTGTACACCTCCGACGACCCGATCATCGCCAAGCAACTCGAAGAAATCGGCTGCTGCGCGGTGATGCCGCTGGCCAGCCTGATCGGCTCGGGAATGGGCATCCTCAACCCGTGGAATCTCCAGATCATCATTGAGAACGCCGAAGTGCCGGTGATCGTCGATGCGGGCGTGGGCACCGCCAGTGACGCCGCCATCGCCATGGAACTGGGCTGCGACGGGGTGCTGATGAACACCGCCATCGCCGGCGCGCAAAACCCGGTGCTGATGGCCTCCGCCATGAAAAAGGCGGTCGAGGCCGGACGCGAAGCCTTCCTCGCCGGACGGATGCCCAAGAAGCTTTATTCCGCCAGCCCCAGCTCACCGACCAGCGGAATGATAGGAAAATAAAAGGCAGTGTTTAGTTATTAGTGCTTAGTGTTGAGTTAAGGTCGCCGCGCTTTGCGCGGCGATTTCTTATCAACCTGCGCAAAGCGCATTCCTCAACTAAACACTCAACACTAAACACTCAACACTGAATTTCGATGACCGACACCAACGACACCCCCCACCACCGCGCCATCCGCAGCTACGTCCTGCGTCCCGGACGCATGTCCGGCGGCCAGACCCGCGCCCTGGAAAATCTGCTGCCGCGTTTCGGCATTCCCTACCAGGAAACCCTGCTGGATCTCGACGTGGTTTTCGGGCGTTGCGCCCCGAAGATTCTCGAAATCGGCTTCGGCATGGGCGCCAGCACCGCCGAGATCGCCAAGGCGCAACCCGAAAACGACTACCTCGGCATTGAAGTCCATCCGCCCGGCGTGGGCAGTCTGTTGAAGCTCATCGACGAACAAAGCCTCACCAACCTGCGCATCGTCCAGCACGACGCGGTGGAAGTCCTCGACCACATGATCCCCGACGGCGCGCTGGATGGCGTGCACATCTTCTTCCCTGACCCCTGGCCGAAAAAGCGCCATCACAAGCGCCGCCTGATCCAGGAAACGCTGGTTGCCACCCTGTGCCGCAAGCTCAAACCCGGTGGCTACCTGCACGCCGCCACCGACTGGCAGGAATACGCCGAACACATCCTCGCCGTGCTGGCCGCCGAACCGCAACTGGCCAACACCGCCGCCGACTATGCGCCGCGCCCCGCCTACCGCCCGCTCACCAAGTTCGAAGCGCGCGGCATCAGGCTCGGGCACGGGGTATGGGATATCGTGTTCAAGCGCAAGTAGCGATTTCGGGGGGACGACGTTCGCCCCAAGCTACCGAACTTCCCCGCCGCCCACTGCCTTAAGCAGGACCTCAAAATCATCCGGCGGGTTTCCGCCTTCCAGCATTCGGCGAAATACCGCGTAGACATCGGAGGAAGCTCCGTCCTTGCGCAGGGTATCCGCGTCGTTGAGCCAGACGAAGACGATGACTTTGTGCGATGAGGAGAACTTGAAGAAAAGCCGCATCCGCTCGGGCAAGCCGTGGCGCTTGACCCTGCGCCACCCGGTGTAACGCTCGCCCAGCGTCTTGCCGAGGCGGAAGTCGGGATGTTCGGGATTGCGCGGAACCGTTTCATGCACGATGTGTACAAGTGCAGCAAACAGTTTTACCTCGGGATGGGCCGCGAAGTCGCCCTCGTCGAGCGCAGTCTTGAGTTGCCGAACCCGCTCCCGCAGGGCTCGCCAACGGGCATCGAACAACTCGCCAAACCAGATTTGCCAACCCTGGCTTGTGCGGGGCTTCACCGCCTCAGCCAAGCTCGACGCCCTTCACCAAATCCAAGTCAACTTCGGCATCGGCATCCGAGTAGGGAACGATGCTCCCCGGCTGCTGCGCCAAACGGGAATCCAGCAGGGAAAGAAATGGCCCAAGTGCTGCGTCTTCGGCTTCCGCAATATCGGCTTTGCTCAGATAAACCTCACCGTTTTCGCAGACCCGATAAACCAAGCGATCATGCTTGTTCAAGCCAAGCACCTTGCGCACCGCGTCGGGAATAGTCGTCTGGTAACGGGCAGTCAGCGTGGACTCGGTGTGAAGAACGGTCATGATGGGTTCCTTTCCTGATGCGGACAAAGGAATGGTAATGCGATTGCATTGCCGCTGCAAGCGGTGAAGGATGTGCCGACCGGCTGGTGATGAGCGAGCCGACTGACGAAGCCCCCAAATCCATGGTCCATGGGTAGTAGTCCCTCCCCTCCTCCAGCCCCCAAATGCATAGTGGCACACGCGTGGCCGACTTCAAGGCGGACGGACGAAGAGTGCAGACTCTTCTCAAGGATATTTTGACGGGGTGACTGGAGAGCCATCCGGAGGCTTAAACATGGCGCGCAGCCTCGGCAACTTGTTGAGATGGGCAATAACGAACTTCAACGCTTCTACGGTCATGAACAACGGGGGGCTAAAACTTCCGCGGTGTGAATGGCTGAGTTACGATGCTCACACTGAGCCTTATACATACAATGATTCCTTGTTAAGGATAGCGCTCGACAAAATGGAAAACCAGTTGCAAAAAATTACTCAATTGGAAGCCAAAACGCCAAGGGAAGTTTGCCAAAGAATGAATAAAACCAAAATACCTAATCTAAGTAGCGCAATAAATCGAAATATAAGAAGAAAATATAGAGAAGCTTATAAAGAACCACACCAGCACCATGACTTTTGGAGTCATCCATTGCTTATCGTAATAATTGGATTTTTGCTTACAGCGATCATTGGAACTATATTTCATCAAGTATTTGAAATCGCGAAGCATGACCATGAACTAGAGATTATGACAAAGTCGGAAAATATACGATATGTCGAAAAAACACATGATGTATTTATGGAGCGAGTAGTTGCATCAATGATGTTGGCATCACTACTTTATGATAATGAATCAAGCAACATCGATTTAGTCAAAATGAAGAGCCAATATGACTCAGCATTTATTGGCTGGAATAAACATTATGGAGCAGCCGTTATTTTTATAGAAGACCTCTTTGGTAAAAAACCCGGGGGGGAAATTGTAGTAGTTTTAGAGGAAACACTGAGAAAAAATGTTTCTTCTTTAGATATCTGCTTAACTAAGGCCTACCGAGAGCGACTTAAGGGAAATTTATCAAGAGATGTCGTACTGCAATGCGATGCAGATAAGTCCATACAATTATTATTTAAGTGCGTAGACTCTTTACATCGCCAATCAAAATCTATGGTAGCGTCAAGAAAAGGCCAAGAATTAGATCATCATCCAAATTTAATCAGAGAAAAATGTCTTCCTTATAAGTAGAACAATTTTCTGAATTATTGTTTGAGAATTTCCTTCATTCTGTTGTGAATTGTTTTTTAGGGGGGCTGCCAATTTATTGATTGCCTCATAGGATTTCACATCAAGGATACCATCCTGATATAGGCCATTTTTTTTCTGGAAATTTGACATCAACGCCAACGTCATATCTGAATAAGTTCCATAATTTTGGTTGATTAGTATATTTCTGACTTTTTCGTGCAAATTAATCTCATCCCCAAAAAATATAATGCGTATAGTTTCTTCGTCAAGATCACCAGTTGGATTAAGCCCACGCTTTGCCTGTAACCTCATCAACTCGCCAGCAGACTCGCTCCCCCAATATCCATCATAGTTCACAGCACCTCCGACAAGCGCTAGTGAGCGTTGGATAGACGATATATTTTTTCGAGAATATTGCCTTGATAATTTGGGGGAGTTACACGTCCCAATTTTCGCCAGTCCTTTCTCAAAAATGTTATAAATTTTTCTACTATTTTTAAAATATGAGGACAGAAGTTCACACTGTGATATGAATATAGACAAATCATCAATATTTTTGATTGTGAGTTTTCTCTGACTTAGTTCTTGCTTTGGAACAAACGTGGCGAGATATTTAATTTTATTAGCAGATCTCTTTTCAAGGTCGGTTTGGGTTTCTTTGTCTATTAATGGGTTGTGCGTCAAGTTAAATCGTATTTTGTACTCCAGTAATGCTTTTCGAAATTTTGTATTGTCGTTAGCTTCATAATGACGCCTCAATTCATCATTCACTATGAAGTCGATCATTCTGGAAATATTTCTGACCATCGGGTGCTTAACTCTCTCAACATTGCACATGTTGTGCTCCAACACAAACATCGTCGCATCATCTAAATCTCCCGATTCAAAATTTGTAAGATACTTACAATGTCGTTGGAATATGTGCACCGTTTTAGAAAGACTTTCTCCCCAATAATTGTCAGTACCTCTTGTATTGACTCCGGCTTTAGCTAATAGTGTTTTAACATGAGAGATTAGCCCCGTATCATATCTAGAGGGGGAATAAAACTCTGCGTTACTTTCATCGGGAGGGCCGCCTCCATCAGCGTTTGTTTTCGGCGACCAGACAAATGATGCGAAAATCACAGCCACCAAGAACAAATTGCCTATAGTCTTAACGCGCATATTCTGTTTCCCATTAAGTTCGCCAGCGAACAACAAAAACTCCTACCAACCTGTCGGAATTAATATGGTTTTCGGATGGAATTCAAGCAATATTTAGACCGATCTCTCCAAGAGAGTAGGTCAATATTGCTGTATTTAGCCAGTTTTGCACAAAACATAAGCATATCGGGAGAATTTTGGACTCGCCCAACGTAAGTCCGACAGCTTGCTGGAATATTCCTAACTTCACCGAGACCACCTCGGCTATCCTTGCCATTTTGTGGTTGCCTGCATTCACTGACTTCCTAATACGATTGTCCCAAAACACGTCGTCTTCGAACGACTCAACTCTTATGAGGAAGATCACGCCTCAGAACTCTATGGGTAATGCGTCAACCTTCCGCAACCTTCTCCCCCCGGAAAAATTGCTGATTTTCACCGAGCCATCAGGGAAGTGCGCCACGACTTCCCGTTCGTCGCCCATTGCTTCGATGTGGCTGCGCAGGGTGGAGAGGTACATATTGGTGCGTTTTTCCAGTTTGACGATGGAGGGCTACTTGACGTGCAGCACTTCGGCCAGCATTTTTTGCGACAGCCGGACTGCTGGCGACATTCGTTCGCATAACGCGGAAAATTTCTTGGCCATTAATCTGCCCTTCCTTTCGAAGTTGCTCCGGATGTTTGTCGCAATGCCGGTCGACGATGGGAATATAGATTCGACTTCCCAATTCATGAAGCAAACATAGCCTCCAGGGAATACCCTATCAACACCGGATGGTGAAAACTCCCGACAAATCAATACTGATCCGACCAGTCCAGGTCGAGGCAGAAGATTCGCGGGCCGGCCTGGGTGTCGATGAGGATCGATAACGTGACGCACATATTGGCGCCGGTGATCGACAGGTAGGGGCGGCTGATCTGGACTTGGTTGGGTGCTGCCACGGCGCGGCGAAAATAGGGCTTGCGCGACCACACCGCGCCGCTCGCGTCGGCCAGCGGGGCGAAGCGCGGATTGGGCGGGCGCAGCCGATCGGGTGCGGCGAGGTTGGCGCCGTGCTGGCGGCCTTCCATGTCGAGCAGATAGCAGCGCTCCACGCGCGGTTGTTCGAGCAGGTCGCGACAGGCTGGTTCGATGCTCCGGCCTGCACCGAGCAGGCGCGCGGCATTTCCGAACAGCGTCTCGTAACGATGCAATTCCTGGCGATAGCGTTGGTTTTCCTGGTCGGAAAAACTGCGAAAGCGGTCGCAGATATCCACCATTTCGCTGCCCAGCGGGCCGATGGTGTCGGCGGGGCGCCCGAAATAGTAGCCCTGTACGAAGTCGAAACCGGCATCCATGGAGATCAGCGCCTGTTCTTCGGTTTCGATGCCTTCCATCAGCGCCAGGCTCCCGGATTCGTGGACCATGCTCACCAGACGCGGCAGCAGGCGCCGTACCACACTGTTGGTGGCAGCCTGGGCGATCATGGCGCGATCCAGTTTGACGATGTGCGGACCGATGCGCCAAATCCGGTCGAAATTGGAATGTCCCGCACCGAAGTCGTCGATGGCGACCAGGCAACCCAGCGACTTGTAATAGTCCACCGAGGCGGCGAGCCGGTCTTCCTGCTCGATCTGCCCCTCCAACACTTCGATGACGATGCGGTGCGCGGGAATCCCGTAATGCGCCAGCATTTCCTCGAAGAAGGTGCCGTGTTCCCGACCCTGCACCGACACCAGCGGATTGACGTTGAGAAACAGCCAGGTATCGGGCGCGGCGGCGGAGGCGAGAAAATTGCCGACGTGCAGGTAGCGGCACAGGCGGTCGAGGAAGACGCACTCGCTTTCCCCTTGCGCCATGTCGAACACGGTAGGCGGCGCAACGGCTTGCCCATCGCCGGCGCGGGCGCGCAACAGCGCTTCGTAACCGACGGCGCGACGATGCGGCAGGCTGATGATAGGCTGGAAGGCGCTCCCCATCGAGAGGTTGAGAAACTCCCCGCGCCGCCTGCCGTCGGCAATGACGGAGTGGCTTTCGATGTCCTGCATGGTTTGGGAGGGAGGGATCGCGAGCTTGCCGGGGTGAGTCATGACATTCCTGGTCGAAAAGGTGTTTTCAAGTAAATCCGCACCAATTTAGCAATGCCCGTGCCAATGCCGTGCAAGCCGCGCCCCGCAAGCACGGGAGAAAACACGATGCCTCGAAATGGAACACCGACATCCACTATGCACCATTGCCGTGCACAGGGGCGATCAAACCTTGCGGTTGTCGATGGCGCGCAGGAATTCGTTGCGCAGTTGATCGTTGTGGGCGAAGCAGCCGGAGAAGGCCTGGGTGTAGACCCGTTCGTCGCCGCGCCGATCTTCGCCGAGCAGCAGGCACAGCTGTTCGGCTTCGATGACGCAGGCGGCGCCTTGGGCATGGCCGTAGGTGACCAGGGCATCGGCGACGTCGCGGGTCATCCATTCC
This sequence comes from Sulfuricella sp., assembly GCA_018336195.1. Taxonomy (GTDB): domain Bacteria; phylum Pseudomonadota; class Gammaproteobacteria; order Burkholderiales; family Sulfuricellaceae; genus JAGXQV01. The sequence goes on along the minus strand of JAGXQV010000193.1, from coordinate 13,128 downwards.
TGGTAGGTGAAACGATGGCCGATGGCATCGACCAGGCGAGCGACGCGCGAGAAACCGTGCAGGCGACCGCCGGGAATGTAGGCGACGTGGGCGAAGCCGCGGAACGGCACGAGATGGTGGGGACACACGCCGTGCACGGCGATGCCGCGGATCACCACCATGTCGGTGCGCGGATCGGCGAAGCCTTCGCCGAGGGCATCCGCCGGGTCGATATCGTAACCGCCGAGGAGGCGTTTTTCCCAGAGGGTACGTACCCGCGCGGCGGTCTTGCCGGTGTGAACGCTGTCGGGGGAAATGCCGCAGGCGCGCAGCAACTCGGTGACGGCTTTTTCGAAAGCCGGCCCGTCGAAACTGGCGCTACGGGGAATGCCGATATCCTCGGGGTGGGGAGTCGGCTGATCGGAATCGCAACATTGGCTCATGGCGGGAACTTAACACGCCCGGCGGGCAGCGTCAAAGCCCCGGTCCGCGCCGAAAATGCTAAGATTGCGGCTCACTGAATCGGCGCTTTTCCAGATTATCCATGTCCGTCTTCGCCTTCCGGCGTTCCCGCATTGCCGCCCAACTGCTCCCTTGCCTTGCCGCGGCGTTGTTGGGCGGCTGGCCGGCAGTGGGGTTCGCCGCCGACCCGGTAAAGGAATACAACATCAAGGCGGTATTCATTTACAACTTCGCGAAATTCGTGGATTGGCCGGATTCCAGCGGAGCCAACGTGCACCTCTGCCTGCTGGGCGCTTCGCCGTTCGGCAAGGCGTTCGACACCATCAAGGGACAGCCGGTGAAGGACCGCAAGTTCGACGTGACCGCCATCGACGCCCCCACCGCCGTAGCGGGCTGCCAGATGATTTACGTTCCCCCATCGCAGGAGCGCAATCTCGACAAGGTGCTTGCCAGGGCGCGCGGCAACGGCATTCTGGTGGTCTCGGACAGCGAGGGGTTTGCCCAGCGTGGCTCGATGATCAATCTCTACATCGAGGACGAAAAAGTCCGTTTCGAAATCAACCTGCCGGCCATCGAGTCGAGCGGTCTGAAAGTCAGTTCCAAACTGCTCGCCCTGGGCAAGGCGCCCAATTCCTGAGGCGTCAGTCCCCCATGGACAGGCTTTCCACCACCTGCTCCAGAAAACTCCCGTCTTTTTCCTCGAAGCTCACCCGCACCGGGAAATAGCCGCGGTTTTTCGCCAGCCAAATCTCCACGCCATCGCCGCGGCCGGCCTCCATCTTGCTCAAATGCACGGTCTCGAAGCGTCCCGCCGGGGTGGTCAGCGCTTCTTCCCCTACTACCCGGTAGCGATAGCGGCCGACCTGCCTGCCGTTGCTCATCGCCACTTCGATTTCCGCGCCGCGCGGCGGCTTGAAGAGGAACTGGTATAGCAGGCTCAAGCGGTCCTGGCAGCCCGGCGGAAGTTCCTCGCTTTCGCTTTTGCCGTCGTAACGCAGGGCCACAAGGTGCTTTTGCCAGTCGAAATCGGCATACACCGCCTTGTCCGGGTCGTTGCCGCGCTGATGCTCGAAATGCGTCGGAAGCAGGCCGGATGGGCCGACGTCACCGACGCTGACCAGGCGGATGGTGCCTTTGACGAAGAGGGCGAAGAGTCCCGTGGCACGGCTGACGCTTTCGAGCCGGTAGTGCTCGCCGTCGCGCCGGAAGGTCTCTTTGGCGGTGCCGAACGGCTGCCCGGCCTTGCTAAGGCGATAAGTCGCATCGACCTGCCGGGGCGGAGCGGCCCACGCTTCCGCCACCCACAGCATCCCGAGTGCGGCAAAAATCCAACAGCACCGCGCGGCAACGCCGGGGATTTTTTTCAATCCAACAATATTCACTAGGCTATTCATAATGTTAATGTATAATCCTGATCAAAATTGATGGCAAATTCAATGCCACGACCAGTTTAACCGATCCCCAACAATTCAAAAAAACCAAAGAATCCGGTACGTCCGCTTTCCGACAGAAGCGGACCGGATGGAGAGACATAATGACCCAGGTATCGCCGATCCTGCTGCGCAACGTACCCCTGTTTGCCGGCCTGGAGAACGAAGAAATCGACAAACTCGCCGCCGTTGCCACGGTCAGGACGTTCGCCAAACATGCGGTGGTGATCCGCGAGGGGGAACACGCCGACAGCATCTACCTCATCAATTCCGGCAAGGTCAAAGTACTCATCGGCGATAGCGAAGGCCACGAAGTGATTCTTTCGATACTCGGGCCGGGCGATTACTTCGGCGAAATGTCGCTGATCGACAGCCAGCCGCGTTCAGCCACCGTGGTGTCCATGGAACCCGTGCATTTCGCGGTGATTACCAAGTCGGACTTCGACCGCTGCCTTGCCCACAATCCCAGGATCGTCACGCACATCATGGTGGAACTCGCCAAACGCCTGCGCAGCGCCAACAGCAAGATCGAGGGACTGGCTCTGATGGACGTTCACGGGCGCGTGGCGCGCACCCTGATCCAACTCGCCGAACTGCACAACGGGGAAATGGTGGTCGACCAAAGCCTTTCCCAGCAGGACATCGCCAACATGGTCGGCGCCTCGCGCGAGATGGTCAGCCGCACCCTGCGCGACCTCTCGGCAAACGGCTTCATCCACGTGGAAGGCAAAAAAATCGTGGTGAGCCACCGCACGTTCTCCAGCAAACTGGACTGAAACCTACCAGGAGGAAGGGAACGCCGTGTCGGGCCGTTCCCCGCCCTTGACCGTCACCACGCCGTTGGCGCCGATTTCCAGGCGATCCTCGGCAAACCAGCGGAGCGCCGCCGGGTAAATCCGGTGTTCCTGCGCCAGCACCCGCGCCGCCAGGATTTCTTCCGTATCGTCGGGAAACACCGGCACCGCGACCTGCGCCACGATGGGGCCGCGATCCAGCTCGTTGGTGACGAAATGCACGGTACAGCCGTGCAGCTTGACGCCATCGGCGAGGGCGCGGGCATGGGTATCGAGGCCGGTAAAGGCCGGCAACAGCGCCGGATGGATGTTGATGAGGCGGTTGCGGTAATGCGCGACGAACCACGGCGAGAGGATACGCATGAAACCGGCCAGCACCACCAGATCGGCGCCCAGGGCGTCGATTTTTTCCGCCATGGCGCGGTCGAACGCCTCGCGGTCGGAATAATCGCGATGGTTGACCACCAGCGTGTCGACCCCGTGACTGCGGGCAATTTCCAGGGCCTGGGCATCGGCCTTGTTGCTGAGAACGGCAGCCACCGTGAGCGGCAGCTTGGCCTCCAGGAGCGCCTGCATGTTGCTGCCGCGCCCGGAGACAAGAATGACGATAGATTTCATAAATAGAGAGAATTATTCCTCGCTGATCCAGCAAATGTAGGTTGGGTTAGGCGCGGCTTTTTGCGCCGTAACCCAACAGACCCAATCTTCCTTTAAAAAAGTTCTTGAAAGTTTGGGGTTGCCGGTTACACCCGACGACCTAACGGCCTGGGCACAAGCGCGATTAAGGTCGCCAACTCAACCTACATTCTTACCGGGCGATTTCATTACCAGCGTTCGAGCAGTTCGCTTTCCGGATATTCCGGAAATTCGTCGCCTTCCAAGCCAGCCAGGGCACCGTTAACGGACAACTTTTCCCAGCCGCGATTTTCCTCTGCGACCTGCTCCATGGCCTTGACGTGCTCGACGAAGAGCAAAACCTTGCGGGCCTCGTCTTCCGGCAGCGTTTTCACTTCTTCAAAGATCCGTTCGGCCAGCCCCATGGTCTGCTCCTTGGCGAGAATTACACCACCACCGTCTGCGCCTGCCCTTCCTGACGCGCTGCGACGGCGCCGATGCGGTACACCGTTTCGCCTTGTTCAGCCAAATGCGCCATCGCCGCATCGGCATCCGCGGCGGCGACGATCACCGCCATGCCAATCCCGCAATTGAAGGTGCGGTGCATTTCCGTATCGACCACGCCGCCTTCCTTTTGCATCCAGGAAAACAGCGGCGGCATGGTCCAGCTATCCTTTTGCAGCACGGCCGTGAGGTTCTCCGGCAGGACACGCGGGATGTTCTCCAGCAGCCCGCCGCCGGTAATGTGCGCCATGCCCTTGACCGGCATTTTTTCCATCAGCGCCAGCAGCGGCTTCACGTAAATGCGGGTCGGCGCAAGCACCACTTCGCTGAGGGGCTTGCCGTGGAAATCGGAGTTCAAATCGATGCCGGAACGCTCGATGATCTTGCGGATCAGCGAATAGCCGTTGGAGTGCGCGCCGCTGGAAGCCAGGCCCAGCACCACGTCGCCGGCAACGATGGTGCGCCCGGTGATGACTTTTTCCTTTTCCACCACGCCCACCGCGAAACCCGCCAGGTCGTATTCGCCGGCCGGGTACATGCCGGGCATTTCTGCGGTTTCGCCACCGATCAACGCGCAGCCGGCTTGTTCGCAGCCCGCCGCGATGCCCTTGATGACATCGGTGGCAGTCGCCACGTCGAGCTTGCCGCAGGCGAAATAATCGAGGAAATACAGGGGTTCGGCGCCCTGCACCAGGATGTCGTTGACGCTCATCGCCACCAGGTCGATACCCACCGTATCGTGCTTGTTCAGCATGAAGGCGAGTTTCAGCTTGGTGCCCACGCCGTCGGTGCCGGACACCAGCACCGGGTTTTTATACTTCTTGGAAATCTCCACCAGCGCGCCGAAGCCGCCGATGTCGCCGAGCACTTCCGGGCGCATGGTACGTTTGGCGAACGGTTTGATGTTTTCCACCAACTGGTCGCCGGCATCGATATCCACTCCGGCATCGCGATAGCTCAAGGAAGCCAAGTTTTCTTCTCGCTTTCTGGAATATAATTCAAAACCTGAATTTTACTCGAAATACTCCGACTAGGGTCGAAACGGAAAATCACCAGCACATGGCCACGCCCTATTTCCAGCAGCAAAGCGCCGCCTACAACCTCTACCAGAAGCAGAACCTCCACGTCTTCACGCCGGATGGCGAGCAATACGTGGTCAGCGCGGCGGGTAAAGCGTATGCCGATTACCTCATCGAAGTACAAGATCACCTCATGCATTTCGAGGTGGAAGCCCTGCTCGCCCAGCGCGACAGCCTTCACGACGCGCTGGTGCGGCGCTACGTGCTGCAGAATTTCGGTGCGGCCGGCGACCCACGTTTCGCCGGGGCCGACCTGGAAAGCGTCGCCGCCGAACTGAAGCGCCGCGGCATCGCCGCTACTCCGCTGAAAATCGCCATGCGCGAGGCCACCAGCCGGGTAAATAGCGAAATCAAGGAAATCTGGCCGATCCGCGAGAGCGGGCGCAGCCTGCAATACTCCAGTTACGACATCGTATTCAGCGACGAAGAAGCCGGCAAGGCGCCGCAACGCCACAAGCTCTGGGATGCCCTCGCCGCCTGGGCGCGCGAATCGAGGCTACCCGGCAAGGAAGGCGCGCGGCTGGCCACGGTGCAGGAATGGGACGATCTGGGTGATGCCTGGGCGATTCGCGTCGACATCCACCATTATCCGCGCCCCGACCTGGAAAGCTGCCGCCCCATCACCCTGCTCGACAACGCCGAGCGCAATAAGGACATCGAACACCTGCGCAAGGCTCTGGCGATATACGACGTGGAACTCGCCGAACTCACCGTCAAGCCCTACGCCGTGCCGCAGACCGCCCCCTTGCGCGAAGCCGAACCGCCTCCGCCGCGCCCTGCGGTACTGCCGGTTGCCGAAACATTGAATGCGGTGCGCGAGGAGCGCGCCCGCCTGGAGCAGCAAATCCGCGTGCTCAGCGACGCCCTCACCGACAGCGAGGAGCGGCTGCGCCTTAGCCAACAGATCGACGCGCTGGAACAGGAAAAAACCAGCGTCGAAGGACTGCTGCGCGACATGGTGCATACCCTCGACAAGCTTTCCTGGAATCAGCGCCCCGCCGATTGGGAACGCCGCCTGCCCGGTGAAAAAGTTCGCCTGGTCGCCAAGGCGTTCGAGCAGAGCCAGGCCAGCCTGGGCGAAACCCAAATCCACCTCGCCGCCACCCGCGACAAGCTCAATGCCGCCGCCGTCAAGCTCCACCAGACCGAGGACGACCTGGCCGCCACCCACCAATCCCTGAATGAGTCCCAGCAAGCCCACGCGCAAACCCGTGAGAAACTCGACCGCAGCGACAAATCCCTGAGCATCGCCCAGTCCGAACTGCGCCTGGTCACGGCGCGCGCCCAGGATGCCGAGCAGGAGCGCGACAAGCTCGCCGCCGACCTCCTGGAAACCCGCAAATCGCGCGACCAATGGCAGCAACGCGCCGAAGGCATGGAAAGCAACCTGCGCGCCGAACTGCTCAAAGAGCACAACGCCGCAATGCTCAACCAGGAACTGGAATTCACCCGGCAGATTCAGGAAATGCAGCAGAATTTCATGAGCCAGACCCAGGAAATGCAGCAGGATCACATGCGCCAGATCCAGGATCTGCAGGACGGCCACCTCAAGCAAATCCAGAAGTTGCGCCGTCTCGCCCCCACCCAGGAACTCCACGTCACCGAAGAAGACTGGAACGTCGCGCCCGTCGTCGCCCGTCCCCAGCCGGCTGCGCCACGCCGCCCAGCGGTGGCTACCCCCACGCCCCCTGTTGCCGTGCAGGAAACCAAGCTCGAAGCGGCGGTTTCCGAACTGGGCTTGTACCAAGCCGAATCGCAGGAAATCTTTGACACCCGCATCGGCGAATACCTGCGCATCGCCAAGGATTTAGGCTTGAGCGAAGCCGACAAGTGGCTCCTCACGGAAGCCCGCAAACTCGCCGAGGCCCGCGCCAGACAAGGCGAATTGGAAATCTAGATCAACACAGTGTTTAGTTTTGAGTGTTGAGTTGATGTCGCCGCGCAAGGTGCGTCGGCATTCAATCATGCGCAAAACGCATTCCACAACTAAACACTAAGCACTTAACACTCAAAATTTTAATTTAATGATGCAACAACTTCTCCTCGCCATCGCGCCCCAGCCTGCCCCCACTCTGGAAAATTTCGTCGCCGGGCGCAATGACGAACTCGTCGCCACCCTGCGGCAGTTTGCCGCGGGCAACGCCGGCGAACGCTTCATCTACCTGTGGGGCGAGGCGGGCAGCGGCAAGAGCCATTTGCTCGCGGCCTGTCGCGCCGCCGCCCAGGAGCACGGATTCAAGCCGTTCCTCGGCCACGCCGCCAACACCTGGGATGGCGGCAGCCCGGCGCTGCTCGACGACGTGGAACGCCTCGACGAGGCCGGCCAGATCGACCTGTTCAACCTCTACAACCGCCTCCGCGACGAAGGCGGCAGCCTGCTCGCCAGCGGCACCACGCCCCCCGCGCAACTGGCGGTGCGCCCCGATCTCGCCACCCGCCTCGGCTGGGGGCTGGTGTTCCGCGTCCATAGCCTCAACGACGAGGAAAAGTCCGCCGCCCTGGAAGCCCACGCCCAACAGCGCGGCTTTGCCCTTCCCCCGGAAATTTCCGCCTACCTGCTGCGCCACTGGCGGCGCGACCTGCCATCGCTGATCGCGGCACTCGACGCCCTCGACCGCCATTCCCTGGAACGCCAGCGTCCGGTCAGCGTGCCGCTATTGCGGGAAGTTCTGGCACACGCCGACACCAACCGCTAAAATCCCCGGCACCATGAAGGTTTTTCTCGATACGCTCCTGCATAGTATCCGGGGCCGGATCATCCTCGGCGTGGTGGTTCTGCACGCCGTGCTGATGGGCATGGTGGTGTACGACATGTCGGTTCGCCAACAGGATTTCATGCAGAAGCAGATCGCCAACGAAGGCCGCGGCTTGGCGGTAACCCTCGCGGCGAACGCCCCTTCCTGGGTATTGAGCCGCGACCTCAACGGCCTCGGCGAACTCCTCCACAGCCTCAAGGGCGTCGAAAGCCTGCGCCTGGCCCTGATCCTCGACGGCGACGGCAAGGTCATCGCCGCTTCCGACCCCGCCCTGTTCGGCCTCAAACTGGACGACCCGCCGAGCACCCGCCTCATGCAAGGCCTGCGCCACACCCAAGACACCGACACCAGCCAACTCTGGCACGACGGGATGGTGGACAGCCTGGCGGAAATCGTCGCGGGCGGCACCCGCATCGGCTACACCCGCGTAGTGCTGGACGGCGCCCAGGTACAGGAGGAACTCGACACCATCACCCGCAAGGGACTGGCTTACATCGCCGCGGCCATCCTTCTCGGCGCCCTGGCCGCCTGGCTGCTGGTGCGCACCATGACGCACCGCCTGTCGCAGTTGTCGCGCGCCGCCGACAGCATCGCCGAAGGCAACCTGCAGGTCGACCTGCCCGATTACCGGGGGCGCGACGAGGTGGCGCGCCTGACCCGCGATTTCGCGCAGATGGCCGAAGCGCTGGAACGCGACATCAGTGAGCGCGAGCGTCTCGAAGAAAGTCTTCGCCAACTCAACGAAACCCTGGAACAGCGGGTGCGGGAGGAAATCGCCAAGAACCGCGACAAGGACCACCTGTTGATCGAGCAGGCACGCCACGTCGCGCTCGGCGAAATCCTGCGCAACATCGCCCACCACTGGCGCCAGCCGCTCAACACCCTTACCCTGATCCTCACCAACATCAAGGATGCCGCCGATCACGGCGAACTCGACGAAGCTTACCTGGACAAGGCGGTTTCGGAAGGATACGGGGTCGCCACCCGGATGTCGGGGGTGATCGACAATTTCCGCAAGATCATTCAGCCGGACGACGAAAAGGTTCTATTTCCCCTGAGGAGCGCCGTGGAACGGGCACTCTCCCTGATCGACGCAGACCTGCGGGTACACGGCATCGAGGTAAAAATCGACGCCCCGGAAGAAGTCAGCGTACTCGGCTACCCCAATGAACTGGCGCAACTCCTCCTCAACCTCCTCAACAATGCCAAGGAAGTCCTGGTCGAGCGCAAGATCATCCCGCCCGCCATCCGTATTCGCATCCATCGCGACGGCGATTACGGCGGCGTCGCGATTGCCGACAACGGCGGCGGCATCCCCGCCGAGATTCTCGGCAAGATTTTCGACCCCTACTTCACCACCAAGCAAAAATCCTCGGGGATCGGCCTCTACATGAGCAAAATGATGGTGGAAAAAAACCTGGCCGGCACCATCCGGGCAATCAATACCCCGGAAGGTGCGGAATTTGTGGTGCTGGTGCCGCTCACCGCGGCATAACGGGTGCTGGAATACCGGCACCCTGCCGGCGCTCCAAGTGACGGACTACCTATCGAAGGCGGGGAAAATCAGGAAGGCTGGCCTTGCTCGTTGGCCGACTCGGCGATCTGGCGATGCACTTCCGCCATGTCGATGGCGCGCACCTGCTCGATCAGCAACTCCAGCCCGGAACCCGGCAGCGCGCCCGGCTCGGAGAAAATAATCACGCTTTCGCGGAACACCATCAGGGTGGGAATCGAGCGAATCCCGAAATAACCGGCGAGATTCTGCTGCTCTTCGGTATTCACCTTGGCGAACACGATGTCGCTGTGCTTCTCCGAAGTCTCCTCGTAAACCGGCGCGAAGGAACGGCACGGCCCGCACCAGGGCGCCCAGAAATCAACGATGACGATATCGTTGCCGGAAATGGTGGATTCGAAATTTGCTTCGGTGAGATCAAGGGTCGCCATGAAAGGATGCTCCGGGTTGGGTTGAAGAGGGTTTTTTAGAAATCGCTAATATTTAAGAACTGTAGCATTCCCCACCCGTTTCGCCAAATGCCGCCCTGGATTCGCACTGCGGAATCCACCGTCCCCAATCCGCCGCAGCCGCCGGGCAAGCCAGGCAGGCGACCAACAACATCAGGACATAACGACGTAAGGACATTTCGTTCTCCAAAGCAACATGACAAGGGCACGGCGGTAAATGCCGCCGGCGAATGGCTGGTAAGCCCCGTAGCCCGTAGGTCGGGCTGAAGCCCGACCTACCGCACGGCGAAGCCCTGTGCGCTGCCGTCGCCGTTCCTGAGGTAGAGCTTGCCGGTGGCGTCTTGCCACCAGCTTTTACCGGCTTTTTCCGTGGGAGCTGGGGTCAGGGGGTAATCCGGCGTGAGGGTGTAGCTTTGCCCCAGCAGTTCGATGCTATAGCTGCCGTCGCCTTTGGCGGCAAGGGTAGCGGCGGGGTCGAGGGCTTTTAGCGCGGCGCTCAGTTGCGGCTGGTCGGCGAAGGCCGGGTACAGCGTTTGGCGGGTGGCGTTGTCCTGGTAGGTGACGTTGCCTTGCTGGTCGGTGCTGAAGCCACCAGTTGCGGCGGGGCTGCCGGTGACTTCGTTGCTCGTCCAGGCCGGTTGCAGGGCGTAGGTCGTGCGGTTGAGGTGTATCCGCATCCGCCCGTCGGCCTGGATGCTCAGCACGGCGTCCGGGTCGAGTTGCGCGAGTTGCGCGGCGCAGCGGGCGAGGTCGGCCACGCTGGGGACGAAGGTGGCGAGGACGCCGCTTTGGACGATTTCGGCCTGTCCGTTGGCCGTGAGGGTGATGCCGTCGGGGCGGCTGGTGTCGACCGTGAGGTCACCCACCGGCAGGGCGTTGAGCGTGCCGCCGGGGATGGTGAGGCGCAACACGCCGTCGCTGTTCTGCCCTTGCGCGGCGATGCCTTGGCCCATCGAGGCGGCGAGGAGGTCGGTGTAGTCCCGGCTGGCGGACAGGCGGGCGATCTTGCCCTTGAGGCTGGGGACGATGGCGAGGTCTTCGAGGTTGGCGGCGCCGGCCGGCTGGATTGGGTCGCCCAGGGCGCTGCCGTTTTTGGCGAGGCTGCCGAGGCGCACGCTGGTGACTTTCCCGGCGGCGTCGAGGTCGGCGACTTCTCCGGCGTAGACCTTGCCGTCCTTGATGCTGGCGAAGCCGTGGCTTGCGGCGAAGGCGTTGGCGGGCAGGATGATGGTGCCGTCGGTGACGGCGAGGGTGTTGCCGCTGGAACTCACTGTGCCGCCTTGGTCGCCGGCGGTGACGGTGACGCCGTTACTCAGCGCCAGTAGCGGCTGCCCGGCGGGAGCGCTGACGGTGACGCTGCCATTGGTGACGGCCAATACCGGGGTTTCGACGCCGTCGATGGCGATTTTTTTGAGGGTGACGACGGTTCCGGCGCCGGTCGGGGTGACGGTGAGCGTCTGCCCGCCGATCTTGATGGTGACGGGTTCCGGTTTCGCGCCGACGACCGGGGTGGGCAGGCTGATGGGCGTACCGGCGACCGATGCGCCAACCGGTATCACCAGGGTGCTGCCGGCGGCGGCGTTGACCGGGGTGGTGCCGCTCAGGGTGGTTTGCGTGTTGGCGGGGGCGTTTATCAGCGTCGGCGCGGGCGGGTAGTAGTTAGACACCGGAGCCGGCACCGGCGTGCTGTCCTTGAGGAGGAAGGCGTCGTAGTTGCCGATCCGGGTCAGGGCCGGGGTGGTGAGGTTGGCGCCGTTGAAAAACCCGCCCAGATAAACCTTGCCCGACGCGTCGGCGGCAATTGCGTTAGCGTAGGCCCATGCCGCACTGCCGCCGTAGTTCTTGGCCCAGGTGGTGGTGCCGCCGGCATCGAGCTTGAGGGCGAAGGCGTCCCTGCCGCCAATCCGGGTCAAGGCCGGGGTGGTGAGGTTGGCGTTGCTGAAATATCCGCCCAGATAGACGTTGCCCGAGGCGTCGAGGGCGATGCCGTTAGCTTGGGCAGTCGCCCCGCTGCCGCCGTAGTTCCTGGCCCAGGTGGTAGCGCCGCCGGCGTCGAGCTTGAAGGCAAAGGCGTCTTGAGCGCCGATCATGGTCAAGGCCGGGGAGGTGAGGTTGGCGTTATAGAAATACCCGCCCAGATAAACGTTGCCCGAGGCGTCGACGGCGAGGGCGTTGGCGGAGGAATTCGCCCCGCTGCCGCCGTAGTTCTTCGCCCAGGTGGTGGTGCCGCTCGCGTCGAGCTTGAGGGCGAAGGCGTCAAAATTGCCGATCCGGGTCAGGGCCGGGGTGGTGAGGCTGGCGCTTTCGAAACTCCCGCCCAGATAAACGTTGCCCGAAGCGTCGACGGCGATGGCGTAGGCATAGGCATCCGCCCCGCTGCCGCCGTAGTTCCTGGCCCAGGTGGTGGCACCGTTGGCGTCGAGCTTGAAGGCGAAGGTGTCCGAGCCGCCGATCCGGGTCAAGGCCGGGGTGCTGAGGTTGGCGCTGTAGAAAAACCCGCCCAGATAGACGTTGCCCGAGGCGTCGACGGCGATGCCGGTGGCGGAGGCAGTCGCCCCGCTGCCGCCGTAGTTCTTCGCCCAGGTGGTGGTGCCGTTGGCGTCGAGCTTGAGGGCGAAGGCGTCCTGGCTGCCGATCCGGGTCAGGGCCGGGGCGGTGAGGTTGGCGCTGCCGAATTGCCCGCCCAGATAAACATTGCCCGAGCCATCGACGGCGATGCCGCGGGCGACGGTATACGCCCCGCCGCCGCCGTAGTTCTTCGCCCACAGTGCGGTGCCGCCGGCATTGAACTTGGCGACAAAGGCATCCTGAGCGCCGATCTTGGTCAAAGTGGTGGCGCCCAGGGTCAGGGTGGTGCCGTTGAAAGTGCCGGTAACGTAGGCGTTGCCGGCGCTATCCACCGCCGTGGCGTTGATGTTGGTGTTGGCGCCGGCGAGGCTGCCGAAGCTTTCGCCGGCAAAACTCGCCGGGGTGCTGGTGCTGCTGGCGCTGGAGGCGGCGCTGCTGCCGACGGCGTTGGCTGCGACCACGCTGAAGCTGTAGGCAGTGCCCACCGCCAGACCGACGATGTGATGGGTGGTGGCCGTCGTGCCGGCCTCCAGGTCGGTGCCGCCCGCCGGGCTGGTGCTGACGGTGTAGCCGGTGATGGCCGAGCCGTTATCCGCCGGAGCGGTGAAGCTGACGGTGGCGATGTTGCCGGCCAGCGTGACCGTCGGCGCAGCGGGTTGTGCTGGAACATCGACCGTGGTGCTGCTGAAATTGGCGACGACGCCGCCGATGGTGACGGCGGTGGTCGTCGTGGTCAGGTTCGCCGCCGACGCCGTGTGGCGCAAGCTGATCGTGTCGCCGCTCCTCACCGCGCCGGGCGCGCTGGTGTAGGCGCCGCCGTTGATGGCATAGCTGCCGTTGCTCACCTTGATGCCGGTGGGCGTGGTCAAGCCCGCGAGGGTGACCGTGGCGGAGGTAACGGTGCTTGAAGGCGTAACGCCGGACTGGCTGGCGAACGTGGGCGCATCGGGCGTGTGATCGGCGAGCCGGTCGAAGGGCG
>JAGXQV010000192.1 GCA_018336195.1 Sulfuricella sp. | reverse complement strand
GCCAGCGCGGTCGCCATGCTGTCGCCGAGTTTGTAGAGGAAGATGAAGGCGAGGATCAGCGCCGCCTGGCGCCAGCCGGCGCGGCTGATGAATTCGTGGAAAGGCTCGACTACCGCCTGGCGCAGGGTTTTCGGCGCGGCCTTGGCGAGTTGCGGTTCGGTCACCTTGAGCGTCATCAGGATGCCGGGCAGCATGAATAACGCGGTAATCAGGAACACGCTGTCCCACGGCAGGTGGTCGGCGAGGATCAGCGACAGCGAGCCGGGGATCAGCCCGGCGATGCGGTAGGCGTTGACGTGGATGGCGTTGCCCAGGCCCAGTTCGACGTCGAAGAGGATTTCGCGGCGGAAGGCGTCGATCACGATGTCCTGGGTGGCGGAAAAAAAAGCCACCGTCGCCGCGAGGTAGGCGATGGTCCACAAGTCCAGCTTGGGGCTGAACCAGCCAAACAGCGGCAGGGAGAGCAGCAACGCGAGCTGGCTGACCAGCATCCAGCCGCGCCGCCGCCCCAGTAGCGGCCACACGTAGCGGTCGAGCAGCGGCGCCCACAAGAATTTCCAGGTGAAGGGCAGTTGGATCAGGGCGAACAGGCCGATGGACTTGAGGTCGACCTGCTCGGAACGCAGCCATGCCGGCAGCAGGCTGATGAGAATATAAAGCGGTAGCCCGGAACTGAAGCCGGTGAAAATGCAGATCAGCATGCGCCGATTGCACAGCGCCTGGCGCAGTGTGGGAGTGGCGCTATCGTTGGGTTGGAGGGTTCTCATAGGGTCGCTACCTTACCCGAAACCCGCCAAGCTGTGTCAAAATGGCAGCGATGGAACTCGGCATTTTTTCGGTCTTTCTGGTCGGCCTGCTCGGCGGCACCCATTGCGTCGGCATGTGTGGCGGGATCGTCGGCGCGCTCAGTCTGCAACTTCCCAATCAAGCCCCGCAATGGCGTTTTCATCTGGCCTACAGCGCCGGACGGATTGCCAGCTACGTGCTGGTGGGTGCCTTCGCCGGCGCGGCGGGGGCCAGCAGCCTGCTACTCTCCGACCTGTTGCCGGTCAAACAGGGCTTGTACCTGCTCGCCAACCTCCTCCTGATCGCCCTGGGTTTATATCTGGCCGGCCTTTCCTCGGCGGTGTTGCGCCTCGAAGGTGCCGGTTCGGCGATCTGGAACCGCCTGCAACCCTACACCCGCAAGCTCCTGCCGGTGCGTAGCGTACCGCAAGCCCTGGCGCTTGGCGCGCTGTGGGGTTGGGTGCCGTGCGGGCTGGTGTACAGCATGTTGATTACCGCGCTGGCGAGCGGCAGCGCCGTGAAGGGGGCGGTGGTAATGCTGGCCTTCGGCATCGGCACCCTCCCCAACCTTCTGGCGATGGGCTACTTCGCCCGCCAACTCAAGGAATTCATGCAGAACCGCGCGGTCCGGCTGTCCGCCGGCCTGCTGGTGGCAGGGTTCGGGGTGTTGGGGTTGTATCGGTTGCTTTGGTAGAACTCAAAAGTAGTCATCCTCGCGCTGGTGGCGTAGCGCCAGCACGGTAACGGTTTGGTCGTCTTCGATTTCGAACAGGGCAACGTAGCCGGTAGCTCCAAAGGGAATCACCAGTTCGCGCAGGAAAGGTGTGTCCGTTTCCGCCTTGCGGCAGGTAAACGGAAAGTCCCGCAACAAGCCGATGGCTTTTTCGATGGCGTCGCGGGCGCGGCGGGCGGCAACCGGGTCGCGTTCGAGCAAAAAGGCGAAAAGTCGCTGCAAATCCTCCCTGGCAGAGGCGGTAAAGCGAACCCGATAACTCACGCTAAGTTCTTCGCCTCGGCTTTTTCCAGCATCTCGTCCATTTCGCGCAATACGTCTTCGGCGGCATGGTATTCCCCGCTACTGCGCGCCTCGCCCCGCCCCGCCAGACCGCGCGCGATGAATTCCCCTTGCAATTGACGCCGCTCGATTTGGGCGCGTAGCGATTGCTCGACGAAGCTGGACAAGGTTTCCCCGTTGCGCAAGACGCTTTCAGCAGCTTGACGCAATTCGGGGGCGACCCGAAGCGAGGGAATCGTGGCGGATTTCATGGTTAACCCCGGTTGCATTGCAGATGCGATGCAGTATGGCCCAGGTAGGTTCAGAGCGCAAGACGCCATGGGGCGCGACGCCGTTTTCAATCAAGCCGTTTTCGCGGCCCTTTCCAGTCGATACACCGCCAGACTGCCGAACAGCTTGGGCAGGAAGGTGACGACCTGGGCATTGTGCATGGCGATGCGTTCGCGGACGGCGACGCCCTGGTCGCGGCAGAAAGCTTCGAAATCACCGAAGGTACACAGGTGGATGTTGGGGGTGTCGTACCATTGGTAAGGCAGGTCGGGCGAGACCGGCATGTGGCCGGAGAGGATTTGCAGGCGGTGTTGCCAGAAACCGAAATTGGGCAGGGTGACGATGCTTTGTTTGCCGACCCGCAGCATTTCACTCATCATCAGTTCGATGTTTTTCATGGCCTGCAGGGTCTGCGACAGAATCACGAAATCGAAGGATTGCGGTTCGAAGCCGGACAGGCCGGACTCCAGATCCATCTGGATGACGTTGATGCCGTTCTTGATGCAAGCGGCCAGATTGTCTTCGGCGATTTCGATGCCGTAACCGCGCACCTGGCGGGTTTCGCGCAGGTAGCGCAGCAGGCTGCCGTCGCCGCAGCCGAGGTCGAGGACTTTGGCGCCGGGGGTGACCCAGGCGGCGATGGCGGCAAAATCGGGACGAGTGATGTTGGTCATGGTGCGATCCCCTCCATGTAAGCCCGCACAATGTCGTGATAATGCGGGTCGGGCATGAGGAAGGCGTCGTGGCCGTGGACGGCGACGATTTCCGCGTAGCTGACGTTGCGTTCGTTATCCAGCAGGGCCTTGACGATCTCCCGCGAGCGGCTGGGGGCGAAACGCCAGTCGCTGGTGAACGATATCACCAGAAAATCCGCCGTGGCGGGCTTGAGCGCTTGGCTCAGGGTGTTGCGGTGGTGATGGGTGGGGTCGAAATAATCGAGCGCCTTGGTCATCAGCAAATAGGTGTTGGCATCGAAGCTGTCGGCGAATTTGTCGCCCTGGTAGCGCAGGTAGGATTCGATTTCGAATTCCACGTCGTAGCCGAACTGGAAGGTGTCGTTCTTGAGGATCCGCCCGAATTTTTCGCCCATCACGTCGTCCGACAGATAGGTGATGTGTCCCAGCATCCGCGCGATGCGCAGGCCGCGGCGCGGCACCACGCCGTGGGCGTAATAATCGCCGCCGTGGAAATCCGGGTCGGTAAGGATCGCCTGGCGTGCCACGTCGTTGAAGGCGATGTTCTGGGCGGTGAGCTTGGGGGCAGAGGCGATCACCAGGGCATGGCGCAAACGGCGGGGATGGGCGATGCTCCAATGCATGACCTGCATGCCGCCCAGGCTACCGCCGATTACTGCGGCGAATTGCAGGATACCCAAGTAATCGGCGAGGCGCGCCTGGGTTTCCACCCAGTCGTCCACCGTCAGCACCGGGAAGGATTTGCCGTAGGGTCTGCCGGTAAGCGGGTCGATGCTGGACGGCCCGGTGGAACCGTGGCATCCCCCCAGGTTGTTGACCCCGATCACGAAAAAACGCTCGGTATCGACCGGCTTGCCCGGCCCGATCATGTTGTCCCACCACCCGGGTTTGCGGTCTTTCTCGGAATGGTAGCCGGCGACGTGGTGGTTGCCGGAAAGGGCGTGGCAAATCAGGATGGCGTTGGAACCGGTGGCGTTGAGCGTGCCGTAGGTTTCGTAAACCAAGTCGTAGCTTTCCAGTACCGCCCCGCTTTTCAGCTTGGTGGGTTTGTCGAAATGGGCGATGCGGGAAGCGACGACGCCGACGGAATGGGTGTGGGTATGCATGACCGAATATTATTGGTTTCGTATTGTCGAGTTGAGTTCAGCGGGGTCGGTGGGCACAAACTTGCGCCCACTCTACAACTGGCCTAATCATTGGTTGAGGCGCGCCAGCAATTGGTGCATTTTCTCGGGATCGTAGGTCTTCAACATTTTCTGGGCAATCCCGCTGATCTTCGGCAGTTCGGCCTTGAGCACCTGCTGTTTGACCGCCAGGATATGCGCCGGGTGCATCGAGAAATCGCGCAATCCCAGGCCCAGCAGGAGGCGGGTGAGTTGTGGGTCGCCGGCCATTTCGCCGCACACCGATACCGAAATGCCGGCCTTGTCGGCGGCGCCGATGGTGTAGGCGATCAGTTGCAGCACCGACGGGTGGAGCGGGTCGTACAGATGCGCCACGGCGTCGTCGGTGCGGTCGATGGCGAGGGTGTACTGGATCAGGTCGTTGGTGCCGATGGAGAGGAAATTCAGATCCTTGGCAAAGGCTTGCGCCGCCAGTGCCGCTGCCGGGATTTCGATCATTCCGCCGATCGGCACGTTGTTGTCGAAGGGGATTTCCTCCAGGGCCAGGCTCTGCTTGGCGTGGACGATCATGTGCAGGGTCTGGCGCAACTCCGGCAACGAGGAGAGCATCGGGATCAGGATGCGCACCTTGCCGTAATGCGAGGCGCGCAGGATGGCGCGTAATTGGGTGTGGAACAACTGCGGTTCGGCCAAGCACAGGCGGATGGCGCGCAGTCCCAGCGCCGGGTTGGCGCTTTCGCGGGTGGTGCCGGTGAGGTGCTTGTCGGCGCCCAGATCGAGGGTGCGGATGGTGACCGGCAGGCCTTTCATCACCTCCGCCACTTGGCGATAGGCGAGGAACTGCTCTTCCTCGCTGGGCAGGCCGTCACGGTTGAGGAACAGGAATTCGCTGCGGAACAGGCCGATGCCGGTCGCCCCGGATTCCTTGACCTGCGGCAGATCCTGGGGCAGTTCGATGTTGGCGTGCAATTCCACGGCTGCGCCGTCGAGGGTGGTGGCGACGGTGGTCTTGAGGCGCTTGAGCTTCTGCTTCTCCAGTTCCCACTGGCTCTGGCGCAGCTTGTATTCGGCCAGCACCTGCTTGTCGGGATTGACGATCACCACACCTTGCTGGCCGTCGACGATCAGCAACTCGTTTTCATGGATGATTTCGCGCGCGTGGTGGAGCGCCACAATCGACGGGATGTTGAGGCTGCGCGCCATGATCGCGGTATGCGAGGTGGCGCCGCCGACGTCGGTAGTGAACGCGGCGATACGGTTCTGCTTGAACAGCATCATGTCGGCCGGCGACAGGTCGTGCGCGACCAGGATGC
The DNA here is from genome assembly GCA_018336195.1 of Sulfuricella sp. Classification (GTDB taxonomy): domain Bacteria; phylum Pseudomonadota; class Gammaproteobacteria; order Burkholderiales; family Sulfuricellaceae; genus JAGXQV01. The sequence continues at coordinate 47,181 of JAGXQV010000192.1, read as the reverse complement.
GGCTTTGTTCGGAGCCGCTGGGCAGGGGGATGGTGCTGGGATGGCCGAGCAGCGCCTTGATGACCCGCTCCACTACCTGCACCACGTCGTGCTCGCGTTCGCGCAGGTATTCGTCCTCGATTTTCTGGAACTGCTCAAGCAGTTCGTCCATTTGCTGCTTGAGCGCCCATTCGGCGTTGACCTGCTGGGACTCGATAATTTGCAGCGGTACCACCGACAGTGTCGAATCGCCCAGAATCAGCAGGTGCAGATCGAGAAAAGCACCATATTCCGCTGGGGCGCCGACGGGTATGTTGGCACGCAGGGCTTCCAGTTCCTGGCGGGTAACGGCGATAGCCGCCTGGAAACGCTCCAGTTCCTGGATGAGCATGTGCTTGGGCAGCACGTAATGCGGCACTTCCAGTACCGCATGGGAAACCAGGTGGGCATGGCCGATGGCGATACCGCCGGAAACGCCGACGCCGTGTAAGGTAAAGCTCACTCGCCTTCCCCGAATTTGTCGTTGAATAGATCGGCAATCGATTGCATGGCCTGCGCTTCGTCGTCCCCGCTGATTTCCAGATTTACCGAGGTGCCCTTGCTGGCGGCCAGCATCATCACGCCCATGATACTTTTGGCGTTGACGCGGCGACCGTTACGCGAAATCCAGATGTCGCTCTTGAATTGGCCGGCAAGCTGGGTCAGCTTCGCCGAAGCTCGCGCGTGCAGGCCGAGTTTATTAGTTACTTCAATGTCTTGCTGTAACATCACAGGCTTTCATGGTGATATGGACGATCCCTTCGCGTCCGCCCGAAAGGGATTTCTCGACCACGGTCGCAAGGGGGCTGTCTCGATAAGTCAGGGCGCGTACCAACATCGGCATGCTGACGCCGGAAACGCCTTCGATTTTGCCGGCTTCGAGCAGGCGGCAAGCGATGTTGGAGGGCGTGGCACCGTACATGTCGGTCAATATCAGGATGCCCTCGCCGCTATCCACTTCGGCTATCAGCTTGATGGCCTTGGGCAACATGGACATCGGATCGTCGTGTACCGTCACGCCGAGTTGGCGCAAGGGTAGTTCCTGACCCGAGAAAACATGCTGGGCGCAGTGGATCAAACTGTCGCCGAGATTGCCGTGAGCGATGATGAGTATGCCAACCATCCGGAATCATCCGCCAAAAAATTCAATTCTAACCCAAAACGCTGCCTCGAATCTCCAAGATGACCGCAATGCAATGAAGAACAAGGGATTGTAGAATCGAAAAAGTCGTCTCTGACGGAGGGAGGTATTTGCTGGCACTATTTCCATCGCCGGAAATCCATCGAGCCGCCGGCAACACACCCGCTTACACCAGTGTAATTACAGGCTAAAATGGCGTTTTTCCCTCCAAACTGAAAAAAGGAAATCCCATGAAAATCGGCACCCCGTTGAGTCCCTCGGCCACCCGCGTCATGTTGCTCGGCTGCGGCGAGTTGGGCAAGGAAGTCATCATCGCCCTGCAACGTCTCGGGGTGGAAGTGATCGGGGTGGATCGCTATGCCAACGCGCCGGGACATCAGGTGGCGCATCGCGCCCACGTCATCAACATGGCCGACGGGGCTGCCCTGCGCGCCTTGGTGGAACAGGAAAAACCCCATCTGATCGTGCCGGAAATCGAGGCCATCGCCACCGACATGCTGGTCGAGATCGAGCGCGCCGGGTTGGCCGAAGTCATTCCCACCGCGCGTGCCGCCCAACTCACTATGAACCGCGAGGGTATCCGCCGCCTCGCCGCCGAAACCCTGGGTCTGCCGACTTCTCCCTACGTTTTTGCCGACAGCCTGGAAGAACTGCAAGCCGCCATCGACGGCGGCATCGGCTATCCGTGCATCGTCAAACCGACGATGTCGTCGTCCGGCAAGGGTCAGTCGCGCATCGACGGCCCCGCCGACGTGCAGACGGCTTGGGACTATGCCGCCAGCGGCGGGCGGGTCAACCAGGGGCGGGTGATCGTCGAGGGCTTCATCGATTTCGATTACGAAATTACCCAACTCACGGTGCGGGCGGTGGGCGTGTCGGGTCAAGTGGAAACCTTCTTCTGCGACCCCATCGGCCACGTCCAGGTCAAGGGCGATTACGTGGAAAGCTGGCAGCCCCAGGCTATGAGCGCCGCCGCCCTGGCGCGCTCGCGGGAGATTGCCAAAGCCGTCACCGACAACCTGCAAGGACGGGGGATTTTCGGCGTGGAATTGTTCATCAAGGGCGACCAGGTGTGGTTCTCGGAAGTCAGCCCGCGCCCCCACGACACCGGGATGGTGACCATGGCCAGCCAGACCCAGAGCGAATTCGACCTGCACGCCCGCGCCATCCTCGGCCTGCCGGTGGATACCGGCCTGCGCGCCCCCGCTGCCAGCGCGGTAATCTACGGCGGCATGGAAGCCCAGGGCATCGCCTTCGAGGGCGTGGCGGAAGCGCTCAGCGTGCCGAACAGTGACGTGCGCCTATTCGGCAAGCCGGAAAGCTTCACGCGCCGCCGCATGGGCGTGGCCTTGGCGACCGCCGCGGACGTCGAGGAAGCGCGCGGACGCGCCAAGCTGGCGGCGAGCAAGGTCAGACCGGTAAAGGGGTAAACGGCGGGAAACGCCTTCTTGGAGACGAGTGGCCCATCGCACCTTTTCTATCCGCAAGAAATCCGTGGCCGGAGGACAAGCCGGCGCTGCGGGCTGCGGGAGGTTTCGCCCTTAACGGCTGGGAATCCGCACCCAGCCGTCCATCAACCGCCGGGCGCTACGGCTCATGGTGGCCTGGGTAACGATCCATTGCCCATCCTGCTCATGGGCCGTGGCACCGACGCTTTGGGTGCCGGAGGGATGGCCGTAGCAGATTTGCCCGGCGGCCTTCGCCGGGACGAGGCGCTGCGGCAGCGTGCCGGGGATGGCTGCGGCGGCGGCCAGCGCCACCGCGCCGGTGCCGGTCATGGCATGGTGGAGTTGGCCCATCGAGAAGATCCGTACCAGCAGGTCGATGGTGTTGGCTTCTATCACTTTGCCGCCGGCGGCGGTGTAGGTCCGCGGGGCGGCGAGGCAGGCGAGCTTGGGGGTGGCGGGGCGCTTGGCGCTGGCTTCCGCCGGGCTGGCGGCGAGGCCCATGGCGACTGCACCGTGGGCGCGGATCGCTTCGGCGCGGGCCAGCAGTCCGGCGTCGCCATTGACCTCGTCTTGCAACTCGGTGCCACGCAGGCCTAGGCTGCGGGCGTCGATGAAGATGGTGGGGTTGCCGGCGTTGATGAGGGTGGCTTCGAAGACGCCGACGCCCGGTACGTCGAGGCGGTCCAAGCGCGCGCCGCTGGGGAACAGCGCCGCGCCGTCGCCGGGATCGAGAAATTCCAGCTTGATTTCCGCGCCGGGGAAGGTCACGCCGTCGAGCTGGAAATCGCCTTCTTCCTGCACTTCGCCGTAGTGCATCGGCACGTGGGCGATGATTCTCTTACCCACGTTGGCCTGCCAGATGCGCACCGTAGCATGGCCCCCCGGCGGGGCGGCGACCAGGCCGGCGTGGATCGCAAACGGCCCGACCGCCGCAGTGAGGTTGCCGCAATTACCCGACCAGTCGATCACCGGCTTGTCCACCGCGACCGCGCCGAACAGGTAATCCACGTCGCAATCGGAGCGTGTCGATTTGGCGAGAATCGCTACCTTGCTGGTGCTGGAGGTAGCGCCGCCCATCCCGTCGATGTGTTTGCCGTAGGGGTCGGGGCTGCCGATCACGCGCAGCAGGAGCCGGTCGCGCTCGTGCGGGTCGGCGGGCAGGTCGGCGGCGAGGAAAAATACGCCCTTGCTGGTACCGCCGCGCATGTAGACGGCGGGAATGCGGAGTTGGGTCATGGTGAGGCCGTGCCGTTAGGGAGAATTTCGTGGAGCAACTCTGGCAAGGCGTAGCGGGGTGGCCCGCCAGCCCTGCTGCAAGCCGCACGGAAGCTTTAACCCTCTTCCACGTCGGGATGGCGACGCTGCCATCTGGCCAGGCCGTGTTCCACCAGCGAGTAAACCGCCGGCACCACCACCAGGGTAAGCAAGGTGGAGGAGATCATCCCACCGATCACCGCGATGGCCAGCGGGCCGTTGGTTTCCGCGCCGGCGCCCAGCCCCAGCGAAGCGGGCAGCAGCGCCAGGATCACCGTCAGCGAGGTCATCAGCACCGGCCGCATACGAATTGGGCAGGCCTCGGAGAGCGCCGCGTCGATACCCTTTCCGGCGTCGCGGCGCTGGTTGGTGAGGTCGACCAGCAAGATCGAGTTTTTTGCCACCAAGCCGATCAGCAGCACCAGCCCGATCATCGAATAGATGTTGAGGGTGTTGCCGGTCAGCCATAGCGCCAGCACCCCGCCGATGATGGCGAGCGGCTGGGCCAGCATGATGATGAAGGGCTGGATGAAGGAGTTGAACTGGCTGGCCAGCACCATGTAAAGCAGCAGCATCGCCATCCCGAAGGCGAACGCCATGTAGCCCGTGGTTTTGCCGAATTCCTCGGCCTGGCCGATCATCTTGACGTTGTAGCCCAACGGCAGCAGGTCCGCCGCCGCTTCGTTCACCTTCCGCACCGCGTCGCTCAGCGGAATGGTGGGCGAACCGAAGAAAGTCGCCGAATATTGCAGGTCGAAACGTCCGATCACCGCCGGCCCGAGGGTTTCCCGGACGCCGGCAACCGTATCGAGGCGGATCAGCTTGCCGTCGCGGGAGCGCAGGTAGATTTTGCGCAGGTCGGAAAGCTGGTTGAATTCGCCGTCCTTGGCCTTGGCGCGGATATAGTAGCGCTGCCCGTCGCCCGGCTCGTCGTTGTAGCGGGCGATATCCACCCCGCCGGAGAGCATGTTGAGCGCCGCCGCTACGTCCTGCGAGGTCAGGCCGGCGGCGGCGATGCGGGTGCGGTCGGGGTTGAGCACCAGTTGCGGCAGGTCGAGTTGCAGGTCGGTATCGAGCCGGCCGATGTCGCTGTCGCTCTGGAGTTTTTTCTGCAATTCCCGGGTGATGCGCCCGACTTCGTCGAGATTGGGACCGCTCACCACGAATTGCAGGGGTTCGCCGCGTTGCCCGCCGATCATCGGATAGGGCGCGGCGAAGACCCGTGCTCCGGCGACTTGCGCCAGTTCCTTGCGTAGCGTCGCGACGGTCTCCTGTTGCTTGATGGTGCGTTCGCGGCGCGGCGCCATGCGCGCCACCACCAGCCCCTGATTGACCTGGCCGGCGCTGCCCAGGCCGATTAGGGCGAATTCGGTGACGATTTCCTTATGCGTGAAGAGGATTTCCTCGACCAGCCGCAAGCGGCTGTCGGTGTAGGCGATGCTCGACCCCAGCGGGGTGCGCAGATTGACCAGGAAACGCCCCTCGTCTTCTTCCGGCATGAAGGTCTTGCCGACATTGGCGAAGAAATAGCTGCTGGAAACCACCACCGCGATGGTCAGCGCCACCACCATCCACCGGTAGCGCAAGGCACGGGCCAGCCAGCGCTGGTAAAAATTGTCCATGCCGTGGAAGAACCGGTCGAGCGCGTAATACAGCTTGCCGTGCTGTTTGGAGACCCGCAGGTAGCGCGAGCACAGCATCGGCGTGAGCGTCAGCGAGACGAACAGCGACACCAGCACGCCGAAGGTGACGGTGACCGCGAAGGACTTGAAGAACTGGCCGATGATCCCGCCCAAAAAGATTACCGGGGCGAAAATCGATACCAGCGAAAGCGTGGCGGCGATCACCGCGAATACCACCTCACGGCTCCCCGAAATGGCGGCAGTAATCGGGTCCGGGTCGATGTCCTCGCGGTGCCGGTAAATGTTCTCCAGCACCACGATGGCGTCGTCCACCACCACGCCGATCAACAGCAGCAACGCCAGCATGGTCAGCGAATTGAGGGTATAGCCGGCGAAATAGATCACCGCCACCGCGCCCATCAGCGACACCGGAATCGCCGTGGCGATAATCAGGGTGGAGCGGATCGAGCGCAGGAACAGCCAGACGATCAGCGACGCCAGCAGGGTACCTTCGACCAGGTGTTCCTTGAGCGAATCGACGATTTCCTGGATGAATACCGCGTCGTTGGAAACGATGGACAGCGTCATGCCGGGCGGCAGTTGGGGAATGATTTCATTGTCGAGACGCTTCTTGATCGCGTCGACGATGGCCACGGTATTGGTGTTGGAAATCTTGACGATGCCCAGACCGATGGTCGGCTTGCCGAGGAAACGCGCCAACTGGCGGAAATCGGTCAAGCCGTCTTCGATTTCGGCGATGTCCTTGAGGCGTACCGGCGCCCCGTCGCGATAGGCCACCACCATCTTTTCCAGTTCGTCGAGGCGGTGGAATTCCAGATCCAGCTTGATCAGGTGTTCGGTTTTCTGGCCCACCAGGAAACCGCCGGCAAGCTGCACGTGCTCGTTGTTGAAGGCGTTATTAATGTCCTGCGCGGTGACCTGGAAAGCCGTCATCCGGTCGGGCAGCAGGTTGACCCGAATGGTGCGGTCGCGCCGTCCGCCCAAGCGCACTTCGCCGACGCCGTCGATGGTTTCCAGGCGCTTTTTGACGACGTTGAGGGCATGCTGGTTCAATTGTTGTTGAGTCCGGTCGCCCTGCAAGGCCAGCCACATGATGGGCATGGCGTTGGTCTCGACTTTTGCCACCACCGGCGGATCGGCGTCCTTGGGCAACTGGCGCAGCACCTGGTTGACCTTGGCCTGCACCTCGTTGAAGGCCACGTCCACCTTCTTGTCGAGGTTGAAGGTGATGTTGATGACCGATACGCCCGGCGACGAAGTGGATTGGATGTGTTCGATGCCCGGCACGCTGTTCACCGAGGTCTCGATGAGATTGGTGACGCTCGAATCGACGATATCGGGATTGGCGCCTTTCAGGGTGGTGGCAATCGACACCACCGGAAATTCGATGTAGGGAAAGCGGTCCATGCCGATGCGCTGGTAGCTGATGTAGCCGAACAGCACCAGCACCGCGGAGAGCATGAACGCCAGCACATGGCGCTTGATCGAAAGTTCGGGCAGGGTCATTGCGGCTTCCCTTCCGCTTTGCCGTCCTGCTTGGGCGCGCCGCCTTTCTGCTGCACGCTGACCTTGGCCTTGTCGGTGAGGAAGCCCGCGCCGTCTACCGCCACCTGCTCACCGGCTTTCAACCCCGCGACGATCTCCACCTGGCCGTCGCGCTTAATCCCGGTTTTCACCTGGCGTTGCAGCGCCTGATTACTTTCGATCACGTACACCACCGCGCCGGCGGGGCGCAGCACCACGCTCTGTTCGGGTACCGTCACCGCTCCGGCATGAGTTTCCATCACCACCTCGCCGTTCACCGATGCGCCGGGCCGCCACAAGCCGGGGTTCTTCACCTCGACGATGACGTCGAAAGCGCGGCTGCCGCCGCTCACCACCGGGCGGGTCTGCTCGATGCGCCCGCTGACCGTCTCGCCCGGCGCCGCCGGGGTGGACAACAATACTGTCTGGCCGGGCTTGATCCGCGCCCCGGCACCTTCCGGGAAAGGCAGGCGGACGCGCAGCTTGTCGCTGCCGGCAATCTGGAAGAGAGGCTTGCCCAGTTCGATCCAGTCGCCTACCGAGATCATGCGCTGGTCGATGCGCCCGCTCACCGGGGCGACAATGCGGGTGCGGCTCAGGTTGAAATCGGCGCGTTCGAGTTGCGCGCGGGCGGCGGCCAGTTGCTCGCGGGTGGCGATTTCCTGGGATTCGGTCTGGTCCATGAGCAGCGGCGAGATGAAATTCTTCTTCACCAGTTCGCGGTAGCGCTCGGTCTGGCGCGCCTGTTGGGCAAGCGTGGCGGCAAGGCGCGCCGCTTCGGCCTGGGCAGCTTGCTTGGCGAGCTGATAATCGCGCCCATCGAGTTCGGCAATTACCTGCCCGGCTTTTACCGGATCGCCGATTTCCACGTTCACCTTGGTGATGCGCCCCGCCACTTCCGCGCCCACTTTAGGGGTGGAAGTGCTGTCCACGTCGCCCACCGAACGCTCGGAGAGCACCACGTCGCGGCTTTGCGCGGGCGCGGCGCTGATGATCGCGGGCTGCGGCCCGGATTTCTTCTCTTCGGCCTTCTTCGCGCAACCGGAAATCAGGGCGGCGGTCAGCAGCAGGGACATCAATAGAACAGGGGCGGAACGCTTCATTTTTATTGGCCTCGGTCGGGAAGCGGCGCAATACCCCGGAGCAGGATATCCACCAGCAAATCGCTATAAGCAGCGGGATTTTCGGAAAGATGCCGGGCATCCGGTAAATGGCGCGCAATTTCGCGCGACTGGAAAAAATACAGGTTGGCGGCGATCAGCAGGTTCGCCACCATCCCCGCATCGAGATCGGTGCGCAGTTCGCCGCGCGTCTGGCCGGCGCGCAAGATCGCCACCAGCCGGGCGAAATTTTCGCCGAATACCTGTTCGGCCAAGTCCCGGCAACGCTGCGGGTCGTTTTCGATCACCTCGCGCAGGATTAGCCGCGAGGTCTGTTGATTGTCGAGAAGATTCGCCAGATGGGCGCGGGCGAATTGGCGCAGCCCTTCGGCGAAAGAGCCGTCCGGATTGGCCAGATTGTCCATGAGCGGATTGGCGCGCCCGCAGGCCTTGCGCAGCACCGCCAGATACAGGGCATTCTTGCTGCTGAAGTGATGGAAAATATTGGCCTTGCTCACCCCGGCCCGCTCCGCCACGGCGTTCATCGACACCGCATCGAAGCCGGCCCCGGCGAACAGCGCTTCCGCCGCCGCCAGAATCCGCTCGGTGGCGTCTCCGGCCAATGGCGCTTCGCTAGGTTTATTCACGCAAACTCCGCTGCTGAATTAGGAATCCAAGGAAAATATCACTGACTGACCGGTCGGTCAACAACGACCGACAAGGGCGTGGCGCGGCAGGTCGGCGATGAAATCCGCTTGACATTTCTGAGCAAAACCATTGCCGCGCCGGGCCGTTCTCGGTAGAATCCCGCACTTTTCCCCCGAATTTTCAGGTCTGGCAATGGATAGACAAAGCTGGTTGGACGGCACCCTTTACCGTCCCGATTTCGAGCAGGACAGTTGCGGTTTCGGCCTGATGGCCAATATGGATGACAAGCCCAGCCATTGGCTGGTGCAGACCGCGATCCAGTCGCTTTCGAATATGACTCACCGTGGCGCAGTGGCGGCGGATGGCAAATCCGGCGACGGCTGTGGTTTGCTGTTCAAGAAGCCCGACGCCTTTTTGCGCGCCGTCGCGGCGGAGTGCGGGTTCACCCTCGGCAAGCTGTATGCCGCCGGGCTGGTGTTTCTCGACGCCGATGCGGCCAAGGCGGACACGGCGCGTGCCGCGCTGCAGCGCGAAACCGAAGCGCAGGGCCTGGTGTTCGCCGGTTTGCGCAAGGTGCCGGTCAACCTGGAGGCGCTCGGCGAATTTGCCAAGGCCTCGCTGCCGGTGATCGAGCAGGTCTTCGTGAACGCGCCGGACGATTTGAGCGACGACCTCTTCGAACGCAAGCTCTACATTGCCCGCCGCCGCGCCGAAAAGGCCGTGGAAGGCGACGACAAGACCTTCTACCTGCCCACTCTGTCTTCGCGGGTCATCAGCTATAAGGGTCTGGTCACGCCGGAAAACCTCGCGGTGTTTTATACCGACCTCAACGACGAGCGTTTCGCCTCGGCGTTGGCGGTGTTCCACCAGCGCTTCTCCACCAATACCTGGCCGCAGTGGCGTCTCGCCCAGCCGTTCCGCTATCTCGCCCACAACGGTGAAATCAACACCCTGCAAGGCAACCGCAACTGGTCGCGGGCGCGGGAACGCACTTTCCAGTCGGATTTCATTCCGAACATGGACGACGTGCGCCCCATCGTTTCCTTCAGCGGCTCCGATTCCTACAGCATGGACAACATGCTGGAAGGCTTGGTGATGGGCGGTGCCGGGCTGTTCCGCGCGCTGCGCCTGATGGTGCCGCCGGCCTGGCAGAACGTCGCCAACGACGGCATGGACGCCGATCTGCGCGCTTTCTACGAATACAACTCGATGCATATGGAGCCGTGGGACGGCCCCGCCGGCATCGTGCTCACCGACGGTCGCTACGGCATCTGCCTGCTCGACCGCAACGGCCTGCGCCCGGCGCGCTACGTGGTCACCAAGGATAGGCACTTCACCATCGCCTCGGAAATCGGGGTGTGGGCGTACAAACCGGAAGATGTGGTGCAAAAAGGCCGCGTCGGCCCCGGCCAGATGGTGGCGGTGGATCTCCAGGAAGGCAAGCTGCTCCTCACCGACGAAATCGACGCCCAGTTGAAGTCTGCCCAGCCCTACCGCGAATGGCTGCGCGACAACGCCACCCATCTCGAAACCGGTATCGACGAAGACAAGGCTTTCCCGGTCATGCCGGCGGAACAGTCGCTGGTCGCCCAAAAACTCTTCAACGTCACTTTCGAAGAACGCGATCAGGTGTTGCGCGTACTTGCCGAAGAAGGCCAGGAAGCCATCGGTTCGATGGGCGACGACACGCCGATGGCGGTGCTGTCGCAGAAAATCCGCTCGCCCTTCGACTACCTGCGCCAGCAGTTCGCGCAGGTGACCAACCCGCCGATCGATCCGATTCGCGAAGCGGTAGTGATGTCGCTCAATACCTGTTTCGGCGCGGAGCGCAACCTGTTCAAGGAAACCCCGCAACACGCCCATCGCCTGGAAGTCAGCGCGCCGGTGTTGTCGCAGGAGAAATTCGCGCGTATCACCGCCAGCAGCGACCCGGAATACCGCAGCATCACTCTGGAACTCAATTACGACCCCACCCAAACCAATCTCAAGGCCGCGCTGGAGGCACTAGCCCAGCGCGCCGTGCAGACGGTCAAGGAGGGCAACGTGATCCTGGTATTGTCCGACCGCAATATCACTCGGGACAAACTACCGATTCATGCCCTGTTCGCCACCGGCTGCGTGCATCATGCGTTGATTGCTGCGGGGCTGCGCTGCAACGCCAATATCCTGGTGGATACCGGCACCGCCCGCGACCCCCACCATTTCGCTTGTTTGATTGGCTACGGCGCCACGGCGGTGTTCCCCTTCGTGGCTTACCAGGCCATCCACGACCTGATCGAAAGCGGCGAAGTCAAGGGCCAGACCCTGACCCAAGCGCTTTACCAGTACCGCAAAGGCATCGCCAAGGGCTTGCTGAAAATTCTGTCGAAGATGGGGATTTCCACCATCGCCAGCTATCGCGGCGGCCAATTGTTCGAAGCCGTCGGCCTGCACAGCGAAGTCATCGACTTATGCTTGAAGGGCACCGTGTCGCGCATCCAGGGTGCAGCTTTCGAGGATTTCGAGAGCGATCAGCAGGAACTGGTGAGCTTCGCCTTCAACCCGACCGAGCCGCTGTCGCAAGGCGGTTTGCTGAAATTCATCTACGGCGGCGAATACCACGCCTACAACCCGGACGTAGTGCTGAAGCTACAACAAGCCGTGCAAAAGAGCGATTACGCCGCTTACCAGGAATTCGCCCAACTGGTGAATACCCGCCCGGTGGCGACCCTGCGCGACCTGATGAAGTTGAAGCTCGACGTGAAGCCGATCGCCATCGACGCCGTCGAGCCGCTGGAATCCATTCTCAAGCGCTTCGACTCGGCCGGCATGTCGCTCGGTGCACTGTCGCCGGAAGCCCACGAGGCGCTCGCCGAAGGCATGAACCGCCTGGGTGGTCGCTCCAATTCGGGCGAAGGCGGCGAAGACCCGGTGCGTTACGGCACCGTCAAGATGTCCAAGATCAAGCAGGTGGCATCGGGCCGTTTTGGCGTCACGCCGCACTACCTGGTCAACGCCGAAGTGTTGCAGATCAAGGTGGCGCAGGGTGCCAAGCCGGGCGAAGGCGGCCAATTGCCGGGCGACAAGGTGACTGAGACCATCGCGCGGTTGCGCTGCGCCAAGCCGGGAATTTCGCTGATTTCCCCGCCGCCGCACCACGACATTTATTCCATCGAAGACCTGGCCCAGTTGATTTTCGACCTGAAACAGGTCAATCCGCAGGCGCTGGTGTCGGTCAAGCTGGTCGCCGAGCCGGGCGTGGGCACCATCGCTGCGGGCGTGGCCAAGGCCTATGCCGACCTCATCACCATTTCCGGTTACGACGGCGGCACCGGCGCCTCCCCGCTGACCAGCGTGAAATACGCCGGCACCCCGTGGGAACTGGGTGTTTCCGAAGCCCAGCAGGTGCTGCGCGCCAACGGTTTGCGCTCCCGCGTGCGGGTGCAGGCCGACGGTGGCTTGAAATCCGGGATGGATGTGATCAAGGCGGCGATTCTGGGCGCTGAAAGCTTCGGCTTCGGCACCGCGCCGATGATCGCGCTGGGTTGCAAATACCTGCGTATCTGCCATCTCAACAACTGCGCGACCGGCATCGCCACCCAGGACGAACGCCTGCGCAAGAACTACTTCATCGGCCTGCCGCAGATGGTGATGAACTATTTCACCTATGTCGCCATGGAAACCCGCGAGCTGATGGCCCGTCTCGGCGTGACCAAGATGGAAGACCTGATTGGTCGCATGGACCTTCTGGAAACCCTGGAAGGCGACACCGACCGCCAGCGCAAACTCGACATCAAGGTACTCCTCGACCAAGGCAACGTCCCGGATAGCGTGCCGCGCTTCTGTACCGAACCGTCCAACCCCTCGTTCGACAAGGGCGAACTGGCGGAACGCATGGTCGGCGACGCGCTCAAGGCAATCAAGAACAAGCTGCCGCTGACCCTGGAATACCCGGTGCGCAACGTCAACCGCTCGATCGGCGCGCGCCTCTCCGGTGAAATCGCCCGCGCCCACGGCGCCGACGGCCTGCCCAAGGACTGCCTGACCATCAAGCTGAAAGGCAGCGCCGGCCAGAGCCTGGGGGTGTGGAACGCCAAGGGATTGAAGATCGAACTGGAAGGCGACGCCAACGACTACGTGGGCAAGGGCATGGCGGGCGGCCAGGTCATCATTTATCCGCCCAAGGGGTCGGCTTTCGAGGCGCATAAGACCGCCATCGTCGGCAATACCTGTTTGTACGGTGCCACCGGTGGCCAGTTGAACGCCAGCGGCACCGCCGGCGAACGCTTCGCGGTGCGCAATTCCGGCGCGGTGACGGTGGTCGAAGGCGCCGGCGACCATTGCTGCGAATACATGACCGGCGGGATGGTGCTGGTGCTCGGCGATACCGGCCACAATTTCGGGGCCGGCATGACCGGCGGTTTCGCTTTCGTTTACGACGAGGCCGACCGCTTCTCGCACCGCTACAACAACGAACTGGTCGACATCCATCGCATCAATACCGAGCAAACCGAACAGTACCGCCACTACGTGCGCGAAAAGCTGGAAGAGCATGTCAGGCTCACCGGCAGCGCGCGCGCCAAGGCGATCCTCGCCGATTTCAGCGGCGCAGTCGGTAAATTCTGGCTGGTGAAGCCCAAGGCGGCGCATCTCGACAGCTTATTGAAGAGCTAAAATCATGGCCAAACAAGACGTTTTTCAGTTTATGAACATCGCCCGTCGCGACGGCGACAAGAAGGGTGCGGAAGTCCGCGTCAAGGAATTCCGCGAAATCTACGCGCCGTTCGGTGCAGACCAGGCACAGGAACAAGCCGGACGCTGCCTGGCCTGCGGCAACCCCTATTGCGAGTGGAAGTGCCCGGTGCACAACTACATTCCCAACTGGCTCAAGCTGGTGCGCGAAGGCAACCTGTTCGAGGCGGCGGAACTGTCGCACAAGACCAATTCCCTGCCGGAGATTTGCGGGCGCGTGTGTCCCCAGGATCGCCTCTGCGAAGGTGCCTGCACCCTGAGTGGCGATTTTGGCGCGGTGACCATCGGCGCGGTGGAAAAATACATCTCCGACGAAGCCTTCAAGGCCGGCTGGCGCCCCGACATGAGCAAGGTTGTGAAGACCGGCAAGAAAGTCGCGGTCATCGGCGCCGGCCCCGCCGGGCTGGGCTGTGCCGACGTGCTGGTGCGCCACGGCGTGACGCCGGTGGTGTTCGACCGCAACGAGGAAGCCGGCGGGTTGCTGACCTTCGGCATCCCCGAATTCAAGCTGGAAAAGGAAGTGGTCAAGCGCCGCCGTGAAATCATGGCCGGCATGGGCGTGGAATTCCGCCTCGGCGTGGAAGTCGGCAAGGACGTGTCCTTCCAGGAATTGCTCGACCAATACGACGCGGTATTCCTCGGCATGGGCACCTACACCTACATGAAGGGCGGCTTCCCCGGCGAAGACCTGCCCGGCGTGCTGGAAGCCCTGCCGTTCCTGATTTCCAACGTGCGCCACTGCATGAGCCTGCCCGGCGAGTTCGTCTCCATGGCGGCCAAGCGCGTGGTGGTGCTGGGCGGCGGCGACACCGCCATGGACTGCAACCGCACCTCGATTCGCCAGGGCGCGGCCAGCGTGACCTGCGCCTATCGCCGCGACGAAGCCAACATGCCCGGCTCCAAGCGCGAAGTCGCCAACGCCAAGGAAGAAGGCGTGCAATTCCTGTGGAACCGCCAGCCCGTGGAAGTGGTCGGCAACGGCAAGGTCGAGGGCGTCAAGCTGGTCACCACCCAACTCGGCGCGCCGGACGCGCGCGGTCGCCGTACCCCGGAAGTGATTCCGGGCAGCGAGGAAATCATCCCTTGCGACCACGTCATCGTCGCTTTCGGTTTCCGTCCCAGCCCGGCCCCGTGGTTCGCCGATTTCGGCATCACCCTGGATCAGCAAGGCCGGGTGGTCGCCAACGGCGCCACCTTCCAGACCGCCAATCCCAAGATTTTCGCGGGCGGCGACATGGTGCGCGGCTCCGACCTGGTGGTGACGGCGGTCAACGAGGGACGTCTGGCGGCAAAGGGCATCCTCGGCTATCTCAACATCCAATAATTTCAGCCTAGGCAGCGCAATGAAAAAACTCAAAAACGACACTTTCCTGCGCGCCCTGTTGCGCCAGCCGACTGAATACACCCCGGTGTGGATGATGCGCCAAGCCGGGCGTTACCTGCCGGAATACAACAAGACCCGCGCCCGCGCCGGGGATTTCCTCAGCCTGTGCAAGAATCCCGACCTCGCCACCGAAGTGACGCTGCAACCGCTGGCGCGCTTTCCCCTCGATGCGGCGATCCTGTTTTCCGACATCCTGACCATTCCCGACGCGATGGGCTTAGGCTTGTATTTCTCGCAAGGCGAAGGGCCGAAATTCGAACGCCCGCTGCGCAATGAATGGGAAATCCGCGACCTGAGCGTACCCGATCCGGATAACCACCTGCGTTACGTGATCGACGCCGTGACACAGATCCGCAAGGCTCTCGACAATTCGGTACCGCTCATCGGTTTCTCCGGCAGTCCCTGGACGCTGGCTTGCTACATGGTGGAAGGCGGCTCCAGTTCCGACTTTTCGCTGGTCAAGACCATGCTCTACAACCGTCCCGAACTGCTGCACCGCATTCTCGACGTCAACGCCCGCGCCGTGACGGCCTACCTTAACGCGCAAATTCAGGCCGGCGCGCAGGCCGTGATGATTTTCGATAGTTGGGGCGGAGCCTTGTCGCACGCCGCTTATCACGAATTTTCGCTGGCCTACATGCAGCAGATCGTCGACGGCCTGATCCGTGAACACGACGGCGCGAAAGTACCGTGCATCGTCTTTACCAAGGGCGGCGGGTTGTGGCTGGAAAGCATCGCCGGTCTCGGCTGCGACGCCATCGGCCTGGACTGGACCATCGACATTGGCGAAGCGCGCCGCCGCGTCGGCGACAAGGTGGCCCTGCAAGGCAACCTCGACCCCGCCGTGCTGTTCTCCAACCCCGAGGCGATCCGCGCCGAGACCGCGAAAATCCTCGCCAGCTACGGCAAGGGTTCCGGCCATGTGTTCAACCTCGGGCACGGCATCTCTCAGTTTACCGACCCCGAAAATGCCGCCGCGCTGATTGACGCGGTGCATGAGTTGAGCAAGCCCTACCACTGACGGATCAACCGATGTATTTGCGTGTTGCGCTGGATGTCCCGCTAAACACGCTGTTCGACTATGCCTGGGATGGGGGAGAAGTCTCTCCCGGTTCCCGGGTTCTGGTTCCCTTCGGACGGCGCAACGCCGTCGGCGTCGTGGTCAGTTCCAGCGAAAATACGGACGTGGCGCCGGAGCGCATCAAGGCGGTGACCCGCTTGTTTCGCGAAACGCCCGTTATCCCCCCGGACATCCTGCGTCTCCTGCAATTTTGCAGCGACTATTACCAGCATCCCCTCGGCGAAACCATTTTCAACGCGCTGCCCACGGCGTTGCGCCAGACCAAGCCGTTGAATCTGCCGAAAGCCGAATTTTTCCGTTTGAGTGACGCGGGCCGGACCGTCGATCCCGCCAACCTGCCGGGACGCGCGGTGGTCAAGCGCCGCTTGCTGCTCGCCCTGCGCGAGGCCGGGCAACTTAGCCGCGACGAGATTGCCGCGCTGTCGCCCAGCGCGAAAACCGCCCTCAAGGAATTCCAGGGGCTGGGGTGGGCGGAGGAAGCGGAGATTTCCTCCCTCGCCCCCCGTGCCGCCCGGGCCATTGCCGCGCCCGCCACCCCACATCTCAATGACGCCCAGCACCAAGCCGTCACGGCGATCCATGCCGGACTGGGCGTTTTCGGCGTATCGCTGCTGCACGGCGTCACCGGCAGCGGCAAGACCGAGGTATATCTGCAAGCGGTCGAAGCGGTCTTGCTGCGCGGCGCGCAAGTATTGGTACTGGTCCCGGAAATCAACCTCACCCCGCAACTCGAACAACGCTTCCGCGCCCGCTTCCCGGCGGCGCACTTGGTCAGCCTGCACAGCAACCTCGCCGGCGGCGAGCGGCTGCGCAACTACCTGGATGCCCAATCCGGCCAGGCCGACATCGTCCTCGGCACGCGCCTGTCGGTATTCGCTCCGTTGCCGCGCCTGGCCCTGATTATCGTGGACGAGGAGCACGACGCCTCGTTCAAGCAGCAGGACGGTTTGCGTTACTCGGCGCGCGACGTGGCGGTGATTCGCGCCAAGCAGGCCAATGTGCCGATCGTGCTGGGTTCCGCCACCCCCGCCCTGGAAACCTGGCACAACGCGCAAAGCGGCCGCTATACCCTGCTCAGCCTACCCGAGCGCGCGGTCAGCGGCGCCAAGGCGCCGGACATCCACTTCATCGACACCACTCGCCTGAAGCTCGAAGACGGCCTTTCCGAGCCGCTCCTCGCGGCGCTGCGCGAGCGCTTGGCGCGCGGCGAGCAAAGCCTGGTATTCATCAACCGGCGTGGTTACGCCCCGGTGTTGATGTGCGGGCAATGTGCGTGGATTTCCGCGTGCCACCGCTGTTCCGGACGGCTGGTCGCGCATTTGCGCGAACGGCGCCTGCGCTGCCACCACTGCGGTCATGAAACGCGCATTCCGCCGGCCTGTCCGAGTTGCGGCAATCCCGACCTGGTATTGCTCGGCCACGGCACCCAGCGCATCGAGGAAGCCCTGGAGTTGCATCTCCCCACCGCGCGCATCTTGCGCGTGGACCGCGACAGCGCGCGGCGCAAGGACGCGCTGCCGGCGCTGCTCAAACAAATCCACGATGGGGAAGTCGATATCGTGGTGGGTACGCAAATCCTGGCGAAGGGCCACGACTTCAAGAAGCTCACCCTGGTCGGCGTGGTGAATGCCGACGGTGCGCTGTACAGTGCCGATTTCCGCGCCGCCGAGCGTCTCTTCGCCCAGTTGATGCAGGTGGCGGGGCGCGCCGGACGCGCCGAGCTGCCCGGCGAAGTGCTGATCCAGACCCAGTTCCGCAGCCACCCGCTGTTCGCCGCGCTGCAACGCCACGATTACCCGGCCTTTGCCGACGATCAACTGGCCGAACGCCGTCAGGTGGGCTTTCCTCCCTATTGCTACCAGGCGCTGCTGCGCGCCGAGGCGGCGCACCTCGAAAGCGCCCTGAAATTCCTGCGCGAGGCCGCCAAACTCGGGGAAGCGCTGGATAACCCGGTGGAAATCTACGACCCCACCCCCGCCCAGATGGCCCGCATCGCCGGCAAGGAACGCGCCCATCTGCTGGTGCAGTCGGCTTCCCGCGCCAACCTGCATGCCTTCCTCAAGGTGTGGCGCACAGCCCTTGAGGCCCGCGAGGGACGGAGCGTGCGCTGGTCGCTGGACGTCGATCCGCTGGAGTTTTAAATGCGTGCGGCTACGCGCCGCCTTTCCTACCTGCTAGAATTGCGCTTTAAACGTGATTTGCAACGAGATTCCCACTTGAAACAACATCTGAACCAGCTTTTCGCGACGGCCCTGCAAGCGGTGGCGCCCGAACAATGTGATACCGAATTCGTCATCGAACGTCCGCGCCAGGCCTCGCACGGCGACTATGCCTGCAACCTGGCGATGCAACTGGCGCGCCCCTTGCGCAAGAACCCGCGCGATCTGGCCCAGCAACTGCTCGCCGCCCTGCCCGCCTCGCCCTTTGTTACAAAAGCGGAAATCGCCGGCGCCGGTTTCATCAACCTGTTTCTGAGTCCCGCCGCCAAGCAGGCGGCGGTCGGCATGGTGTTCAAGGGAAAAGCCGCCTACGGCTGCGGCAACCTCGGACAAGGCCGCAAAATCCAGGTGGAATTCGTTTCCGCCAATCCCACCGGGCCGCTGCACGTCGGCCACGGGCGCGGCGCGGCATTCGGCATGAGCTTAGCGAACGTGCTAGCGGCGGCCGGCTACAGCGTGACCCGCGAGTTCTACGTCAACGATGCGGGACGGCAGATGGACATCCTGGCGCTCTCCACCTGGCTGCGTTACCTCGATCTCTACGGCATCGAACTGCCTTTCCCCGGCAACGCCTACCAGGGCAGCTATGTCCGCGACATGGCCCAGCTCATCATGGAAGCCCACGGCGACCGCTACATCCATCTGCCGCCGGCGGTGATGGCCGACGTGCCGGCATCCATTGATGATGCCGAAGCCCATCTCGACGGCCTGATCGCCAACGCCAAGAAGCTGCTGGGCGCGGATTTCGCGTATATTCACAATTTCGCCCTCACCGAACAGTTGGGCGATTGCCGCAACGACCTGACCGAATTCGGCGTCACCTTCGATTCGTGGTTTTCCGAGAAGTCGCTGTTCGACAGCGGCCTGGTCGACCGGGCAGTGGAAACCCTGGAAAAGCACGGTCACATTTACGTTCAGGATGGCGCAAAATGGTTCCGCTCAACCAAATTCGGCGACGAAAAAGACCGCGTGGTACAGCGCGAAAATGGGCTGTACACCTACTTCGCCTCGGATATCGCCTACCATCTCAACAAATTCGAACGCGGCTTCGCACAAGTCGTCAACATCTGGGGCGCCGACCATCACGGCTACATCGCCCGGGTCAAGGGCGCCTTGGCGGCGCTGGAGCAGGATCCCGAGCGTTTGGTCATCGCCCTGGTGCAATTCGCCGTACTGTATCGCGGCCAGGAAAAATTGCCGATGTCCACCCGCAGCGGCAGCTTCGTCACCCTTCGGGAACTGCGCGGGGAAGTGGGCAACGATGCGGCACGCTTTTTCTACGTCTTGCGCAAGAGCGACCAGCACCTTGATTTCGACCTGGAACTCGCCAAGTCGCAAAGCAACGACAACCCGGTGTATTACATCCAGTACGCCCATGCGCGGATTTGCAGCGTCATGGAGCAATGGGGCGGCGTCGAAGCCGACCTTGCCGACGTGTCCCTCGCGCCGCTTGCCGGCCCCCACGAACTGGCGTTGCTCAATCGTCTCGCCGAATACCCGGAAACCGTGGCGGCCGCCGCCGCCGACATGGCCCCGCACCTGATCGCCTATTACCTCAAGGACCTGGCCGGCGAACTGCACAGCTACTACAACGCCGAGCACTTCCTGGTCCCCGACGAAGCCGTGAAAATGGCGCGCCTGGCGCTGATCGCCGCGACCCGCCAGGTGTTGAAGAACGGCCTGGGATTGTTGGGTGTCGGCGCCCCGGAGAAAATGTAAGCCATGGCGCGCGACTACAAGAACCGCGGCGAACGTCCGTCCGCCTCGAAAAAAGAAGGCCACCCGATGCTGGCCGGCGTCCTGATCGGCCTGTTCGTCGGGCTGGCGGCGGCAATCGGGGTGGCTTTCTACATCTACAAATCCCCCGCCCCTTTCGTCGCCAAGGCCAAATTGCCGGAACTCGCCCCGGTTCCCGCTGCCAAAGCCCCGGAAGTCGCGCCGCCCAAGGCGGAAACGCCGGCGGCCCCGGCCACCCCGGATAAACCCGCCGTCAAGCCGGAAAAACAGCGCTTCGAGTTTTACGACATCCTACAAGGCAAGGAAGCTCCGGTCACCGAGCAGGAAGTCAAGGCCGCCGCCCAGAAGGAACCGGCGGGCAAGCTCAAGGAAAGCTATTTCCTGCAAGCCGGCTCGTTCCAGACCGAGGCCGAGGCCGACAACATGAAGGCGAAACTGGCGCTGATGGGCGTCGAGGCAGTGATCCAGACCGCCAACATTCCCGACAAGGGACTCTGGCATCGGGTGCGGGTCGGGCCTTTCGCCAACATCGAGGAATTGAACAAGGCACGGACCTCGCTCGCCAAGAACGGGATCCCGGCCAACCTGGTCAAAATTCACGAATAACCAAGGAGATGTCGATGAAACAAATTAAGTTTTTGCTGCTTGCCCTGTTGTCCTGCGTTGCGCTGGTCGCACATGCCGACCCGAAACTCGGCGTGGAATATTCCGTCGTTTCCCAGCCCCAGCCGCCTGCCGATCCCAAGAAGATTGAGGTCACCGAAGTATTTTCCTACGCCTGCCCGCACTGCGCCCACCTCGAACCGGAAATCGCCAAATGGTCGAAGACCCTGCCCAAGGATGCCGTTCTGGTGCGCCTGCACGCCGCCACCAACCCCACCTGGGCGGCTCTGGCCAAGCTGTTCTACGCCCTGGAATCCCTGGGTGAAATCGAGCGCCTCAACGGCGACGCCTTCAACGCATTCCACGGCAAGGATCTGAAGCTTCAGGAAGAAAAAGTCGCCACCGAGTGGGCTAGCAAAATGGGTATCGATGCCAAGAAATTCACCGATGCCTACAACAGCTTCGGGGTACAGAGCAAAATCGCCCGCTCCAAGCAGTTGACCGGCGCCTACGGCATCAACGGCGTACCGACCATCGTGGTCGGCGGCAAGTACCAAACCTCCGCCAGCCAGGCCGGCAGCCACGAAGCCGCCCTGAAAGTCACCGACTATCTCATCACCCTGGTGCGCCACGAACGCGGCGGCAAATAAACGCATTTTTCTCCGCCATGAAAAAGGCCGTCCTTCGCGACGGCCTTTTTCATGGCAAGCTGGGGTAAACTTTCCGCAACCATTCGAAATTAAAGGGCAGACCATGAGCGGACCGATTGCCGTTTCCTATTCGCTTTCCGGCGGTGCGGTGGGTATCAACGTCGCCCCCCTGGGCACGGTTTTTCTGGCTGCCGCAGCGCTCCAGGAAGCCCAGGCGATGGGGCAGGAATACGCCGAGGCGCTCGCCAGCGTGACCGCGCGCAGCGAGCAACTTGCCGAAAAACGTCGCCGCCACCAGGAAGCTCAAACCCAGCAGCGCGCCGCCGTGGAACAGGAAGCGACACGCCTGGAAAGTCGCCTAAACAGGCTGCAAGGAATCGCCGCAAGCCTCGCCGAACGGCTGCCGGAGCAGGCAGCGAGCCTGGCCTCAGGTGCACTCCGCCGACCGCCGACGGGCCATGCGGCAGCCATGCGGGATTATGCCGAAGCCCTGCGCAACGAAATCCGCCGTCTCGAAATCCTGCTCGATACCGTGGGGCACGCGCTCGACAGCCAGTTGCGCGACACCCTCGCACTAGCCATGCAGACCGCCCCCCAAGCAGGATTGGACGACCTGCTCCAGGCCTATGCCGCCCAGCGCAACTTGCGTCCCGGCCTGAATCTGAAGGATAGCGCCGCTTTCCGCCACACCGTGGAGCGGGTGCTGAGCCGCCTGGAACTCGCAGCGGGAGAGGCCGTACCGCGCGAACTGGAAACCCTGGCGCGGGAAATCCTCCTCGCCCCCACCCTGGAGCGCGCCGAAACCTTGGCCGTGGAGTTGCGCCTGCGGGTCCAGCGCTACCAGGAAGAGCGCAAACGCCTGCGCGAGGATGCCGAGGAAATAAATTCCTGGCTCGCCGTCCTTCCCGACGAAGCCCCGGCGGAATTGCGTGCTGCCCTGGAACTAGCCGCCGCCGGGGTACAGGCGTTGCCGCCGGCAGTCGAAGCAGCGGCGCGCCAGATGCTGGCAGAGGTTCGACAGGCCCGCGAAAAGCAGGAACAGGAAGCTGCCGCGCTAGTCCTCCAACAATCGTTGCGCGACCTCGGCTACGCAGTGGACGATATCGAAAACACCCTGTTCGTCGAAGGTGGCGTAGTGCACTTTCAGCGCCAAGGCTGGGAGGACTATTACGTGCGGCTACGCCTCGACCCGCGCGAGAACACTGTCAATTTCAACGTGGTACGCCCGCGCGGCCTAGAAGAAAGCGCGGTGCGCAAGCGCCTCGATTTCCTCGCCGAAGAACGCTGGTGCGCCGAATTTCCCAAGCTCCAGCAGACCCTGGCGGCGCGCGGCATCGCCTCCACGGTAACACGCCAATTGGGAGCGGGAGAACTGCCGGTACAGAGCGTCGATCCGGCCAGTTTGCCGCAACGGCGCGAGGAGGATGCGTTACGCGCCTCCCAGGCGCCGCTGCAAAAAGGCTTTTCTTGACGTTACCAAACCGCGTAAAACTTCCCAATCAATCAACCCACTACACTCCCCCATACATAGATATTCGAATTCTCCAGGGTTGGAATATCCTGATAAAATGCGCCAACTCAACCCATCTTGTTCGGTCATGTCACATCACAAAAGCAAAGTCGTTCGTATCCAGGAAAGCCATCAGCAACCCCGCCTTTCCCCGGCCCAGAAAAAGTTCAACAGCCTGATTCAGAAAATCGACGCCCAGAAAAAAATTCTGGCTGTATGGCAGGAAACCCTGCCCCTCTGCCAGAAGGAAGTAGCCGAAAATCTGATGCCGCTACTCGAAACCCTCCATGAGCATCAGGTCGAAATGGTAAAGCTGGTGGATACCCTGAATCACACTCAGAAATTCACCCGCAGCCAGCAGGACAAGATAGCCAGCTTCATTACCGGAATGTGTGAAGACCTGATCGGCCAGGGCTATGAGGATTTGAAGCCCCTCTATAACCAATACAGCGGCTGGGATTACGATGACGCCGAGCTGGAAGGCAACGAGGCTGCCGGCGATATCCTCAAGTCCATGTTCGAACAGGAATTCGGCGTTGAATTGAGCGATGACGAATTTGATTTTTCCGATCCAAAAGGTATGGCGGATCGCTTGGCGGAAAAAGTGGAGGAACAGCAAAGACTGGCCGAGGAAGCCCGCCCCAAGCGAAAAAAAACCGCCAAACAGTTGGCCAAGGAAGCTCGGGAGCAGGAAGAGGAAGCCAATGTCAGCAAATCCATCCAGGCCGTGTATCGGCAACTGGTAGCGACACTGCATCCCGACCGCGAACCCGATCAGGCAGAGCGCGAACGCAAGACCGAATTGATGAAGCAGGTCACGGTTGCCTATGGGAACAAGGACTTGCTGAAATTGCTGGAATTGCAACTGAGCGTTGAACAGATCGACCAAAGCAAAATCAACAACATTGCCGATGACCGTCTCAAGCATTACAACAAGGTTCTGCAAAACCAGTTGGACGAGCTTCAGGATGAGGTGATGCAACTGGAAATGGATATGAAGGAAATGGCACAGGTTTCGCCCTTTGAGCGCCTGACTCCGGCCCGGATGATATCCTTGCTGAATCAGGATATCGTCATGTTGCGACGGGAAGTGACTAGAATTCAAGCTGAGTTGACGCGCTTTCAGGACGTAAAACAGTTCAAAGCCTGGCTCAAGAGCTACCGGATTCCCGAACCCGAGTTCGATCCGTTTTCATATGACTTCCCCCCCTTTTGAGGGACGCCAATCCCGATGATTTTCAATACCTCTTGGCCTGTTCGCCAATAGCCCCGGAAAAATATGACCCGCGAAGAATCCGCCTACAAGATCAAAAGTGCCAATCTCCCCGTATTGGTGCTGCACCTCAATACAACCGACATGGCGGCACTCCAAAGCCAGTTGCAAAGCCGTATAGACCAGACTCCGGATTATTTCGATGATGCGCCGCTGGCCTTGGGGCTGGAAGGTATCGCGAACTCCGGCGTAGCCCCGCTTTTCGATGAACTGATCGCATTCATGCGCACTCATGAGATTCGGGTGGTGGGTGCCATCGGTGGCTCGCCGGAGCAGCGTGAAGCCGCCGCACATGCCGGGCTGGCGTTGTTTCCAGCGACACCGGCACGGCCTGCCGGCGCGCCGGAACCCGCGCCGCCACCCATCGATGAAGTCAGACAACCGGAACTTCCGGGATTTGAAACGATAACTCCTGAAATGGAAGTTCAAGCATCTGCCGCGAGCGACGAGGAACCGTTCGCTGAAGACCCCCGGCCTCCCTTCAGCGAGGCCCGTCCGACCTTGGTGATCGATAAGCCGGTGCGCACCGGCCAGCGGATTTACGCCAAGGGTGCCGATCTGGTCGTGCTGTCCATCGTCAACGCCGGGGCGGAATTGATTGCCGATGGCGACATCCACATCTACGCGCCGCTGCGCGGCAGGGCGATTGCCGGTGCACAGGGCAACGAAGGCGCACGAATTTTCGTACAACGCCTGGAAGCCGAGTTGATCTCCATTGCCGGCATTTTCCGGGTGTTCGAGGAAGGCGTTCCCGAAGAGTTCCGGGGCAAACCGGCACAAGTGCATTTGGAAGGATCACGCTTGGTTATCCAGCCTCTGCCCCAGGGGAATTGAGCTTGCCCCAACACGAGATTTTTTAGCGTGCCGCTTTCCGTGTAGAATCGCGCAATATTTTGTTCAGGGATAAAAAAGTGCCAAGAATCATCGTAGTTACCTCCGGCAAGGGAGGCGTGGGCAAAACCACCACCAGCGCCAGTTTTTCCAGCGGTTTGGCCATGCGGGGCAACAAAACCGTGGTCATCGACTTCGACGTGGGCCTGCGCAATCTGGACCTCATCATGGGCTGCGAGCGGCGCGTGGTTTACGACATCATCAACGTCATCAATGGCGAAGTGTCGCTCAAGCAGGCTCTCATCAAGGACAAGAACTGCGACAACCTGTTCATCCTGCCCGCCTCCCAGACCCGCGACAAGGATGCGCTCAACCTGGAAGGCGTCGAACGCATCCTCAACGAGCTCAAGGAAAGCTTCGACTACATCGTCTGCGATTCCCCGGCAGGCATCGAATCGGGCGCCTTCACCGCCATGTATTTCGCCGACGAAGCGCTGGTGGTCACCAACCCGGAAGTCTCATCGGTACGCGACTCAGACCGCATCTTGGGCATCCTGGCCGCCAAGTCGAAACGGGCAGTGGAAGGACAAGAACCGATCAAGGAACACCTGCTGGTCACCCGTTACGACCCGAAACGCGTCGAAGCCGGCGAAATGCTGTCGGTGACGGACATCCAGGAAATCCTGCGCATCCCCCTGATCGGCGTGATTCCCGAATCGGAATCCGTGCTGCTCGCTTCCAATTCGGGAACCCCCGCCATCCATCAGGAAAAGAGCGATGTCGCCGAAGCTTATCGCGATGTGGTGGCGCGTTTCATGGGAGAGGAACTGCCAATGCGCTTCCTCACTGCCGAAAAGGCTGGTTTTTTCAAACGAATCTTCGGAGGCCGCTAACATGTCCATGATCTCCGGCCTACTCGAATACCTGCGCGGCGACACCAAGAAAACCGCCGTCATCGCCAAGGAACGCCTGCAAATCATCCTCGCCCACGAGCGCGCGGGACGAGGGGGCGCCACCCCGGACTACCTGCCCGCGCTCCAGGAAGAACTGCTCATGGTGATCGCCAAATACATCCACGTAGACCGCGAACTCATCAAGGTGCAACTGGAAAAGCATGGCGAATACGAAGTTCTGGAACTGAACATCACCTTGCCGGAAAACGCGCACAACAGCTAATCCAGGCTGGTTCGTAGCCGGTTCAAAGTCCGAACCGGCTACGAATGTGTTTCAAATCTTCCTTTCCGCTGGGAAGTTCCGCCCTGGTAGAGAGTGGAACGTGTCAAACAGGATGTTGTGCCGCTGGTGGACGCGCGTCCTATTTGAACTGGGGGGATGCTGCTGGTCCGGCTTGATGAATCTGCGTGACTCATTTGTGCCAGTTGCCGCCCTTCGTAAGTGTTCTTTGTGGAGCAATCAAATACATAGGTCTAATTTCCCATAGCCAGCTATGCTTGGTGTTCACGCTTTCCTAAACCCTCGGCCAGCAACATCGTGACGAGCGTGTTCAACGACGTGCCTTCGGCCTTGGCTCGCGCCACAAGGTTGGCGTGCAGACTGCGCGGCAAGCGCTGCATTAGGCGCACCGGCTCGGCAGTTTCGCCGTGGCGGGTGGGTTTCGGAATCGGCTTACCCATGTGGGTGCGCGCCGACATCCACACCGAAAACGCATCGCGTGCATTGGTAATGGCTTCCAACTCGTTTTCTCCGTCGGACATGCAACCTGGAAGATCGGGAAAGGTAATCAGGAATCCCCCGCCATCCTCCGGCGTCAGCGGCTCAACGATGTGCGCATATGCTTCAAACGGGTACGGCGGCTCAACATGTGGAACCGTGATTTCGCTCATGATTGCTTCTCCTTTGCCTTGTCGACCAACGCCACAAACTGGCGCACATACACCGGCTTGATAGGCCGGTGCGCCGGCACACACACATCGTCTTCCACACCGAGATACGAAAATACATAATGGCTTCCACCCTCGCTACGCCAATCGATGCCTAAACGGTTAGCAACCGATTTCAGATCATCAATCCTCCAGTCACGCGGGTTGTTGCGCATCCTGGCCAGGAGTTTTTCCTGTGTGCTCATGTGTTTTATGGTGTCGTATATGGCACTATTGGTCAAGTAAAAGTAAAGTTTTCCTAATAGGAGACCCGTAAACACCTCGCCTTCAAGCTCATTGTTGAAGTCGGTCGACCGCCCCCAAGCAATCCCTCATCAAGACTCGCTGCTTCAAAATCTCCCGAAGAACCCGCCAGCCGCGCTAAAATCCCCCGATCCAACCACCGAAAGCGGCATATCCCATGTCCCCACGCTGGATCAAAGACCTTGAACGGCTGCTGCCGATCCGCTCGCAATTCATCGTTGCCGGGAATATTCGCGACAGCTTCCTCACCCCCTTTCAGGACGGCGCGACCCTGGCGCCGTTGCTGCGTTGCCTGTGGAATGTCCTGCATGGCGAAGGCTACCGTTATCTGCTGGTGTACAACCCGGTGGAGGGCTTGCGGCCTTATCCCAACGAGCCGGAGGCGGTGGAATTGGCGACCAAGCACTTCGACCTCAAGCTCCAGGACGGGGCGATGCCGATGAGCCTGGAAGGCTTGAGCGGCATGATGGAAAAGCTGCCCGGCTTGCGTGAGGCGCGCTGCGCGCTGGTGGTGGATTTCGCCTCGCGGCTGGTGCGTCAGCCCGACCATCTCGACGCCACCGAGCACCGCTTTTTCGTGGCTGCGGAACGCATGTCGCTGGCCGCCAACCCGATTGTGCCGCGCGGCGCGGACATCAACACGCCGCTGGGCAAGGCGCGCTTCAATCCCGTCATTTGGCTGGTCAACCGCGCCCAGGATTTGCCTTCCTGGTTTGCCCTGGACAGCGCGCGCATCAGCACCCTTACCGCCACCCTGCCGGATTACGAGACCCGCGCCGCCACCGCCGACATTGTGGGCGGGCGCTTTGCCGGTCATGCCGCGGGCAGCGACGAGGAACGCACCAAATACCGCAAGCTGTTCGCCGACTCGACCGACGGACTGGCTTTAAGCGACATGAGCGACATCGCCCAGTTGGCGGATCGCCAGGGCATCGCCTTTCGCGACGTGGACGATGCGGTGCAGTGTTTCAAGGTGGGCATCAGCGAAAACCCCTGGAAGAAAGCCTATCTGCGCGAGAAAATCGCCGATGCCGCGCCCTTCCTCGAAGACCGGGTGAAAGGCCAGCCCCAGGCGGCGACCAAGACCATCGACATCCTGATGCGCTCGGTGATGGGTCTGACCGGCGCGCAGGCGCGTTCCGCCGGAAATCGTCCGCGCGGCGTGCTGTTCTTCGCCGGCCCCACCGGGGTGGGCAAGACCGAACTGGCGAAGACCCTCACCCAACTGATCTTCGGCAACGAGCGCGCTTACCTGCGCTTCGACATGAGCGAATTCGCCGAAGAACACGCCAGTGCGCGGCTACTCGGCGCGCCGCCCGGCTACATCGGCTACGACGCGGGCGGCGAACTGACCAACGCGGTGCGCGAAAAGCCCTTCAGCGTGATCCTCTTCGACGAAATCGAAAAAGCCCATCCGCGCATCCTCGACAAATTCCTGCAAATCCTCGAAGACGGGCGCCTCACCGACGGGCGCGGCGATACCGCGTACTTCTCCGAAGCTATCCTCATTTTCACCTCCAACCTGGGGATATTCGTCGAGGACGAACACGGACGGCGCGTCCAGAATGTCGCGCCGGGCGACCATTACGACGTGGTGGAAAGCAAGGTGCGCGGCGCGATCCAGGACTATTTCAAATTCCGCCTGGCGCGCCCGGAAATCCTCAACCGCATCGGCGACAACATCGTGGTATTCAACTTCATCACCCCGCCGGTCGCCGTACTGATTTTCGCGGGAATGCTCAGCAACATCGTGAATCGGGTGCGCGAGGAACACAAGGTCGAACTGGCGCTGGCCGATCCCGTGCGCGCCAGGCTCATGGAAATGTGCACCCGCGACCTCTCCAACGGCGGACGCGGCATCGGCAATCAGCTTGAATCGAGCTTCATCAACCCGCTCGGGCGCGCCCTGTTCCGCCTGAACCTGGAAGGCCGTACCACGGTCACGGTGCAAGACATCGCCGAGGACGAAAACCGCATCGTCAGCGTGGTGCTGGAGTGATTTTGTGAGTGTGTCGATATGCCACCAACCCTCTCCCCAACCCCTCTCCCACTCCCGTGGGCGAGGGGAGCCAGAAGCCCCTCTCCCGAAGTCGGGAGAGGGGTTGGGGAGAGGGTGGTGGAACTTGAGAAAACCGCGCCATGAGCAACGAAAAGCAACTGCTTAACGCCAAGGCGCTGCGCGCCGGCCAGACCGACGCTGAACAAAAGCTATGGGTTCACCTGCGGGCGCATCGTTTCATGGATTTGAAATTCAAGCGCCAAAAACCGGTAGGCCGTTATATCGTCGACTTCGTGTGCCTTGAGCAACGGCTGATTATCGAAATAGACGGCGGCCAACATGCGGAACAGACGGAATACGACCAGTGCCGCGATGCGTGGCTGCGGAACCAGGGTTACGCGGTGTTGCGATTCTGGAACAACGTAGTCCTGCAACAGTTGGAGGAAGTGTTGGAGCAAATCCGCTTGGCGGTTACCCTCTCCCCCGGCCCCTCTCCCACTACTCGTGGGCGAGGGGAGCAGAACGGCGCGGTTTGAACGTGCTCTGGTTAATCCCACCCAACAACCTGAAAGCCCCTCTCCCGAAATCGGGAGAGGGGTTGGGGAGAGGGCAGTGGCCTCTCGACCGTCCATGAATACTCTCCAGCTCAACAAAGCCCATTACCCCGTCACGGTGCTCGGCCCCGGCAAGCGTCTCGGCTTGTGGCTGCAAGGCTGCACCCTGCGCTGCCGGGGCTGTGTGTCGCAAGATACCTGGGAGCGCGACCCGGCGCGCGCCATGAAAGTCGCCGATCTGCTCGCCTGGTGCCGCAAAACCGCTCCCGCCCCGGACGGCGTGACCATCAGCGGCGGCGAACCGTTCGACCAGGCCGCCGGGCTGGCGGCGCTGCTCAAGGGCTTGCACACCTGGCGCAAGCAATCCGGGCTGGATTTCGACATCCTCTGTTACAGCGGCTACCCGCTCGCCACCCTGCAACAGCGCCACGCCAAGCTGCTGGCCCTGCTCGATGCGGTGATTCCCGAACCTTATGCCGACGGTCTGCCGCTCGGCAAAATCTGGCGCGGCTCGACCAACCAGGCGCTGCTGCCGCTCTCCGAACTGGGGCGCGAGCGTTACGCGCCCTATCTCGATGCCCCAGCCGAAGACAAGCGCATCCAGGTCGCCGTGGAAGGCCAACGTATCTGGATGATCGGCATTCCCGAGCGCGACGACATGGCGCAACTCGAAGCCCTGTGCCGCAGCCGTGGGCTGACGCTGGAGCAGGTTTCGTGGCGGCGCTGAGGTTGTAGGATCGTTGTTGACCACCAGCGGCCAGCGTACAATCGCCGTGTACACCTATTCGGCAAGCGAGAACACACCATGCAAACCGTCAACGTCCGCGAAGCTCGCGAGAAAATCAGCCAATTGCTGGATGCCGTGGCCAATGGCGAGGAGGTCATGATTTTCCGTCACGGCAAACCGGTCGCCAAGCTGGTTCAGCCCCTGGCTTTTTCGCCATTTCCCGACCGTAGCGCCCTACGCGCCGGGATGCCGCCCGCCGCAACCAGTGCCGCCGAAGTCGTGCGCACCCTGCGCGACGAGGATGACGCCTAATTCAGCCAAGAAATTCAAGCCTGCCAGGGTACGCAAAAAATGTGCCCCCATACCAGGCTGCGATAAATATTATCCCCGCTTGATATTTGTTTAGGGACGGAGAATAGAAAGTGCTTGGTTTAATTACCACAATGAAATCAAGAGGATTCGGATTTATTAATTCACCGGAATTATCAGATGATATTTTCTTTCACTGGAGTAAATGCATCGGTGGGCTGAAAACGTTTGACCTCCTTCATCCAGGAAATGAAGTCAGCTTTGATGTTCAGGTTGGAGCGAATAATAAGCCGATCGCCGCCAACGTAAATCCGAAGGATTTCAGTTCAGATAAGGCGCAAGCATTACCCGAAATCACCTTGAAATCTGTTCTCGAACCCATTGAAAAAACAACTGAAGGCGATCTTGTTACTTACATTGCAGATGCTTGGTTGGAAATTGTGCGAATTTTGTTGAAAGACCCAGAGGGCGCATACCAAATTGGGCCGCGTAAATGGGAAGAAATTATTGCGGGTGCTTGGTCTCGTGCAGGATTTGATCAGGTTGAGTTGACGCCGCGAAGTGGCGATAAGGGACGCGATGTAATTGCTTGCAAATATGGAGTTGGCTCCATTCGTATTGTAGATCAGGTCAAGGCATACAAACCTGGCCATGTTGTTACCGCAGAAGAAGTGAGGGCAATGATTGGTGTAATCTCATTAGACCCAAATGTATCAAAAGGCGTAATAACCACAACTTCTACTTTTGCGCCACGCCTATTGGAGGATAGGCATCTAAAAGATCACATCCCGTACAGGCTTGAGTTGAAATCACGGGAAACACTTTTTCCGTGGTTGAGTAAGTTGTCGCAGGAGGCTGCAGACTCAGCAAGCGCAGCCCCAGCCATGTGGTTGGGGAGGAACGAAGCCCAACAAACCCAAAGCTTTCTCTTAACCAGGCCAATCCTATAATTCGGCAAGGCCGGATAGAAGGAAGTTTTGGGATGGTGCCGTTTTCACAGCAGCGCTATGACTTGTCGGAATTGAACATGCCTCAGGAATACATCCGCCTCTGCCCGGTCTGCGAAACGGAAAATCCCGCCGCGAATTCGGTATGCGTTTGCGGGGCGTCGCTGGTCGCGGTGGATTATTCGCTCAAGGCGGCGCCAGCCGCGGACGACGAGTCCGCCCCTGTTGAAATCCCCCCTAGCCCCCCTTTGGTGAAGGAGGGGATGGCGCGTGC
The DNA here is from genome assembly GCA_018336195.1 of Sulfuricella sp. GTDB lineage: Bacteria > Pseudomonadota > Gammaproteobacteria > Burkholderiales > Sulfuricellaceae > JAGXQV01. Next base: position 15,432 of record JAGXQV010000192.1, on the reverse strand, counting down.
CGAACCGAACGTTTGTCCTTTCCCCGATTGTGCGCAGCCCAACCCGCCGGGGGAAACCCGGTGCCTTTATTGCAATCGACCGTTGTTGGCTACATCGCCTATTGGTGCGCCTTCCGGCGAGAGTTGGCGCTATCCTTTGCCGAGCGCTCTGCGCGCTGCCTACCGTCTGGTCGAGGCTTTGCCGGCGCAGGGCAGCGAGGCCGATGTGCTGCTGGTGGAAAGCCTGGAGAGTCGCGAAAAACGCATCGTCAAACTGTACCGCAAGGGTATCCGCCCCGATGCGGAGTTGTTGCAACGCGTCGCCGGGGCGGCGCAGCCGCATGTGGTGCGGCTCTATGAGTTCGGTGAATCGGACGGCTACGCTTATGAGTTGATGGAGTACTGCGCTCACGGCAGCTTGCGCGGCCTGCTGGAGGCGGGGCTGTTAAGCCGCGAGCGGATCCGCTGGATCGTCCGGGAAATCGGCGCGGCGATTGCGGAAATCCATGCGCGGCGCATCCTGCACCGCGACCTGAAACCCGAGAACATTCTGTTGCGCACGCTGGAACCGCTCGATCTGGTGCTTTCCGATTTCGGCACCGCTTCGTTGCGCGACGCCACGCTGTTGTTCACCGGGGCGGTGCATACCGCCAAATATGCCGCGCCCGAGGCGTTGTCCGGGGTGCTCGATGAGAAATCCGACTGGTGGGCGCTGGGCATGATGACGCTGGAAGCCGCCGCCGGACGCCATCCTTTCGCCGGGCTGTCGGAACAGGTGATCAATCATCGCCTCGCTACCGCGTCGGTGGATGTGCGTAGCGTTTTCGACGACGATCTGCGCAAGCTGTGCCGCGGCCTGTTGCTGCGCGACCCGCAACGGCGCTGGGGGCGCAACGAGGTGGCGCGCTGGCTGAACAACGATGCGACGCTCCCCGATCCCGGCGACGACATCCGCCCCGCCGGAACGGTGACGCCATACCGCATCGGCGCGGCGCAATGCGCCACTGCCGGAGAACTGGCGCTGGCATTGGCGAAGAACTGGGACGACGCGCTCAAGGATTTGCGGCGCGGCGCGATTGCCGCGTGGATCGACAAGCAACTCCACGATCACAACCTGCTGCGGCGCCTCGCCGACATCATGGAAGAACGCGGGGTGAGCGACGATTTGCGCCTGCTGCGTTTTCTCCTCGCCGCGGCGCCGGACATGCCCGCCGTGTGGCGGCGTCAGCCGCTCAGCCGCGCCACCCTGCTGGCGGCGGCGCGGCTCTCCCTGGAAAAGAACGAGGCGGCGCTGGACTGGCTGGAAAGCCTGATAGCCGAGCCGGTGCTGGCGGCCTGCGGCGCCGCCGGGAAAGCCGACCTGCAGGCGGTCGATGCCGGCTGGCGCGGCTATTGGCAGCGCTACTGCGAATTCTGGGAAACCGCCCACCATGCCGAGGAAACTTGGCGCACCACCCCTAAATCGCTGAACAACGAGGCGGCCGGCGCCTACCTGAATTTCGACGACGCCGTGTATTCACGCCCCCTGCGCATCGCCCTGCCGGCGCGGCGCGGCCAGAACGCCCGGCTGTTGCTGGCGCTGTTCGATCCGGCGTTCGTGGAAAACCAGCGCAGCCGGATCATTGCGGCGACGGGAGAGATCGCCGGCTACTGCGAGTGGTTCGAAGCGCTGGGCGACACGGCGCGCCTCGATCCCGGCGCGCTGCTGGCCGCCGAGACGCTGTTGCCTTTCGCCGTGGAAGACGCGGCGGCGGAAAAGGACCGGCGCGGCGAATCCGAGCGCAGCCGCGAGATGAATCTGCGCCTGATCCGCACCCGCCTGGAAAGCAGCCTCAATGAAATTGCCGACAACCTCGCCAACCACGGCCTGCGCCCCGACAACCTGGGCGATTTGCGCCAAGCGCTCGACCGCTTCGGCGAAATCGCCTCGTGGGCGCTGGGGTTCGGCTACAGCGGGGCGGATTACCAAGCGCTACGCGAGGTCATCGAACGCTTGCTGCGCTTCGCCCTGCAACTGGAGCAAATGCTCAACCGCCTGGAACACGCCGAGCGGATCAACGCCATTTTCTTCCAGCCGTACCGCTTGGGCTTGGCCGTTGCCATCCTGGCGTCGGTGTATTCGGCCCTTCCCAGCGCTTGGCCGGTATGGCTGCTAGGGGCGGGAGTGGCGGGGTTTCTGGGCTGGCGCCTGCGCATCGTGGGGAAGGAACGACGGCGCGTCGCCGAGGCACAACAGCGCTTCGAAAGGCAGGTGGCGACGTTTTTGGGACGCGGGAGTTAATCCGCCGCTTCGGTGTCTTCCAGTTCCAGCGCCGCCGCCAGCAAGGCGAGGCGGGCCACCACGCCATAGGCGTAGAAACGGTTGGGCGCGGTGTCGGGGGCGGCGCTGCAATCGGGCAGGGTGCAGGCGGTCTGGAAAGCCAGCGGTTCGAAACGCATGCCCGGCGCGTTGAGGTTCTCGTCCTGGCCGCGTCCGGTGTGAACCCGGTAGAAGCCGCCGACGACGAAGTGGTCGATCATGTACACCACCGGTTCGGCGACCGCGCCGTTGAGATTCTCGAAGGTATATACGCCTTCCTGGACGATCACCTCGCTGACCGGCTGGCCTTCCTTGATGACCGCCATCTTGTTGCGCTGCTTGCGGTTGAGGCCTTTCACTTCGCTGGCGTCCTTGACCGTCATGATCCCCATGCCGTAGGTGCCGGCGTCGGCCTTGACGATCACGAAGGGATCCTGCTCGACCCCGTATTCGCGGTATTTCTCGGCGATGTCCTGGAGCATGTCGTCGACGTGCGCAGCCACGCATTCCTCGCCCTGGCGCTCCTGGAAATCGATGTGGCCGCATTGGGCGAAAAACGGGTTGATGAGCCACGGATCGATGTGCAGCAGCTTGGCGAAATCCTCGGCAACCCGGTTGTAGGCGGCGAAGTGGTTGCTCTTGCGGCGCGTCGCCCAACCGGCGTGGAGCGGGGGAATGACGAACTGTTCGAGATTCTTGAGGATCTCTGGAATCCCTGCGGAGAGATCGTTGTTGAGGAGGATCGCGCAGGGTTCGAAATCGTCCAGCACCAGCCGGTCATCAACCCGTTTGACCGGCTCCAGGGTCAGCGTCGCGCCGTTGGGCAGGTCGAGACGGGTGGCCGCGGTGATTTCCGGCAACAGCGATCCGATCCGCACGTTCATGCCGGCCTGGCGCAGTATGGCGCTGAGCGCGGCGACGTTGGAGAGGTAAAAGGTGTTGCGGGTATGGTTCTCGGGAATCAGCAGGAAACGCTGCGCAACCGGGCAGATTTTCTCCACCGCCGACATGGTCGCCTGCACGCACAGCGGCAGGAAATCCGGGTTGAGATTGTTGAAACCGCCGGGAAACAGGTTGGTATCCACCGGCGCCAGTTTGAAGCCGGCGTTGCGCAAGTCGACGGAGGCGTAAAACGGCGCGTTGTGGCGCAGCCAGCGCCCCCGGAACCAGTGTTCGATGGCGGCCTGGTTGTCGAGGATATGCTGTTCCAGATAAAGCAGCGGCCCGGTCAGGGCGGTAGTAAGGTGGGGAACCATGCGGTCGGGGGTCTTCGGTTGCGGTGGTTGAATTGTAGCCGATGCTTTTCCGATAGTCAGTTTTGCGTGCGCCGCTTTTTTCGAAAACTCACAGCGTGAGTGACCTCGGCGTGAATTATTTGACTGTTCGATAAAATTCATGAAGAATGCCTCTTACTTCTGTAAAGGGCCATCCTGACCGAAAGGCTGGGTCGCAAAGTCCCGATCTAAAAAGTGCCGCTTCATGATCGAGGGATTGCCGGATCAACAATCGCACCGCCCGCGGTGCGGATAACGAAATCCAGGGTTTCCCGAAATTATGCTTGTCGCGTTTTCCATCCGTACCCAATTGGGCGCGGAATTAGTCTGTTTCCTCGCGTCGCTCCGCCTCCTGCTCAAACCCGCTCACCTGCCGTGATTCAACGACGGCGTCCGGCATTTCCCGATCCTTTCGAAAAATCAGGTCCGTACCAAGGAGAAAAAAATGGGCTTTTTGAGTAACATCAGCGTTAAATCCCGTCTCGCCATGATCATGGCATTCATGGCGGTCATGATGCTTGCCGGCGGCGCAATCGGGCTGGGCGGGATCGTGATGGCCAACAAGTCGCTGGAGGAAACCTACACCAATCGCCTGGAACCCACCAAGATGATCGGGCGCATCATGCTGCTGATGAACGAAAACCGCGCGCAGATCATGCTAGCCTTGCAGCACAAGCCGGATAGCCCGTTCGTGAAAATGCACGACCACCCGGTAACGCAGCATGCCGACGTCATCGTCAAGAACCGCGACGAAATCACCGCCATCGTCGCGGAATACAAGACACGCCATCTCACTGACGAAGAGCAGACGCTGGCTGACAAATATGCTGCATCGCGCGGACAGTTCGTTAGCGAGGGATTGGCGGCGGCGCACGAAGCCCTGCTAGCAGGCGACTTTGACCACACCAACGAGATTCTCCTGAAAAAGATCAACCCGTTGTATAAGGTCGCGGTGGGCGATGCCGACACCCTCCTGCAAAAAACCCTGGATACCGCCAAGGCCGAATACAATCATGCGCTCGAGCGCTACGTGCTGATCCGCAATATCGCCATCGGCGGCACGATTATCGGCATCCTGCTGGCAATAATTTCGGCGGTGCTGTTGATCCGTTCCATCGTCCATCCGTTGAGCCTGGCAATCGGGCATTTCCAGGAGATATCCCTGGGTAACCTGACCGAAACCATCCACTTGACCAGCCGCGACGAAGTAGGCCAAGTGATGATCGCCCTGGCATCCATGCAGGACCAACTCAAGAACATCATCGGCAACGTGGTGCGCGCGTCGAGCGAGATCGACGCGCAATCCACCCGGCTCAATGCGGAGATGTTCCAGGTAGTGGAACATTCGGAAAACCAGCACGACCGAGTGCAGTCGGTCGCGGCGGCCATGGAGGAAGTCAGCCAGTCCGTCACCGAAGTGGCCTCCAGCGCCGAAGGCACCGCCCAGGCGGCGGCCAATTCGCAAGCCATCGTGGCCGGCAGCATCACCCAGATGTCGAAAAGCATTACCGCCACCTCGCGGGTCGTGGATGCCGTCCAATCGTCGAGCGGCACCATTACCGAACTCAGCAACGCGATTCAGCGCATCGGCGAGATTACCAACACCATCAAGGAAATCGCCGATCAGACCAACCTGCTGGCGCTCAACGCGGCCATCGAAGCCGCCCGTGCCGGGGAGCAGGGACGCGGCTTCGCGGTGGTGGCCGACGAAGTGCGCAAGCTCGCCGAGCGCACCGCCACCAGCACCACCGACATTACCCGCACCGTCAGCGAAATCCAGTCCACCGCCGAATCCGCGGTCACCTCGATGAACCTGGCGGTCAAGGAAGTCGAGGAAGGCATTGCCTTGATGAATGCCAGCGGCAAGAGCCTCGACCAAATCACCGCCACCAGCACCGAGGTTTCCGGCATGGCGCAACACATCGCCTCGGCCGCCATGCAGCAATCGGTAGCCACCGAGGATGTGGCCAAGAACATGGAACAAATCTCCGCCCTGATTGAGGGAAACACCCGTTCCGCGCAACAGGCCTGGAAAGCCACCGAAGAACTCAACCACACGGCGGAAGCTCTGCGCGACCAGATTCAGCGCTTCAAGGTTTGAGGGCGGGGGGGGAAGGACTAACACTGGCAAGCGGAGCGGAACCGGTTTACCATCGCGCCGGTGGGGCGGACGAGCAACCGTTAACCAACACGTTTTTTTACTGGATTCGGGATACCCTCAATCATTATGTCTTTGTTTCAGCACGCTACGTTCCTTACTTCCGCCAATGCCATGTCCGATTTGCCCGCGCATGGCGGCATCGAAATCGCCTTTGCGGGACGTTCCAACGCCGGTAAATCGAGCGCCATCAATACCCTGGCGAACCGCAACCGGCTTGCCTATGTGAGCAAAACGCCGGGCCGTACCCAACTCATCAATTTCTTCGAACTCGGCGCGGATCGTTACCTGGTCGATTTGCCTGGCTATGGCTACGCCGACGTGCCGGATAAAATCCGCCTCCACTGGCAGCATATTCTGAGTACCTACCTGATGTCGCGCGCCGCCTTGAATGGCCTGGTGCTGATCATGGATGCGCGCCATCCCTTGACCAAATTGGATTGGCAGATGCTGGAATGGTTCGGCACCACCGGCAAGCCGGTTCATATCCTCCTTACCAAGTCCGACAAGTTGAGTCGCCAGCAAGCGACCGACACTTTGCGCAAAGTGCGTGCTGAATTGCGCGACGGATATCCCCAATGTACCGTGCAGCTTTTCTCCAGTCTGAAAAGGCTGGGGCTGGAAGAAGCCGAGGTTGCGCTAACCAGACTGCTGGGCGGCGGCGAGGAAACCCAGGGGGCGGAGTAGAAAGAAAAAGCCCCCGGTAAAGGGGAAACCGGGGGCAAAAAAGCCTTAACATAGAGGGGTTAAGGCACCCGCTCAGGGAGGAGAAGCGGGAGACGAAAGGGTATCGTCTGCAACGTAAGAACCGCCTTTTTCAGAAAAGTTCAAAAAAATTTTGAACGGTTTGCAAGCCCGCCACAAGGTATAATTCCTTCCGATTTTCACTGAAAAACGGAAGGCTCAACCATGATTCCCCTGGGACAATTTTCTGCCAAACGAATGCGCCGGATGCGGCGCGACGATTTCTCCCGCCGCCTGATGCGCGAATCGGCGTTGACGCCGAACGATCTGATTTACCCGGTGTTCGTCCTGGACGGCAAGGATCGCCACGAAGAGGTTTCCTCCATGCCCGGCGTGGTGCGCCAGACTCTCGATCATTTGCTGGTGAAGGCGGAGCAGTGCGTCGCGCTGGGTATCCCGGCACTGGCATTGTTCCCAGTGGTCGACACCCCGCTGAAAAGTCTCGACGCCGCGGAAGCCTACAATCCCGATGGGCTGGTGCCGCGGGTGGTGCAGGCTTTGAAAGCACGCTTTCCGCAACTCGGGGTGATTACCGACATTGCCCTCGATCCCTACACTAGTCATGGCCAGGATGGCTTGATCGACGCCAGTGGCTATGTGCTCAACGACGAAACCGTCGCGGTATTGGTCAAGCAGGCGCTTTGCCACGCGGCTGCCGGTGCCGATGTGGTTGCTCCCTCGGACATGATGGATGGGCGTATTGGAGCGATTCGCGCGGCGCTGGATGGGGCCGGACGGATTCATACCCGTATCCTGGCCTATTCGGCGAAGTATGCGTCGAGCTTTTACGGGCCGTTCCGCGATGCGGTGGGGTCGGCAGCCAATCTCGGCACCGGCAACAAGTACACCTACCAGATGGATCCCGCCAATAGCGACGAGGCGTTATGGGAAGTCGGCCTGGACTTGCAGGAAGGCGCCGACATGGTGATGGTCAAGCCGGGAATGCCCTATCTGGACATCGTGCGCAGGGTCAAGGGCGAATACAAGGCGCCGACCTATGTGTACCAGGTCAGCGGTGAGTACGCCATGCTCAAGGCGGCGGCGGCCAACGGCTGGCTCAACGAAAAGGCGTGCGTACTAGAGGCTCTGCTGTCATTCAAACGTGCCGGGGCGGACGGGATTTTGACCTATTTCGCGCTGGATGCCGCACGTTGGCTGAAAGAAGGCTGATTCAGTCGGCATCGATCTGGAGTGCGCGCCGTTCGCGCTCCAGCTTGATGATGTAGCGCTGGATCATCGATTGCATGGTGCCGGGCAGGTTGATGAACATGCAGCCGGCACGCCAGGTGTGCAAGCCGCTTTTCAGCGTGACTTCAAAAGCATTGCGGATTTGCAGGGTGGTGACGATGGTGCCGATGTCCGGCAGGGTGAAGTGGCAGCCCTGATAGCTGGTGCCTGGGTCGAACGTGAAATTGGCCGGCGGATTGACGATGCCGATACCGCCGATGCTGATGTCGGCAACGCTGATGTCGAGCTTCTTTCCCTCTTCGAGCGGGATCGAGCAGATCAGCGGCTTGGTGATCGGCGTGGCAAGCCGGAAATATTCGCGGCGCTGTAGCTTGATCAACGAATCCGGCAGGCTGATCCTGAATGCCGGTCGTCCTTCGAAATTTACCTTTTCCACCCGGGTCGCGAGAAACTGCACCCGCACCTTGTCCTGCGAGGTGATGAAAATCACCCGATGGACTTCGAGAATCTTGCGGTTCAGCGCCTCGTTGGCGCCGTAATCCAGAATCACCTCTTCGCTGTCGGCGTCCACTTCGATGATCGAGGTGAGCATCATGTCGTCGCCCTGGTTGAAGTGGGCGGTGATGCGCTCCCCTCTTTGCATGATCGCCCGCAAAATATAGGCAACCTCCTTGCTCGACTCGACCAGGTATTTGCTGGCGTCGTTGGGGCTTATGTCCATCGTTGGGTGGGAGCGGGGAGTTGCCATTGAAGCGATAAGTTAGAGTCTATCCGGCGGGTGGAATTCAGTGCCGCAATTTATGACATTTAATTAAAAACGGTTCCCAAGTATATGTGTTTAGTCCATGCCTATCAATGCTTCGACCTGCTTCATTCGTGCCCGCTCCATCGCTTTTCCACTGATCGGGCCGCGCGGCGCTTGGCGCAGGTCGTTGGAAGAAAACACGGCCAACTCGATTTCTCCGTGCTCGCCGCCAAGCAGGAAGGTCGGTACGGTGCGGCTTTCGTCACCGAAGCGAAAGCGTTTCTCCGCGCTTTCATAGGGAATGTTGCGATTCAGCAGGAATAATTCGACATCTTTCAAGCTGTCGCAAAACAAATGCAGATTGATGTTGGAATGGCGGGCGGCGGTACCTTCCAGTACCGACCCGGTGAGATGGGGGTCGAAGCTCTCGAACAAACGCATTGCGCCCAGCGCATCCTGGCGTAGCACGCGCAAGCGCTCACTTTGCTCGTCCTTTTGATAAAGCGTCTGGTAAGCCCGCAACTCGCGCTCGACTTCGCTGTTGGCCGGCAAGCTTTGGGTATCCGGGGCGCCCAGTTGGCGGGCGGCCTTGCGCTTCGCCGCGGCGAAATCCAGGGTGCCGTCCTCCGACATCAGGCGGGCGGCGAGATAGGCCAGGGACTGGCGCATCTGGTTGCGCTTGCCGTTGTGTTCGAATTGATTCAAAACAGTTGGTCCTTGGCGTCGTCGTGAATCTTTGCGCTGGCGTCGTTGTCGTCCGGGAGGTTTTCCCGGTAGAAGAATTCCGGGATGCCGTTCCCCGAGCGGGCGCCGCTGTGCGGGTCGACCTTCACCACGGTAATGCCTTCCGGCATGGGAAGTATGGATTCAGGCACGTCCTTCAACACCTTACCCATGTAGTTCATCCAGATCGGCAGGGCTGCCTGCGCGCCGGTTTCCGCGCCGCCCAGGGAGCGCGGCTGGTCGAAGCCGATCCACGTCACGGCCACCAGCCCGGCATTGAAACCGGCGAACCAAGCGTCAACCTGATCGTTGGTGGTGCCGGTCTTGCCGCCCAGGTCGTTACGCTTGAGTTGCATGGCGCGGGCCGCAGTGCCGAAGCGCACCACGTCCTGCATCATGCTGGTCATGATCCAGGCGTTGCGCGGGTCGATCACCCGCTCGCTGCCTTCTTCCCCGGCAATCTGGGGCTTGGCCTGGAGCAGCAGGGTGCCGCGCGCATCGACGACGCGCTCGATAAAATAGTGTTTGGGGCGATAGCCGCCGCTGGCGAATACCGAATAAGCGGTTGCCATCTGTAGCGGCGTCACCGAGCCGGCGCCCAGCGCCATGGTCAGGTAAGGCGGGTGGCGCTCGGCGGTGAAGCCGAAATGGGTGACGTAATCCTGCGCGTATTGCGGGGTGATGGCTTGCAGGATGCGGATGGAAACCAGGTTCTTCGACTTGGTGAGCGCCGTGCGCATGCGCAGCGGCCCGGCGAATTCGCCGTCGAAGTTTTTCGGTTCCCACACCTGTCCACCGGTATCGAAAGGGTCGAGCACGATGGGCGCGTCGTTGATGACGGTGGCGGGGGTGAAGCCCTTTTCCAGGGAAGCCGAATAGATGAACGGTTTGAAGCTCGACCCCGGTTGCCGCCACGCCTGAACGACATGGTTGAACTTGCTGCGGTTGAAATCGAATCCGCCGACCAGTGCCCGTACCGCGCCGCTGCTCGGGTCCATCGAGATCAGTGCGGACTCGACCAGGGGCAACTGGGCGATCTGCCAGTTGCCCTTGTCGTCCTTGCGCACGCGAATCAGCGAGCCACGGCGCAGGCGGGCCTTGCCTTCGGCTTTGTCGGAAAGGGCTTTGGCGGCGAATTTCAGTCCGTCGGCGGGGATGACGATGGTTTCTCCACCCCGCACGTAAGCCTTGAGTTCCTTGGGGGAGGCTTCCAGCGTCACGGCGGGGAGCAAATCATTGCTCTCGTCGGACTCCGAAAGAGCGTCTTCGAGCAGTTCTTCCAAATTGGACGGCGTGCCGGGAATATCGATGTAACCTTCCGGGCCGCGGTAACCGTGGCGCCGGTCGTAATCGAGCACACCCTGGCGCAGAGCGAGATTGGCGGCTTCCTGGTCGGCGCGGCGCAGCGTGGTGTAAACCTTCAATCCGCTACTGTAAATGGAGTCGCGATATTGCTCGAACATGGCCTGGCGGACCATTTCCGCGACGTGGTCGGCCTTTACTTCGAAAGCCTGGGTATCGTGATGAACCGTCAGCGGGAAGCGTTGCGCGGCCTGGAAATCCGCGTCGGCGATGTAACGCAGGTCGTGCATCCGGCGCAGCACGTATTGCTGGCGCAGTTTGGCGCGTTTCGGATTGGCGACCGGGTTGTAGCGCGACGGAGCCTTGGGCAGGCCGGCGAGCATGGCGAATTCCGCGACATTCAGTTTTTCCAGTGGTTTGCCGAAATAGGCCTGTGCGGCCGCCGCAAAGCCGTAGGCGCGTTGCCCCAGGTAAATCTGGTTGATGTAGAGTTCGAGAATCTGATCCTTGCTGAGGTAGTGCTCGATCTTGAACGCCAGCAATACCTCTGAGAACTTGCGGGTCAGGGTCTTTTCGCTGGACAGAAAAAAATTGCGTGCCACCTGCATGGTGATGGTGCTCGCACCTTCCCGTGCACCGCCCGACGACAGGTTGGCGAGTGCCGCGCGAGCCACGCCCAAATAATCGACGCCGCCGTGCGAGTAGAAGCGATCGTCCTCGGCAGCCAGGATGGCTTGACGCATCAGCTTGGGGACGGCCTCGATTTTTACCAGGGCGCGACGTTCCTCGCCGAACTCGCCGATCAGTGCGCCGTCCGAGGTATAGACGCGCAATGGAATTTTAGGCCGGTAATCGGTGAGCGCTTCCAGCGAAGGCAGGTTGGGGATGGCGAGCAGCGCAGCGAAAGCCAGCAGGGCGGCCGCCAGTCCACCCGCAACCAGGGATGCGAGGAGGGGGTAAAGCCACCATTTTCGTTGCATTTTCCAAAGCCGCATGTGGTAATTAAAGGCACGTATTATATGCGCTTGCAAAAACAATGCGAAACTTCACAAAAATTGCTTTACAGTGTAAACACTTGTTGCTAGCATTTAATGTAGATTGTCTGTATTGCGTGTGATTTCCGCGAAAAAAAAGGGGCTTTGTTTTGCAATTCGATTTTCAACTGGACTTCCTTCAAGCCAAGGCGCCGCCGTTGATCGGGGTCGACATCAGTTCGTCCTCGGTCAAGATGGTTGAGTTGGCTGACGCCGGAAAAGGCCAGTATCGTCTGGAACACTACGCCATCGAGCCCTTGCCGCGCGACGCCGTGACCGACGGAAATATTGCCAACCTCGACGCGGTCGGCGATTCCGTGCGGCGCGCCTGGAAACACACCGGCTCGCGTGTCAAGAACGCCGCCGTGGCGCTGCCCGCCGCCGCCGTTATCACCAAGAAAATCGTGGTACCCGCCGGTTTGCGCGAAGAAGAGCTGGAAATGCAGGTGGAAACCGAAGCCAACCAGTACATCCCCTTTTCGCTTGATGAAGTGAATCTGGATTTCCAGATTATCGGCCCGGCTCCCGGCGATGGCAGCGAGGTCGAGTTGCTGATCGCCGCGTCGCGCAAGGAAAAAGTCGAAGACCGGGTGGCCGCCGTGGAGGCTGCCGGGATGAAAGCCGTGGTGATGGACGTGGAAACCTACGCTACCCAGACCGCCGCCGACCTGATTATCCGCCACTTGCCGAATGCTGGCCGCGACCGTACGGTGGCCATCGTGGATATCGGCTCCACCATGATGCACATCAACGTGTTGCTCAACGAACAATCGGTGTACATGCGCGAACAGACCTTCGGCGGCAACCAGTTGACCATGGAAATCCAGCGCCGTTACAGCCTTTCCGCGGAAGAGGCGGAAATCGCCAAGCGTAGCGGGGATCTCCCGGAAAATTACGCCGATGAGGTGTTGCAACCCTTTATGGAAACCCTGGGGCTGGAAGTCGCGCGCGCCATGCAGTTTTTTTTCTCATCGACGCAATACAACCGCGTCGATCACATCCTGCTGGCCGGCGGATGTGCCGGCATCCCCGGACTGGAGGGCGCGGTTGGCGGGCGCACCCAGATCGATACGCGGCTGGCCAATCCCTTCCAGGGAATGGTCATGGGCAGCAAGCTGAAAAACCGCCAACTCGAATCCGACGCCCCGTCGCTGCTGATTGCCTGCGGCTTGGCGATGCGGAGGTTCGATCCGACATGATCCGCGTCAACCTTCTCCCCCATCGCGAAATCAAGCGAGCCGCACGACAGCGTCAGTTCGTCTTTTTGGCGGTTTCAATATCGGTGCTGGCGCTCCTGATCGTCTTCATGGTGCATGGCATCATCGGCGGCAAGGTCGATCACCAGACTGCCCGCAACACCTATCTGGAAGGCGAGATTACCAAGCTCGACAAGCAGATCGACGAAATCAAAAAGCTCAAGGAACAGACCCAGGCCATGCTGTCGCGCAAGAAGGTCGTGGAAACGTTGCAGGGCAATCGCGCACAATCCGTGCATCTGCTCGACCAAATGGTGCGTTTGTTGCCGGACGGCGTGTATCTGAAGGCCATCAAGCAGACCGGTAGCCTCGTCAATATTCAAGGGTATGCACAGTCCAACGCGCGGGTCGCGACGTTCATCCGCAACTTGGAAGCGTCACCGTGGCTGGAAGCTCCGGAATTGATCGAAACCAAGGCATCAATGGTGGAAAAGATTAGGCTGAACGAGTTTTCCCTGAACGTGAAAATGACGCCCATCATCCAGCCCGATGACGACAAGAAGAAAAAAGGCGACGCCAAGGACAAAAAACCGTGAAGGCGCCCAATTTGAACCTGGATTTCAATGCGATTCTGGAAGAGTGGAAACATCTCGACCCGAAGAACATCGGCAATTGGCCGACCGCGCCGAAGGCACTGGTGTTGCTGGCATTGTTCGGCCTGTTGCTATTCGGCGGCTACATGCTTGATTGGAGTGATCAGGTCGCACAACTGGATGCAGCCAAGGCGAAGGAAGAAACGCTGAAAACCACTTTCATGGACAAAAAGCGCCAGGCGATCAATCTGGAAACCTACCGTCAGCAGTTGAAAGATCTGGAACAGGCGTTCGGCGCGCTGCTCAAACAATTGCCCAATAAATCAGAAATGGACGCCTTGCTGACCGATATCAACCAGGCCGGGCTGGGACGTGGCCTCGAATTCGAGCTCTTCAAGCCGGAGGCCAAGGAAAACTTTACCGAGTTTTATGCAGAGTTGCCGATAACCATCCGGATCACCGGCAAGTATCATGATCTAGGCGCGTTCGCCAGCGACATCTCCCAGCTTCCACGGATCGTCACGCTTAACAATATCGCTATTTCCGGAGTTGGCAAGGACGGGCTGTTGGCTCTGGACGCCATTGCCAAGACCTACCGTTATCTGGACGAGGACGAAGTCGCCACGCAACGTAAGGCCGCCAAAGAAAAGGCCGATAAGGAAAAAGCTGCCAAAGCTCCTGCTGCGGGAGCGGGGGGGCATAAATGAGAACCTGGCTGACGGCATTGCTTTGCCTGTTTCTCGCATCGTGCGGCAGCAGCGGCATGGAAGATATCCAGCAATTCGTGGAAAACTCCGGACAGGGTTTGCGCGGCAAGGCGGAAGTTCTGCCCGAGGTGAAGCCTTACGAACCATTTGCCTACAATGCTTTCGACTTGGCCGATCCATTCCGTCCGCGCAAGCAGGATACCCCCAAGCCCGCCCAGAATAGCGGACTGCAGCCCGATACCAACCGTCGCAAGGAGCCGCTCGAAGCCTATCCGCTGGAGAGCTTGAGAATGGTCGGGTTCCTGCAAAAGGAAAAGCTCAATTACGCCTTGGTTGTCACGCCTGAAAGAGATTTGCATCAGGTCAAAGTCGGCAATTACATAGGGCAGAACTACGGCATGGTCACCGACGTGGTAATCCGCGACGTAGGCGATGCCGAAATCAGACTGACGGAACTCTTCCAGGAAGATACCGGCGTCTGGACTGAAAAAACAACCAGCATCAGGCTGGTCGGGGACGAAGCGGACAAACAAGCCCCGCCCGCACAAAAGAAGTAGAGGTCGCCATGAAAATAGTAAACCCGTTCAAGATTCTTACCCGCTATCTAACTTGGCTTGCCGCACTATGGCTGGTTGTTGCGCCGGCACTGGCCGCCGAAGCGCCGGTCCCCGTTGACGGAGGCGCGCGCAACAGCATCGAGAGCCTGGAGCACACCAAGCTGGAAAACGGCAAAATCATCTTCAAAATCGGGCTGCATCAGCCTCTGCAAAATCCGCCGATTGGTTTTGCCATAAACAATCCCCCGCGCATCGTGCTGGATTTTCCGGATACCGCCAACACCCTCGGCAAAAATACCTACGATGTCGGCGATACTGAGTTGCGTAACCTGAATATCGTGCAATCCGGCACCCGCACCCGCTTGGTTGTCAATGTGGCACGGATGAGCGAGTACGAAACCAAGGTCGACGGCAACAAGGTACTTCTTATCATCAGCCATCCCGAAGCGGTCAAGGTCAGCCCCGGAGCCCCCCAACGCTTTGCCGAGCCCAAGCTTGGCGAACCCAAAAAGCAGTCGTTGCGCAACGTCGATTTTCGCCGGGGATCGAATGGTGAAGGACGGGTTGTCGTCGATTTGTCGGATCCCAATACCGGGATCGACATTCGCAACCTGGGCAACAACCTGGTGGTGGATTTCTCCAATGCCACGCTGGTGCGTGACCAGGAACGCCGTCTCGACGTGGTGGACTTCGGAACCCCCGTGCAAACCGTGGAAACCTTTACGCAGGGCAACAATGTGCGCATGAGCATCGAGTCCAAGGGTCTGTGGGAATATTCCGCATACCAAGCGGACCGTCAGTTCATTGTCGATATCAAAAAAGTGCAGGCCGACCCGAATAAGCTGGTGCCCAGCGCAAAGGCCGGCTACTCCGGTGAAAAGCTCTCGCTGGCTTTCCAGAATCAGGATGTACGTGCGATTCTCCAGGTATTTA
>JAGXQV010000191.1 GCA_018336195.1 Sulfuricella sp. | reverse complement strand
ACGACCGCGTTCGTTTCCACTGACCGAAATTATCGGCGCGAAAAATTATTGAATCGTTAATGTTCTTGGAACGCGGGATGAATAAAAGCAATCGGAGAAGGCCCAATTGCAGAGCCTTGTAAATATGCAAAAACTGATGAAATACAAAATTTTGGGATCATGCGAAATTACCCGTTTAGGTTTTCTTTGCGGCGATGAAATACTTGCCGTACCTAATTCCTGGCAACCCCGCAATCATGGGACGGATGTCCGGTAGACTCGGTGATTTTGCGCCCTCGACTTTCGAGTGAGTTAGCCTTTTTCAGAAGCACATCAATTTTCCAATGGAAGATGACTCAAGTCAACTATGGGATGCATCTTTACCGGCTTGTCCAAGTGTATTTGAATCCATTGTCAAGCCACCGCTAGGCGCCGCCAGCGCCGGGTGAGGTGATTTTTCCCGCATTGCGAATTCTCAATGCCT
Source organism: Sulfuricella sp. (assembly GCA_018336195.1). Taxonomy (GTDB): domain Bacteria; phylum Pseudomonadota; class Gammaproteobacteria; order Burkholderiales; family Sulfuricellaceae; genus JAGXQV01. The sequence continues at coordinate 3,824 of JAGXQV010000191.1, read as the reverse complement.
CCCGCTGCCTCATTGATTAGGATCAACCTTTTTTTGCAAGTTGCTCATGCGATTCGTCGTCGCGGATCGATTATAAAAATGAAGGAGAATGCATATGGCTTGGAAATTTCCAAGCCTGACCCGTCGTACCTTTTTGAAGGCGACCGGGTTGGGCGCTGCCGGATTGACGCTATTGAAATCATCCGGCTTGTTGAACCAGCCGGCCATCGCCGGCGGTAGCGGGGCTACGGATGGCGAAGCCACTAGCTACAGCATCTGCAACTTCTGCTCGTCGCTGTGCAATCTGCGCGTTACCACCCAGACCAAAAACGGCGTCAAGCGCATCGTCAAGCTCGACGGCAATCCCCATTCCACGCTGAATCGCGGCAAGATCTGCGCGCGCGGTCAAGCCGGGCTGCGCCAGACCTACGACACCGACCGCCTGAAGACGCCGCTGATCCGGGTGGAAGGCTCCAAGCGCGGCGAGATGAAGTTCCGCCAGGCAACCTGGGACGAAGCCTACGCCTACATCGCCAAGAAGCAGAAGGACGCCAACCTCCAGCCGTGGGAGTGGACCATGGTGGGCGGCTGGACTTCCTGCGTGTTCTACATGAACTGGGCGGTGCCGTTCGCGCTCGCCAACAGCATCCCCAACATCATCGCCTCGCCGATGCAGGCCTGCGTCACCAACGGCCACCTGGGCACCGACGCGGTGACCGGCACCTTCAACGTGCACGACGAGATATTGCCGGACTTCGACAACGCCAAGTACATCCTGTTCGTCGCCAACAATGCCTCGATCGGCGCGGTGTCGACCTGCCGCATGGTGCGTTTCGCCCAGGGCCGCAAGAACGGCGCCAAGGTGGTGGCCATCGACCCGCGCCAGTCCGAGACGGCTTCCAAGGCGGACGAGTGGATTTCCATCCGGCCGGGCACCGACCTCGACTTCCTGCTGGCCATGCTCAAGACCATGCTGGAAGAGGGCCTCTACGACGCCGATTTCCTGCGCAAGCATTCCAACATGCCCTTCCTGGCTTACAAGGACGCCAAGGGCCAACTGCACCTGGCGCTCGACGCCAAGGGACAACCCCGCGTGGTGCTGGAACGCAGTTCGGAAATCCGCAGCGTGCCGGCCTATACCAACGAAAACGGCCTGGACGCGGAGGGCCGCCCCTGCCATCCGGCGCTGCACGCGCCGGCCGGCCTGATGCTGGACGGGCGCCCGGTGATGACCGTGCTCCAGGCGCAACTGGAAGAAGTCCGGGCCTGCACCCCGGAATGGGCCGAGAACACCACCGGCATCTCCGCCGCCACCATCCGCCGCATCGCGCGCGAATTCGGCGGCTCGCGCCCTGCCATCATCGACCCGGGCTGGCATGGCGGGCGCTACGCCAACATCATCATGATGCGCCGGGTGCAGGCCATGATCCAGGCGCTGACGGGCGGCATCGACAAGCCCGGCGGCTGGCTCATGAGCGGCGAGGTGCACAAGAAGCAGGCCCATACCATCCAGGCCAAGCAGGAAGGCAAAGAGCTGGGACCGCCGCTGACCAGCATGACCGGCCTGCCCTTCGCCAAGCTGGTGATCGACGTGTTCTCCAACGGCAAGAATTTCGGCCACGGCAAGCCCGGCTGGTCGTGGGCCTACACCGAGCAGGAACGCGCGGCGGGGCGGCCCTACGTGATGCTGCCGGTGCTGGCGGACGTGGGCTTCAAGGAATCGGTCGAGGGCACCCTCAACTACAAGGGCGAGCCCTACAACACCCGCGCGGTGCTGCTCAACGCCGCCAACCCGGTGCGCCATTACTACCCGGATTCGCGCTGGAAGGAGATTCTTTCCCACAAGAACATGGAGCTGGTCATCGCCATCGATGTATTGCCGTGCGACTCCACGGCGTACGCCGACGTGATCCTGCCCAATTCCACCTACCTGGAGCGCGGCGAACCGAATATCTACGCCAACGGCGTGAACCACGATCTCGCCGTGACGACCCGCTACCCGGCCATCGACCCCTTGTACGACACGCGCGAGACGCCCGACATCCTGTTGAAGATGACGGAAATCATCAGCGGCAAGACCGACGCCTTCGTGGACACCATCGAGAAGCTGACCGGGCTGAACGCCGCCTCGGTCAGGAAGAAGCTGGCCGAGAAGACCAAGGAGGGGAACAAGAGTCCTTTCTCCGCCGCCTACCGCGACGTGGCTTTCGAGCTGGCCGCCGAGGAAGCGGGCATCACCGTGAAGCAGCTCGACATGACGCTGCGGGAGAAGGGCGTGCTGACCCTGGAAACCAAGGACAAGCTGCTGGAAAAATACGCCATGCCCTGGAAACTGCCGATGCCCAGCGGCAGCGGCCGGGTGGAGTTCTACTCCAGCCTGTTCGACGGCCTGCGCGGCATGGGGGGCACGGCGCCGCAATTCCACGTGCTCGCCACGCACATCCCGACTGAATGCCGCAGCGGCTCCGGCAGCCTGGCGGACGACGAGTTTTACTTCACCTACGGCAAGGCGCCCACGGTGTCCTACGCCTCGACCAACAACAACAATCCGGTGCTGGCGGCGATCAACCAGTTCAAGAAGGAGATCTACACCAACCTGTGGATACACCCGGCGCGCGCGGCGTTTCTCGGCATCAAGGACGGCGATGCGATCAGCATCACCAACTCGAAAACCGGCCAGACCGCGAACGGCCACGCCCACATCACCCGGCTGATCCACCGCGAGGCGGTGTTCTTCTACTCGGGTTTCGGCGCGGAGAACCCGGCGCTGACCCGCGCCGTGGGGGTGGGCACCGCCACCAACAAGCTGGCTCCCTACGATCTCGAACCCGTGACGGGCGGTTTCCGTACACAGGAGTTCACCGTAAAAATCAAGAAGATTGAAAGCAAAGGAGTCCAGGCATGACGCACTACGCCATGGTGATCGACCTCAATACCTGCGTCGGCTGCAACGCCTGCATGGCGGCCTGCGCGATGGAAAACCAGACCCCGGTGTGGAAGAACAAGTGGCGCACTTACGTGCCCGAGAAGGAAATCGGCACCACCGAGATGGTGCGGCGGCGCTTCTTCCCGCGCCTGTGCAACCACTGCGACAACCCGCCGTGCCTGACGGTGTGCCCGACCGGGGCGACCTACAAGCGCGGCGACGGCATCGTCATGATCGACCCGGATCGCTGCATGGGCTGCCGCGCCTGCGCCATGGCCTGCCCCTACGATGCGCGCTACGAGGTGACCTACGACGACATCAAGATCGGCAAGGAATTCTACGGCGAGCTGCAGCGCACCAGCCCCTCGATGGACAAGTGCTCGTTCTGCGCCCATCGCCTCGACCAGGGGCTGAAGCCCGCCTGCGTGGAAACCTGCGTCGGCTCGGCGCGCCAGTTCGGCGACCTGGACAACCCCGCCGACCCGGTGACGCAACTGGTGGCAAGCGGCGTGGCGCAGCCCTTGATGCCGCACCTGGGTACGCGGCCCAACGTGTACTACATCGACGATATGAAGCGGAAAGGTTAAGCCATGGATACCATGACCTATACGACACAAAATATCTGGACCTGGTGGATCGCCATGTACCTGTTCTTCGGCGGCCTGGGCGCGGCGACGCTGTCGGTCAGCTTCCTCACCGACATGTACTGCCGGCCGCACCGCAAGCTGGTGCTGTGGGGCGCGCTGTCCGGGGTGGCGATGCTGGCCATCAGCTCGGCGGTGCTGTTTGGCCACCTGCTGCACCACGTCGCGGTGATCTACGTGCTCAACCCGCTGGTGCTGTTCTACCAGCCGCATGCCTGGATCGCCTGGGGCACCCAGTTCATCCTGTGGATGATGGTGTGGGGCATGCTCTATGC
>JAGXQV010000190.1 GCA_018336195.1 Sulfuricella sp. | reverse complement strand
CCCTGCATCAGGGGTAACACGGCATACCGCATTGCGATAGGAATGGATTGATTTGCAAAAACGACTTGAAATTAATCATAGAAGGGTGGACACGGTTCTTTGTGTCCACCGTTCAGCGAGGATGTTGCGCGTGGACACAGAAAAACCGTGTCCACCCTACCTTACTATTTCCCCGCCTTCCACTTCGCCACCGCGTTCTTGATCTGCTCCAGCGCGCCCGGATCATCGAGGGTGGTGAGGTCGCCGGTTTCGCGGCCTTCGGCGATGGCCTGGATGCTGCGGCGCAATAGCTTGCCGGAACGGGTTTTGGGCAGCAGGGTGACGAAGTGGACCTTGGCGGGGCGGGCGATGGCGCCGAGTTCGCGGTCCACCGTCGCCATCACTTCCTTTTCCATCAGAGCGGCTTCTTCCGGGGTGGAAGTACGGCTGGGGTCTTTCACCACCGCGAAGGCCATTACCGCCTGGCCCTTGATTTCGTCGTGGACGCCCACCACCGCCACTTCGGCGATGTTGTTGTGGGCGGAGATGGCTTCCTCGATTTCGCGGGTGCCGAGGCGGTGGCCGGCGACGTTGATGACGTCATCGGTGCGCCCGAGGATGAAGTAATAACCGTCGGCATCCTGGGTTGCCCAGTCGAAGGTGGTGTAGACCAATTCATTTTCGAAGCTGGAGAAATAGGTGCTGAGGAAACGCGCATCATCCCCCCACACCGTGGAGAGGCAACCCGGCGGCAGCGGCGGGACGATGACCAGCACGCCTTTTTCGTCGGTGCCGACTTCTTTTCCGGTTCCTTCATGCAGCAGCTTCAAATTGAAGCCGTAAGCCGCGAAACTCGGCGAGCCGAACTTGCGCGGGGTGTCCTCGATTTCCGGCACGGCGGAGAGGATCGGCCAGCCGGTTTCGGTCTGCCAGTAGTTGTCGATGATGTTGGCGCCCAGCGCGTCGGATATCCACCGCGCGGTCGGCTCGTCGAGCGGTTCGCCGGCCAGATACAGCGAGCGCAGGCTGGAAACATCGTATTTCTTGAGGTATTCGGCCGGTTGTTTTTTCAGGACGCGAATCGCGGTGGGCGAGGTGAACATGATGTTCACTTTATTTTCCGAGACGATCTTCCACCAGATGGCGGGGTTGGGACGGATCGGCAGACCTTCGTAGACGATGGTGGTCATGCCGGCGATCAGCGGGCCGTAGACGATATAGGAATGCCCGACCACCCAGCCGATGTCGCTGGAGGTGAACATCACCTCGCCGGGCTTGCCGGTGTAGATGTGTTTCATCGAGGCGGCCAGCGCCACCGCGTAGCCGCCGGTATCGCGCTGCACGCCCTTGGGCTTGCCGGTGGTGCCGGAGGTGTAGAGGATATACGACGGCTCGGAGGATTCCAGCCATACCGGTTCCACCGTGGCGTTGAGGTGTTCGGCGCGCAGGCTGGCGTAATCGAGGTCGCGACCTTCGACCAGCGCCATGTCCGGGTCCAGGCCGCGATGGCAGATCAGCACTTTCTCGGGCGGATTGGCGGACAGCCGAATTGCTTCATCGACCAGGTGCTTGTAGGGGATGGTCTTGCCGCCGCGCATTCCGGCATCGGCGGTCACCATCAGCTTGGGAGTGGCGTCGTCGATGCGCGTCGCCAGGCTGTGCGCGGCAAAGCCGCCGAATACCACCGAATGAATCGCGCCGATGCGCGCGCAGGCGAGCATGGCAAACACCGCTTCGGCGATCATCGGCATGTAGATGATGACCCGGTCGCCCTTCGCTACGCCTTGGGATTGCAGGACGGCGGCAAAGCGGTTCACCTCGTCATACAGGTCGCGGAAAGAGTAGGTTTTCTCCTGGCCGGTTTCGGTGGAGATATAGACCAGCGCCTTTTGCTCGGCACGTTCCTTGAGGTGGCGGTCCACCGCGTTGTAGCACAGGTTAGTCTGGCCACCGACGAACCATTTGGCGAAGGGCGGCTTGCTGTAATCCAGCACCTGCTCGAAGGGCTGGTGCCAGTCGATCAGCTTGGCCTGTTCGCTCCAGAAGGCGTCGCGCTGGTCGATTGATCCCCGATAAAACTCTGCGTAATTACCCATGGTTGTCTCCTCGTTTTTTAGTAATGGGTGAGGGGTGGTGCGGCAAAGTGCCCCATCACCCAACCCCAAGTTTTTTCGCCGCGATGCTGGTTGGTTTTCCCCTATGCTCGCGGCGTTTATAGATTTGAAATACTTATTGGTAGCCAGCGTTTTACCGTCACCTAATCTGCATCATGCTATTTTCACGACTGTCCGCCCTTTCACCACGCCCTTGAGCAGTGCGGTGAGAGTCTCCGGCAATTGGGCAAATTCGATGGTTTGGGTCATCGCGTCGAGATGGCGCGGGCGCAGGTCGGTAGCGAGGCGCGTCCAAATCTTGCGGCGCAATTCCATGGGGCATTGCACCGAGTCGATGCCCAGCAGGCTCACGCCGCGCAGAATGAAAGGCATCACCGTGGTATGCACCTCGACCCCGCCGGTCAGGCCGCAACTGGCGATCACGCCGTGCTGCTGCATGGTGCGGGTAAGCCAGGCCAGGGTGGCACCGCCGACCGGATCGACCGCACCCGCCCACAGGGATTTTTCCAGGGGCTTTTCGCCCATCGCCAGGGTGTGGCGCGACAGCACCTCGGCGGCACCGAGGCGCCGCAGGTAATCGTGTTCGTCGTCCTTGCCGGTGATCGCCGTGACTTGGTAGCCGCGTCCGGCGAGGATGTCCACCGCGACGCTGCCCACCCCGCCCGACGCGCCGCTCACCACCACCGGGCCGCTGGCCGGGGTGAGGCCGTTATGTTCCATGCGCTCCACCGCCAGTGCGGCGGTAAAGCCCGCCGTGCCGAGCGCCATCGCCTCGAAGGTACTCAGGCCCACCGGCAGGGGCACTACCCAGTCCGCCGGGACGCGCGAATATTCGGCGTAACCGCCATCGTGGCCGACCCCGAAGTCATAACCGGTGACCAGCACCGCATCGCCTTCCTTGAAGCGGGCGTCGCTCGACGCGGCGACGCTTCCCGCCACGTCCACCCCGCCGATCAGGGGGAAGCGCTTGAGGATCTTGCCGGTGCCGGTGGCGGCCAGGGCGTCCTTGTAATTGACGTCGGAATACTGGTTGCGAATCACCACTTCGCCGCACGCCAGTTCGTCCAGGTTGGTATCGATGAAGCGCCCGTGGATCGGGCCTTTGTCGTTGTAAATACGAAAGGCTTTGAAGTTTTTCATTTTGCGTATTCTTTCATGGAGGGTCCAGATATCGCCATCTCGCATTGCGCCGACGCAAGTCCCGGTTATCTGGATTGTCGCAGCGCCCTTGCCTCGGCTGCCAGGTCGGCAACGGATTGATTTTTCCACTGTTCCTTGCGCCACGCCGTGTAGTCGAAATGCTCGCGGTTGAGCAAAGTAATGAAACGTTCGGCCTCGACATCGCCAAGCGCATTCATCAACGCTCGAAAACCTTCAGTACGAATTTCGCTATCCGTTCTCATCGCACGCTCCTTCAAGGTCGCGGACAAAGTCGATGGGATCGACGATTTGAATTCGTTTTTCCATCGCCAATTTCCGCAACACTGCTTTATCGGTAGTCAGAAAATAACCGGCATTTGCTTCGATTGCACTCGCCACGTGAAGGGCGTCCATGGCCTTCACACCCAACTCGGAGAATACTTCGGCCATCGCCTCGACACGCTCGTTCGCCGCCACATCGACCGAAGCCAGCCGAGCCCATCCCGCCACCGCAGCGCGTCGATCAGGATCGGGATTGGCAGCGTTCTCCAAATCGATCATGGCCGACCAGGCCAGTTCCAGCAAACCCTCGCGTATCATCGCCTGGACATGCAGCTTCGCCTCGGTCTGGAGACGAACGAGCAACTGGGTTTGCTCGTCGAAAGGACGATTAAAACAGCAAAGATCGAGATATACCAGCATTCCACTTTTTCCCGTTCGTTACGGCAAATGCGCCTGGGCCAGATATTGCCGCGTCTGCATTTCTTCGAGGCGGCTCACGGTGCGGGCGAATTCGGCGTGGCTGCCGCTATACAGATCGTGTATCGGGGCAGCGGCCGAGATCAGCAATTTTACCCGGCGATCGTAGAATTCATCCACCAGCCAGGTCAAGCGCCGCGCGGCGGCTTCCTGGTCGGGGCCGAGACGCGGCACGCCGGACAGCAGCACGGTATGGAAACGCTGCGCCAGTTCGATGTAATCGGGCTGGCCGTGCGGGCCACCGCACAGTTCCTCGAAATCGAACCAGGCCACGCCGGGCGCGCGGTGGCGCGCCAGGAGACGGCGTCCCGCGATATCCAGCACCGCGCTGCCCATGCCGCTTTCGCCGACCAGGCTCCAGTAGGCGGAATCGAGATTGACCTCCGCCTGCGCGTCGAGCGGCCAGTGGTAGATTTGTACCCGTTCCAGGGCGCGCAGCCGGTAATCCGCGCCGCCATCGACTTCCACCACATCGAGATGCGCTTTCAGCAAGGCGATGGCGGGCAGGAAGCAACTGCGTTGCAGGCCGTCCTGGTACAGGTCGTCGGGACGGCTGTTGGAGGTGGCGACCAACACCACCCCGTTGGCGACCAGTTCGCGGATCAGGCGTCCCAGCAGCATGGCGTCGCCGATGTCGCTCACGTGAAATTCGTCGAAACACAGCAGCCGGACGTGTTCGGCGATGCGTGCGGCGACCTTGATGAGGGGGTCGGGGGCGGGCGGCAGGTCTTTCAGTTCGGCATGAATACCCTGCATGAAGCGGTGGAAATGCACACGGCGCTTTTTTTCCACCGGCGCGCAAGCGAAAAAGCCGTCCATCAGGAAGCTCTTGCCGCGTCCCACCCCGCCCCACAGGTAGAGGCCGCGCACCTCCGCAGTGCCGCCGAACAGGCGGCTCAGCCAACCGGGGTGGCCCTGCGCCGCCAACTCGTCGTAAAGCCGCTGCAAGCTGGCGACCGCCTGTTGCTGCGCCCCGTCCAGGCGGAAGCCCTGCTGCGCGGCGTGGCAGGCATACCAATCAGGCAGCGAGGCGCGCGGGGTAAGGTGGACGGCACACTGCAGGTCTTCCGGGGTTTCCTGTTCAGCCCATGCTACGTGGTTCAAATCAGTCTCTTCAAATGTGGATGGTCCGCTTCGCCACGCCCAGCGCGGCTTCGTGCATGGATTCGGCGAGCGAGGGATGGGCGTGGACGATGCGCGCGATGTCCTCGGCGGCGGCGCGGAACTCCAGCGCCACCACCGCTTCGGCAATCAATTCGGAGGCATGGGGACCGACGATGTGCACCCCCAGCAGTTCGTCGGTCTTGGCATCGGCAAGGAACTTGACGAATCCCACCGCTTCTTCCATGGCGTGAGCGCGTCCGTTGGCGGCGAAGGGAAACTGGCCCTTCTCATAGGCAACCCCGGCGATTTTCAATTCCTGCTCGGTCTTGCCGACCCAGGCGATTTCCGGGGAAGTGTAGATGACGAAGGGAATCGCGCCGTAATTGACATGCCCCGCCTGGCCGGCAATCAGTTCGGCGACCATCACGCCCTCCTCGCTGGCCTTGTGGGCGAGCATCGGGCCGCGCACAACGTCGCCGATCGCCCACACGTTATGCAGGTTGGTATGGCAATGCTCGTCCGCTTCGATGAAGCCGCGCCCGTCGACTTTCAGGCCGACCCGGTCGGCGCCCAGGCCGTCGGTATGCGGCAGGCGCCCGGCGGCGACCAGCAGGCGGTCGAAGGTTTCCTTGACCGTGGTTCCGTCCGAGGTTTGGTACTCGACCGTGACGTTTTTCTTGGTGGCCTTGGCGGAGGCGATTTTCACCCCGGTATGGATTTTCAGCCCCTGCTTGGTCAACTGCTTACGCGCTTCCGCCGCGACCTGCTCGTCGGCGGCGGCGAGGAAGGCGTCACCCGCTTCCAGCACGGTGACTTCCGCGCCCAGGCGGTGCCACACGCTGCCCAACTCCAGGCCGATCACCCCGGCGCCGATGACACCGAGCCTGGCCGGCACTTCGGCGAATTTGAGCGCTCCGGCGTTATCCACGATGCGCTCGCCGTCGAACGGCGCGACCGGCAATTGGCGCGGCGCCGAGCCGGTGGCGACGATGACGTGGCGCGCCTCGATGAATTCGGTCTTGCCGTCGGCCTCGATTTCCACATGCCACGGTTCGCCGCCACCGACGAAACGCCCATGGCCGTGCAGGCGCGTCACCTTGTTTTTCTTGAACAACATCTCGATGCCGCCGGTCAGGGTTTTGACGATCTTGGCCTTGCGCGCCAGCATCTTGCCGATGTCGATGCTCGGATTGCTCACGCTGATGCCGTGTGCCGGGAAAGTGTGGCTGATACGCTCGAAGTTTTCCGAGGATTCCAGCAACGCCTTGGAGGGAATGCACCCGACGTTGAGGCAGGTGCCGCCCAGCGCGGGCTTGCCCTCGTCATTCTTCCATTCGTCGATGCAGGCCGTGTTGAGGCCCAGTTGCGCGCAGCGGATGGCCGCCACGTACCCGCCGGGGCCGCCGCCGATAACTACCACGTCGTAGGATTTTGCCATGTTTTACTCCCAATTTTTCCCTCTCCCCCAGCCCCTCTCCTGCTTGCGGGAGAGGGGGCGCGACAGCGCGGGAAAGGGCGGTTGCGATCATGAAATGGAATTACAGTCCCAACAGCAGGCGCGCCGGGTCTTCCAGCGCCTCCTTGATCTCGACCAGGGTCAGCACCGCTTCGCGGCCGTCGATGATGCGGTGGTCGTAGGACAGCGCCAGGTACATCATGGGGCGGATGACGATCTGGCCATTTTCCACCACCGGGCGTTCCTTGGTGGCATGCATGCCGAGAATCGCCGATTGGGGCGGATTGATGATGGGGGTGGACATCATCGAGCCGAAGGTGCCGCCGTTGGAGATCGAGAAGGTGCCGCCGGAAAGCTCTTCGAGAGTGAGCTTGCCGTCCTTGGCCTTGGCGCCGAATTCGCCGATTTTCCGTTCGATGTCGGCGAACGACATCTGCTCGGCGTTGCGTAGGATCGGCACCACCAGGCCGCGCGGACTGCCCACCGCGATACCGATGTCCTGGTAGCCGTGATAGACGATGTCGTTACCGTCCACGCTGGCGTTGACCACCGGGAATTTCTTGAGCGCCTGCACCGCCGCCTTGACGAAGAACGACATGAAGCCCAGCTTGACGCCGTGCTCCTTCTCGAAACGGTCCTTGTGGCGATTGCGCAGTTCCATCACCGGCGCCATGTTCAGTTCGTTGAAGGTGGTGAGGATCGCCGCGGTCTGCTGCGACTGGATCAGGCGTTCGGCGATGCGGGCGCGCAGGCGGGTCATCGGCACGCGCTGCTCGGGACGGTCGCCGGCAACCGCCAACTCGACCGGCGGAATGGCGGCAGCCGGCGGTGCGGCCTTGACGCTCTTGTCCAGGCTCGCCAGCACGTCGCCCTTGGTGACGCGCCCGTCGCGGCCCGAACCGGCGATCTTGGCGGCATCGACGGCGTTTTCCGCAGCGATCTTGCTTGCCGCCGGACTCAGCACCGCTTCGGCGGCGGCTTTCGGCGCGGGGGCAGCCGCCTTGGGCGCTTCGGCAGGGGCAGCGGCAGCCTTGGCTTCGGTATCGATCATGGCGATCACTTCACCGCTCGCCACCAGGGAACCGTCACCCTTGATGATCTGGGCGAGGACGCCGTCCTGCGGGGCGGGCAGTTCCAGCACCACTTTGTCGGTTTCGATGTCGATCAGGTTTTCGCCGCGCTTGACCGCTTCGCCGGGCTTCTTGTGCCAGGCCAGCAAGGTGGCTTCGGATACGGATTCGGACAGAGCCGGGACTTTGACTTCGATTTGCATGTTGCCTCCTTGTTTTTCTGTAGGGCGCATTAGGCGGTAGCCGTAATGCGCCGAACGTTGCATGCGGCGCAATACGCTTCGCTATTGCGCCCTACATTTTCAAATTCCAAGAGTTGTAGGGTGGACACGGTTTTTTGTGTCCACGCGATTTGTTTACGCATCCGCGTGGACACGATAAAGCCGTGTCCACCCTACCAATTTCAAATTCCCAGCGCGTGTCTGACCAGCGCCTTCTGTTGTTCCAGGTGCTCGGCCAGGTAGCCGACCGCCGGCGAGGCGGCGGATTTACGGCTGGCCAGGGCAAGCGTCTGGTTGTTCTTCATGTGTTGGCGCAGGTAGTGCTGGATGGCGTACCAAGCGCCCTGGTTCTTGGGTTCTTCCTGTGCCCAGACGATTTCCACGGCCTTGTTGTAGCGCTTCAGTTCGGCGGCGAATTCCTCGTGGGGGAAGGGGTAAAGCTGCTCGACGCGCAGAATCGGCACGTTGTCGATTTTCTTGTCGCGGCGCTCCGCGAGCAGGTCGTAATAGACCTTGCCGCAGCACAGCACGATGCGCTTGACAGCCTTGGGGTCCATCTTTTCACGTTCCGGGATAAGCCCCTGGAATCCGCCCTCGGAGAAGTCTTCCAGCGTGGAGACCGATTCCTTGTGGCGCAACATGCTCTTGGGACTCATGATGATAAGCGGCTTGCGGTAGGGGCGGATCATCTGGCGGCGCAGCATGTGGAACATCTGCGCCGGGGTGCTGGGCACGCACACCTGCATGTTGTATTCGGCGCACAGTTGCAGGTAGCGCTCCAGGCGCGCCGAGGAATGTTCCGGCCCCTGCCCTTCGTAGCCGTGCGGCAGCATCATCACCACCCCGCACAGGCGTCCCCACTTGGTTTCGCCGGCGCAGATAAACTGGTCGATCACCACTTGCGCGCCGTTGGCGAAGTCGCCGAACTGGGCTTCCCAAATGACTAAATGGTTGGGTTCGGCGGTGGAGTAGCCGTATTCGAAACCGAGCACCGCTTCTTCCGAGAGCAGGGCGTCGATCACCAGGAAATGCGGCTGGTTGGGCGCAATGTTCTGCAGGGGGATGTACGCGCCGTCATTCCATTTTTCGCGGTTCTGGTCGTGCAGCACGGCGTGGCGATGGAAGAAGGTGCCGCGTCCGCTGTCCTGACCGGAAATCCGCACCCCGTAGCCGTTTTCCAGCAGCGAGGCATAGGCGAGGTTTTCCGCCATCCCCCAATCCAGCCCCAGCTTGCCTTCGCCCATCAGGCGGCGGTCGGCGAGGATCTTCTCGACGCGCGGATGGAGCTTGAAGTTATCCGGTACCGTGGTAAGAATCTGCGTGAGGCGCTTCAGGTCTTTCTTCGGCACGGCGGTGTTGGCCTGGGCATTCCAGTTCGAGCTTTTAAACGGCGCCCAGTGGGTAGCGTAGGATTGCTGGAAATTGGTCAACACCGGGCGGTGGCGCAGCACGCCTTCGTCCAGACCCTTGCGGTAATCGTCGATCATCCGCTCGGGTTCCTGAATGGAAATCACGCCCTGGTCGATCAGTGCGTCGGCGTAAACCTTGCGGGTGCCGGGATGCTTGGCGATTTTCTTGTACATCAGCGGCTGGGTGACCATCGGCTCGTCCTGCTCGTTGTGGCCGAGCTTGCGGAAGCACATCAGGTCGATCACCACGTCCTTGTGGAATTTGGTGCGGAAATCCAGGGCGATTTCCACCGCCAGCAGCACGGTTTCCGGGTCGTCGCCATTGACGTGGAAAATCGGTGCATCGACCATCTTGGCAATGTCGGTGCAATACAGACTGGAGCGGGTGTCGCGGGTATCGGAAGTGGTGAAACCGATCTGGTTATTGACCACCACGTGGATGGTGCCGCCGGTAGCGAAGCCACGGGTCTGCGACATCGCCAGGGTTTCCATGACCACGCCCTGGCCGGAGAACGCCGCGTCGCCGTGGATCAGTACCGGCATGACGATATCGCCGGTCATGTCGCCACGCCGCTGTTGGCGGGCGCGCACCGAGCCTTCCACCACCGGGTTGATGATTTCCAGGTGCGAGGGATTGAAAGCCAGGGTCAGGTGCACCGCGCCGTGGGCGGTGGCGATATCCGAAGAGAAGCCCTGATGGTATTTCACGTCGCCGGTGGTGATGTGTTCGTCGTGACCATGGACGCCTTCGAATTCTTGGAACAATTCGCCGGGCTGCTTGCACACGGTGTTGACCAGCACGTTGAGGCGGCCGCGATGGGCCATGCCGATCACCATTTCCTGGACGCCCTTGTCGCCGGCCAGTTGCACCAAGTGGTCGAGCAAGGGAATCAGGGTTTCGCCGCCTTCCAGGGAAAAGCGCTTTTGCCCGGTGAAACGGGTGTGCAGGTATTTTTCCAGGGTTTCGGCGGCGGTGAGGCGCTGCAGGATCAGGCGTTTCTGGTCGGCGGTGAAAGTGATGCGCGCGCGGCAGCCTTCGATTTCGTGCTGCAGCCAGGTTTTCTGTTCGCTGTCGCTGATGTAGCGGTATTCCGAGCCGAGGTTGCCGCAGTAGGTGATCCTCAGGATTTGCAGGATTTCGGCGAGGGTGGCCTTTTCCGGGCCGATCAGGTTGCCGGTGTTGAACACCGAGGTCATGTCGGCATCGCCGAGACCATGGAAGGACGGTTCGAGTTCGGGGACTTCCGGGCGCTCGAAGCGGTGCAGCGGATCGACGGTGGCGTGGCGCACCCCGAGGAAGCGATAGGCGGTGATGAGTTCCAGCACCTTGACCTGCTTGCGCTCCAGTTCCATCAGCGGATTGCAGACCAATGCCGGACTCGCGGCGGGCGGCTGCTTGGCGCGCTGGATGAAGGATTCGCGGATCGGCGCGTGGGCGATTTCGCGGGTCAGGCTGCCGGAAGCGTGACGCAGCTTCTCGAAATAGGCGCGCCATTCTTCCTCGACGCTATCCGGGTTGGCCAGGTAGTTCTCGTACAATTCCTCGACGAAAGGCGCGTTGCCGCCGAACAGCCAGGAATTGCCCTGCATGTCGTTCATTGTGCTCATTGTCACCTCCTTGTTGTTGTATTTGTAGGAGCGGCCTGGGCCGCGATGCCAGCACTGCTGGCGCCATTGATCGCGGCTAAAGCCGCTCCTACCGCTTCGCCCCGAAATCCCGTTTGGTCGCACCCAGGTAAAGCTGGCGTGGCCGGCCGATTTTCTGCTCGGGATCGGAGATCATTTCGTTCCACTGGGTAATCCAGCCGATGGTCCGCGAAATGGCGAAAATCGCGGTGAACATATTGGTTGGGATGCCGATGGCGCGCAGCACGATGCCGGAGTAGAAATCCACGTTGGGATAGAGCTTCTTGCTGATGAAGTACTCGTCTTCCAGGGCGATGCGCTCCAGTTCCATGGCGATCTGGAACAACCGGTCGTCGTGGGCGCCCAGTTCGTTGAGCACTTCGTGGCAGGTTTTTCTCATTAATGCGGCGCGCGGATCGAAATTCTTGTAGACCCGGTGACCGAAGCCCATCAGGCGGAAGGGATCGTTCTTGTCCTTGGCGCGAGCGATGAATTTGGGGATGTTTTCCGCTTCGCCGATATGTTCCAGCATGGACAGCACCGCTTCGTTGGCGCCGCCGTGCGCCGGCCCCCACAGCGAGGCGATGCCGGCGGCGATGCAGGCAAACGGGTTGGCCCCCGACGAGCCGGCGAGGCGCACCGTCGAGGTCGAGGCGTTCTGCTCGTGGTCGGCATGGAGGGTGAAAATCCGGTCCAGCGCCCGTACCAGCACCGGATTAAGCAGGTATTCCTCGCACGGCGTGGTGAACATCATGTGCATGAAGTTCTCGGCGTAGGACAGCGAATTTTTCGGATAGACGAAGGGCTGGCCGATGTTGTACTTGTAGCTCATGGCCGCGATGGTGGGTAGCTTGGCGAGCAGGCGGAACGCCGATATCTCGCGGTGGCGGGCGTCGGAAATATCCAGCGAATCGTGGTAGAACGCCGACAGCGCCCCGACCACCCCGACCATCACCGCCATCGGATGGGCGTCGCGGCGGAATCCCCGGAAGAAGTTGTTGATCTGGTCGTGCACCATGCTGTGCGAGCGCACGGTCTTGTCGAACTTGGCGCGCTGTTCCAGGGTTGGCAGTTCGCCCACCAGCAGCAGGTAGCAGACCTCCATGAAATCGGCGTGTTCCGCCAACTGTTCGATGGGATAGCCGCGATACAGGAGAATGCCCTGGTCGCCGTCGATGTAGGTGATCTTCGAACTGCAGCTGGCGGTGGAAAGAAAACCGGGGTCGTAGGTGAAATAGCCCTGCTTGCCGAGAGCGCGGATGTCGATCACGTCCGGGCCGGCGCTACCCGACAATAGCGGCAGTTCGATGGGTTCGGCGTCGCCGATCTTGAGGGTTGCGATACGATCTGTCATTTTTCATACCTCCTTTT
This sequence comes from Sulfuricella sp., assembly GCA_018336195.1. Taxonomy (GTDB): domain Bacteria; phylum Pseudomonadota; class Gammaproteobacteria; order Burkholderiales; family Sulfuricellaceae; genus JAGXQV01. Next base: position 33,541 of record JAGXQV010000190.1, on the reverse strand, counting down.
TTGGTCTAATCCGGGCATTCACGCCATTCTCAACATCGCCAACACCCGGTTGTTGCCTGGTTCAGCCGTGCTGCTCTCGTTGAGGATCAACAAAAGCAAATCGTTGTCTTCCCATTCCAGCAGCTTTTCCAACTCCACCGCGTCGGTGTCGGTGATCTCCGCGCCGAATCTTGCCCAGAAGCGCGCCAGCAGGATATCCAGCTCCAGCATCCCGCGTCGCGAGTGCCAGCGCAGGCGCCCGAAGGGCGTCTGGTGATGAGGGATGGGTGATGGGTGATGGGAAAAACCATCCCCATTTCCAACTTGCGTGCCGTCTTCCATCATGTTTCCCTCATTACCCATCACCCATCACCCATCACCCATCACCCGCATCACACCGTTCTCTTAACCAGCATGTCCTTGATCTTGCCGATGGCGCGGGTCGGGTTGAGGCTCTTGGGGCACACGTCCACGCAGTTCATGATGCTGTGGCAGCGGAACAACCGGTAGGGATCTTCGAGGTTGTCGAGGCGCTCGGCGGTGGTCTGGTCGCGGGTGTCGGCGATGAAGCGATAAGCCTGTAGCAGGCCCGAGGGGCCGACGAACTTGTCGGGGTTCCACCAGAACGACGGGCAAGCGGTCGAGCAGCAGGCGCACAGGATGCACTCGTAGAGGCCGTCGAGTTCGGCGCGGTCTTCGGGCGACTGGAGGCGCTCGATTTCCGGCTCGGGATCGTTGTTGATGAGATACGGCTTGATCGAGCGGTACTGCTTGTAGAACTGGCTCATGTCCACCACCAGGTCGCGGATCACCGGCAAGCCGGGCAAGGGACGCAGGACGATGGGGGCCGTGAGGTCGGAAAGCGGGGTGACACAGGCCAGCCCGTTGCGCCCGTTGATGTTCATGCCGTCCGAACCGCACACCCCCTCGCGGCACGAGCGGCGCAAGCTGAGGGTTTCGTCCTGCGCCTTGATAAGCAGCAGGGCATCGAGCAGCATCATGTCCCCGGCCTGAATGTCGAGGTCGTAATCCTGCATGTAGGGCTTGGCATCCTTGTCGGGATCGTAGCGGTAGATTGAGAATTTCATGGGTTTCTCCGGGGGATGGGTGATGGTGAATGGGTGAGGGGAAAGGGTAAGTAAAAGCAGTTTTTAGTTTTGAGTGTTTAGTGTTGAGTTGGGGAATGCGCTCTTAGCCTGATTCAAATCCGACGCGCTTTGCGCGGCGACATCGACTAAACACTCAACACTAAACATTCAAAACTGTTTTTGCCTTTCACTTATTTCCCCATTACCCATCACTCATCACCCATTACTCAATAAGTTCTCGCCTTCGGTTGAAATGCTTCCACGGTAAGCGGTTTTAAACGCACCGGCTTGAAGTCGAGGCGCTGCCCTTCGCGGTAATACAGGGAATGCTTGAGCCAGTTCTTGTCGTCGCGCTGCGGGTAGTCGTCGCGGGCATGCGCGCCGCGGCTTTCCTGGCGGGCGCCGGCGGCAACGATGGTGGCGAGCGCCACGTCCATCAGGTTTTCCAGTTCCAGCGCTTCGATACGTGCGGTGTTGAAGGTCTTGCTGTGGTCGCGCAGCACCGCGTCGGGGAGGCGCGCCGCAACCTCGCGCAGCTTGGCGAGGCCATCCTGCAGCACTTCCTCCTTGCGGAATACGCCGCAATGCAGTTGCATGGTCTTGGTCATGGCGGCGCGGATATCGGCCACGCTGTCGCCGTCGCCCTTGCGCTCCCAGCGCGCCAGGCGCGCCAGCGGTCGGTCCAGGGCGTCGGCGGGGAGCGGGCGGGGGAAGGGGTTGTCCTTGAGGTATTCGATGACGTGATTGCCGGCGGCGCGGCCGAACACGATCAGATCGAGCAGCGAATTGCTGCCCAGGCGATTGGCGCCGTGTACCGACACGCAGGCGCATTCGCCGATGGCGTAAAGGCCCGGCACCACTTCCTCGGGACCAGTATGGGTGGGCATCACCACCTGGCCGGAAAGATTGGTGGGGATGCCGCCCATCATGTAATGCGCGGTGGGCACCACCGGGATCGGCGCAACGATGGGGTCAACATGGGCAAATTTCATCGCCAGTTCGCGGATGCCGGGCAGGCGGTGGTTGATGACTTCCGGGCCGAGATGGTCGAGCTTGAGCAGGATGTGGTCGCCCTGCTCGCCGCAGCCGCGCCCTTCGAAGATTTCCACCGACATGGCGCGCGACACCACGTCGCGCGAGGCGAGATCCTTGGCGTTGGGCGCATAGCGCTCCATGAAGCGCTCGCCGCTCTTGTTGACCAGGTAGCCGCCCTCGCCGCGCACCCCTTCGGTGACCAGCACCCCAGCATTGTGGATGCCGGTGGGGTGGAATTGCCAGAACTCCATGTCTTCCAGAGGAACGCCGGCACGCAGGGCCATCCCCAGACCGTCGCCGGTATTGATGAGGGCATTGGTGGTGGCCGAGAAAATCCGTCCCGCACCACCGGTCGCCAGCAGGGTAGCGCGCGCTTCGATGAAAATCGGCTCACCGTCCTCGATGCCCAAGGCGACCACGCCGAGCGCGTAGCCCTTGGCATCGGTGACCAGGTCGAGGGCGAAATACTCCTCGAAGAAATGGGTCTTGGCGGCGATGTTGCGCTGATACAGGGTGTGCAGCATGGCGTGGCCGGTACGGTCGGCGGCGGCACAGGTGCGGATGGCGGGGGAACCGCCGTAGTTCTGGGTCATCCCGCCAAACGGCCTTTGATAGATGCGGCCGTTGTCGAGGCGGTCGAAGGGCATCCCGTAGTGCTCCAGCTCGATCACCGCTTCGTTGGCGGAACGGCACATGAATTCGATGGCATCCTGGTCGCCCAGGTAATCCGAGCCTTTCACCGTGTCATACATGTGCCAGTGCCAGTTGTCCTCGGAGACGTTGCCCAGGGAGGCGGCAATCCCGCCCTGTGCCGAGACGGTGTGCGAGCGGGTGGGGAACACCTTGGAAACCACCGCCACCTTGAGGTTGGCCTCGGCCAGTTGCAGGGCGGCGCGCAATCCCGCGCCGCCGCCGCCGATGATGACGGCGTCGAATGTGCGTTTACCGATAGCCATTTAATGCACCTCCAGAAATTCATTTTGCGGGATGAAGCGCAAGGAGCGGACGAGGGAGCGACGAGACAACACGCGATAGCTTGTTGCGGCGCAGACTAACCTGCGCAGCGGGTTATGTCGCAGCCACATATCAGATGGATAGGCGAGGAGCGCAGGAGTCCGCGACGCGGCGACTCGCCCGCCAAATGGATTTATGGAGGTGTACGTCATTTGATTCCCCAGAGAATTTGAATGCTCCACGCGGCATAGGCGATCAGCACGACGATGGTCAATACCTCGGCGGTAAGGCGCAGCCCCACCGGTTTGAGGTAGTCCATCAGGATGTCGCGCACGCCTACCCAGGCATGAAGAAACAGCGAAGACATGAACAGGATGGTGCCCAGCCGCACCAGCTCGCACTCGAAGAAGGCGTGCCAGTCGGCGTATTGGAGAGGCTGGTGGGTAAGCAGGAAGCCCGCCAGCGCCACCAGGTAAACCACCATCACCACGGCGGTAATGCGCTGCATGAGCCAGTCGCGCAAGCCGTAATGCGCGCCGGTAACGATACGATTTACCATAGCCAGACTCCGAACAGGAAGGTCAAGAAAAGGCTCGCGCCCAGCACCAGCCAACTGGCGCGACGGGCTTGCGGCATGTCGAGGCAGTAATGGAGGTCCATCGCCAGATAGCGCAGGCCGGCGAAGAAATGGTGGAGCAGCGCCCACATCAGGCCGAGCAGGATCAGTTTGGCAAAGGCACCGCTGAGGAGGTGTTTCACCGCGGCGAAGCCTTCCGCCGAGACCAGCGAGGATTGCAGCATCAGCAGCACGAAGGGGATGAGGAGAAACAGACCGGCACCGCTAACCCGGTGGAGGATCGATACGATCCCCGGCAGGGGCAGCTTGATCTGGATGAGATTGAGATGCTTCGGGCGTTTTTTGGCCATGATGGCATTACTCCAAAACATTAAAGTCGGGTCGGATGGGGAGAGTGCCGCCCCACCCTGTCTTTTACTACAGGCCGGGCTGGGCGGCGGCCGCGACGGCGGGCGGTACCCGGTCGATCAGACGCGGGTCGAAAGGCTTGGGAATGATGTATTCCTTGCCGAACGACAGTTCCTTCACCCCATAGGCCTGCAACACTTCCGCGGGCACCGGCTCCTTGGCGAGTTGGGCAATGGCGCGGGCCGCGGCGATCAGCATCGGCTGAGTGATCGCCTTGGCGCGGGCATCGAAAGTCCCTCTGAAAATATAGGGAAACCCCAGCACGTTGTTGACCTGGTTGGGGAAATCCGAGCGGCCGGTAGCCATAATCAGGTCGTCGCGCACGGCGTGGGCATCGACCGGGTAGATTTCCGGGTCGGGATTGGCCATGGCAAAGGCAATCGGCTTGGCGGCCATGCTCTTGATCATTGCGCCGCTCACCAGATTGGGGCCGGATACGCCGATGAACACGTCCGCACCCTGCATGGCGTCGGCCAGGGTACGCATCTCGGTGTCCTTGGCGAACTCCTGCTTGTGGGCATTGAGGTCGGTACGGCCGCTATGGATCACGCCCTTGCTATCGACCAGGGTCATGTTTTCCTTCTTGCCGCCCATCGCGATCAACAGGCGCATACAGGCCAGTCCCGCCGCCCCGGCGCCGAGGCAGGTCAGCTTGATGTCGCCGACCTGTTTGCCCTGAATTTCCAGAGCATTCAGCAGCCCCGCGCACATCACCGTGGCGGTGCCGTGCTGGTCGTCGTGGAAAACCGGGATGTCGAGACGCGCCTTGAGGGCTTCCTCGATTTCGAAGCAATGCGGCGCGGCGATGTCTTCGAGATTGATGCCGCCGAAAGTGGGGGAGATGTTCACCACGGTTTCGATGAAAGATGCCACTGACGGGGCATCCACTTCGATGTCGAACACATCGATGTCGGCGAAACGCTTGAAGAGGATCCCCTTGCCTTCCATCACCGGCTTGCTGGCCAGCGGGCCGAGGTTGCCCAGGCCGAGAATCGCGGTGCCGTCGGTAATGACCGCCACCAGGTTGCCTTTGTTGGTATAGCGGTAGGCGTTGGCCGGGTCTTCGGCAATCGCCCGCACCGGCGCGGCGACGCCCGGCGTGTAGGCGAGAGAAAGATCGGCGGCGGTCGCACAAGGCTTGGACGACTCCACCGAAATTTTGCCGGGCCTGGGAAACTCGTGGTAATCGAGCGCTTGCTGTTTCAGAGTGGTCATCGTCTGTCCTTGTGTATTGAAGGACCAGAAACGAAGGGCCACCCCTTCCTTCCCAGCCCCTGTTTAACCTAATTCATTCAGATAGCTGTGATGCTTGGTATTGCACCGGCTGACCCGCAGTTCCACCGGTTTATCGCCATAGGTATAGGCAATCCGACCGATGTCCAGCAGCGGTGCGCCGACTGCCACATTCAACAGTTCGGCGGTCGGCGCATCGGCGGGAATCGCCTGGATGCGCTCCTCGGCACGAATGATGCGGGTGCCGTAGCGGGATTCGTAGAGGCTGTACAGCGTGCCTTCGTACTCGTTGATCATGCTTTCCGAGATTCCCTTGAAGAGCGTCGCGGATACCCAGATGTCGTCGAGAATCACCGGTTCGCCGGAGAGGCGCAACAGGCGGCGCATCATCACCACCGGGGAGCCGCGCTTCAGTTCCAGGCGGTCGGCGATATCGCTGTCGGCCTTGCCGCGCTTGCAATACAGCACCTGGTTGAGCGGTGCTTCCTTCTTGCCGTTATTTTCGACGATGCGCAGAAAATGGTACTGGGTGTGTTCTTCGGAATGGGTGGCGACGAAAGTGCCCTTCCCTTGCCGGCGGATCAGGATATTTTCCGCGGCGAGTTCGTCGATCGCCTTGCGCACCGTTCCCTGACTGACCTTGAAACGATTGGCGAGTTCCAGCTCGCTGGGAATGGCCTCTCCCGGGCTCCATTCGCCCGCAACCAAGCTTTGCGTGATCAAAATCTTGATCTGCTCGTAAAGTGGGCGGAAAGTTGGGGTGGAGTGCGACTTTGTCATATGCGCCCTTTATAGCATGAACAAAAAAAGTTAGTCAACATTCTTATATAAGACATAAGATATAATCTGATTATTGACATGGGTATAATAGTGAAATACATTTTGGCACATTTTCTATCTGTGTTCCACAGTCCCACCACCATCAGGAGAAGCAAACATGGCCCCTAATCTGCGCCCGCGCCGTTCCATGCTTTACATTCCCGGCAGTGTGCCGCGCTACCTGGAAAAATCGCGGGAACTGCCCGTCGATTCGCTGATTCTCGACCTGGAAGACCCGGTGCTGCCGGAATTGAAGGAAACGGCGCGCGCCAATGTCGTGGCGGCGCTGGCGCAAGGCGGCTACGGCAAGCGCGAGTTGGTGGTGCGCGTCAATTCACTGAAATCGCCGTGGGGCCGGGACGACATCCAGGCGCTAGCGAAAACTGCTGTGGACGCGATTCTGTTGCCCCGTGTGGAAAGCCGCCAGGATGTACTAGATGGTTTGGCGGCGCTGGATGCCGCCGGCGGCTCGGACAAGGCGGTGATGGTACGCATCGAATCGCCGCTGGGGGTCTTGCACGCCGAGGAAATCGCCGCCGCGTCGGAACGCATCGTCAGCCTGGTGATCGGCACCTCCGACCTCACCAACGAGTTGCACGCACGGGTCATGCAGGAACGCCTGCCCATGCTGCACAGCCTCTCTCATTGCCTGCTGGCGGCGCGCGCTTATGGCCGTTCGGTGATCGACGGCATCCATACCGAACTCAAGGACATGCATGCCTTCGAATACGCCTGCCGACTGGCGCGCGATCTGGGTTTCGACGGCAAGAGCCTGATCCATCCCTACCAGATTCCTTATGCCAACGACGCCTTCACGCCCAAACAGGCGCACGTCGATCACGCACGGCGCATCATTGCCGCGCTCGCCGACGCCAATGCGGCGGGGCGCGGGGTGGTGATGGTGGATGGTCGAATGGTGGAGAACCCGCACGTCGAGGAAGCCAGACGCACCCTCGCGTTGTATGAAATGATTCAGAAATAACGCGCATGGCGCGGGTCCGGCACCCGCGCCATGCCTAACCCGAGTTCAAGCCGCTCGCTCGTACTTTTCCTCGTTCATCCGGTTGACCAGGTCGATGACCTGGCTGCTGGCTTGTTCGGCGGCTTCCAGTTGACGCACCATGTCGTCGCGCACCGCGACGTTGCCCATCCAGTCCTGCTGCGACAACGCGGTGGCGCGATGCACCAGGTTGTGCACCGCGGCATGGGGAGTTTCCAGCGCGCCAAAGGACGGGGTGGTGCCGAAAATGGCCTTGCCCGTCCCTTCGTAATACCACCTGCCGAGACGGCAACTGTGGTGATCGACCCCGGTCGCCTTGGCCTCTTCGCAATTTCCCGACATCTCCACGCTCATGTAGGCATTTTGCATGAAGATGATGTGGTCCATCTTGACCAGCGAGCCGAACGAGCGATCCTTGGTTTTCGTCACCCGCTGAATGATGGTTTCCGCATCGCGTTCAAATTCGCTGAAGCGGTTGCGGAAATCGCTCATCTTGACGTTGACGTCGGCGGTCAGGGTGCGCGCGGTGCCGGTTTCCACGACCATGACGTCGACCTGGTTGCGGAAACGCGACACGATCGCGTCGATTTCGGTGGTGGAATTTTTGGTCCGCTCGGCGAGCTTGCGCACTTCGTCGGCGACCACCGCGAAGCCGCGTCCCGATTCGCCGGCGCGGGCGGCTTCGATGGCGGCGTTGAGGGCGAGCAGGTTGGTCTGATCGGCAATGTCGGAGATGAACTGCACCGCGGTATTGATGGCGGCGCTATCCACGCCGAGGGCTTGCGCGGCATCGGCCATTTCCTGGACCCGGCTGTTCATCCCGGCCAACTCGCTGCTGATCTGGTTGGCCACCGTCAGGCTGCTTTCCGCGCCGTCCCGGTTGGATTTGGCGATTTGATCGACTTCGTCCATTTCCTTGCTGATGCTGACCAGGTCTTCCTGGTTGAGCTTGAGCTTGCGCAGCAGGTTATGGGTGTTCATGGTGTGGAGTTGCGAAGCCAGTTCGTTGCGTGAAATCAACTGGCTGTTTTGCTCCATGGCCTGGATCGCGGCGTTGACCTTTTCCAGGGATTCGGCGAACTGGCCGGGCAGCCCCGCCGACAGCGCCTTGCGGTAGAACACCCCTTCCGACACCAGTTTGAAGCAGGTGTTGACCTCCTTGAAATACATTTCGATCAAGTCGAGAAATTCGTTGAGTTCCCAGGCCGCCTTGCCTAGCTCGCCCAGCCCCGCGGTATGAGTGATGCGGCTGTGCAACTGTCCTTCGCTGGAATGGCGGAGGACTTCCTTCATACTTTTGATGGTGTCGATGGTTCTACGAAAACGCGCCAGGACATAGATGGAAAACGACAGGGTGCACAAGGGAAACAGCCAGACCGACAGTTCCATGCCATGCTGGTAGGTGACCCAGCCGGCCAGGATGGTGGTAATCAGGGTGAAGATTCCGCATTCCAGCAACAACTGCTGGCGCAGAAACGGCGTGTGGCGACTGACGCCGGTTTTTGAAGAATAGGGCATGTCTGCGCTCCTTTTCAGAGGCTAAGGATGAAACGGTCGTAGCTCGTACCCAGGCTTTTCAGCTTGTCCACCAGGAAGGCCACCGAAGCGTTGGGCGCCTCGGCGGGGCCGGCGCGACGCTCGACGTCGAGCATTTCCTGATATACCGCTTGCATGGTCTGGATAGCGGAGGGCTTGGGTTTGCGGCGCACCGAGAAGTAGCCGACCACTTTGCCGCGCGCATCGTAGTCGGGCGTCACATTGGCAAAAACCCAGTAATAACTCCCTTCGGAAGTCATGTTCTTGACGTAGCCGAAGAACTCCCGCTCGGCTTTCAAGGTATCCCACAGCAGCTTGAAGGCTCCGCGCGGCATGTCCGGGTGGCGCACGATATTGTGCTGGACGTTGAGCAGGTCGCGTTCGGGGAAATTGGCGATGCGCATGAAAGCGCGGTTGGCGTAGGTGATTCGTCCGCTGAGGTCGGTTTTCGAAACAATGATGTCTTGCGGAGCGAGTTGGATTTCCTGCTGGGTAGGCTGAGTCTTGTTTTTCATTGAACAAAAGTCCCGGGAAAAGGCGCACGAAGGGCATTCTACCCAAATAACCATCAATTTGCTCAGCAATTGGAGGGCGCCTGCCCATAAAAAATACTTTACTATTTTTGTCGGAAATACTAACCTTAATCTTATAGATGACTTGCATAGGCAAGGGTCTACCTGGGAGGGCGCGACATGACGATTTCCACTGCGGTGTTGGGCGACTACTGGCCGGGCATCCAGCTTTATTACCCACCGGTAAAATATGCCCCGTCGTTGGGCATTTACGAAGATCTCGAAAGCGCCGCGCTGCGCTTCAAGAAACACGCCCATCTCACCAATGCCCACACCCTGCTTTTCGACCTGGAAGACGGCTGCCGCCAGAAAGCCCTGAGCCGCGACCTGCTGCGCCAGGAGTTGCCGAATCTGGCGCGCGACGACGTGGCCGTGGCGGTGCGCATCAACCCCTTTCGCACCGAGGAATACGACAAGGATCTGCAGATGCTCCGCGACCTGGCCGACCACATCGACGTGGTGATGCTCGCCAAGGCCGGCGAAGCCTACGGCGCGGCGGAAATTCGCGACCTCTCGGCATGGCTGGCGGGGATAGCCGGCGACATCACCATCCAGCCCATCATCGAACATCCCAAGTCCCTGAAAATCGCCCCGGACATCATGCAATACCCCACGGTGAAGCATGTGGTGTTCGGCATCCACGACTTTTCCAAGGCGATGGGCATCCAGATCACCCCCCACCACTGGACCGAGGAACTCAAGTTCTTCCTCAACCAGATCCTCTTCGAAGCGCGTATCGCCGGCAAGGGGGTGATCGGCGGCGTGGAAGTGCTGATCGGTCAGGCGGTGATGCCCGAGAAATTCCTCGAACCCCACGACATCCGCCGTTGGCTGGATCTGCACGGCGACGACGAATCGCGGGTGGTGTTCCGCCACGCCTGCGAGGAAGCGGCGCTGGGCCTGACCGGCAAGCAGGTGATCCATCCCGGCCACATCCATTTGTGCAAGGTCGCCTACACGCCTTCGCCCACCGCGGTAAAACGCAGCGTGGCGATACTCAAGGCGGCAGTGGAAGCCGACGCCCTGCTCGGCGGCGCGATCAAGTTCGAGGGCGAAATGCTCGATCCGCCGATGTTCGGCAAGGCTCTCCAGGTGCTGCTGCGCGCCCATGCCCTGCGGGCGCTGGCGCAGGACGAAACGGATTTCGCATTGAACGTACTGGGGCTGTTGCCGGCGCAGGTGATTCGTGAAAATTGGCCGTATGGCGCAATTCTTTAACGCCTTGTGGCCTTATGTAGGCTGGGTAAGACACGAACCCCAGCAAGCACGCCAAGTTGATAAATGCTGGGGTTCGCCGTGCTCACCCCAGCCTACGAAGAGTCAAACGTTTCTATTGAAACGAGCGGTAAACGTCAAGAACACTCACTGAAAAGGAGTCTGTCATGAACGCATCGAGTCTCGCCCACGTTGCTCCCCCAAGCCAAAAACTGCCGACTTTCGATCCGTGGGTATGGCGCTTGCCGGAGCACCTCAACATCGGCGCGGCATGCACCGACGCCCATCTCGGCACCCCTGCGGAAAACCGGGTGGCGATGGTGGTCGAGGACGACACGCTGGGAGTTTCCCAGGCGACCTTCCGCGAGCTTGCCGAGCAATCCAGCCGCTTCGCCCAACTGCTGCGCGATCTCGGCGTGGCGGTCGAGGACCGGGTGCTGATCCGCCTCCCCAACAGCCTGGCCTACCCCATCGCCTTTTTCGGGGCGATGAAGCGCGGCGCCATCGCGGTGCCCACCTCCACCCTGCTGACCGCCGAGGAAGTCTTGTACCTGGCCCGCGATTCCGAGGCTGCCGTGCTGGTCACCGACAAGGCGATGTGGGCCGACCTGCACGACAAGCTGGGCGGCCTCGGCGAATTGCGCCACGTGCTGTTGACCGGGCCGGGCGAGGTGATCGGGCAAGCGCCCTACAACGTCCTGGACCTCGCCGACGAACTGGCGAAAATCACCGCTTGGGAACCGCCCCACCACACCCGCTCCCACGACCCCGCCTACCTGGTTTACACCTCGGGCACCACCGGCTATCCCAAGGGCGTGCTGCACGCCCACCGCGCCCTGGTCGGACGCGAACCGGCGGCGCGCTACTGGTTCGATTTCGCGCCGGGCGGCGACCGCATCGTCCATTCCGGCAAGTTCAACTGGACCTACGTCCTCGGCTCGGCGCTGATGGACCCCCTGTATCTCGGCAAGACGGTGATTGTCCACGAAGGCAAGAACGACGCGGCGGGCTGGCTAAGACTCATCGCCAAACACGGCGCGACCATTTTCATCGGGGTGCCCACCATCTACCGCCAGATCCTCCAGAAGACCCAGGCCCGCCGTGCCGACGTGCCGACCTTGCGCCACTGCATGAGCGCCGGCGAGCATCTTTCCGACGAAGTACTGGGCCAGTGGCGGCAGCGCTTCGGCATGGACATCTTCGAAGCGGTGGGCATGTCGGAAATCTCGTATTACCTGTCGGAAAGCGTGTTCCGCCCGATCCGCCCCGGCTCGGCGGGCTTTCCCCAGCCCGGCCACGAGGTGCGCCTGCTCGACCCGGAAACCCTGCACGAGGCGGCGCCCGGCGAGGAAGGGATGATCTGCATCCCCGCCGACGACCCCGGCCTGTTCATGCGCTACTGGAAGCTCCCCGAGGAAAGCGCCAAGGTCTTCAAGGAGCGCTGGTTCCTCACCGGCGATTACGCGCGCTTCGACGACGACGGCTACATCTGGTTCCTCGGACGCCGCGACGACATCATCAATTCTTTCGGCTACCGGGTGTCGCCCCACGAAATCGAGCGGGTGATGAAAAACCATCCGGCGGTGGCCGATTGCGCCGCCACCGGCGAGGAGCTTTCCGCCGACAAGGTGCTGGTGGTCGCCTACGTCATGCTGCATCCCGGCGCCACCGTGAATGCCGACGATCTCGCCGCCTACGCGCGCAAATACCTGGCCGCCTACAAAGCGCCCAAGATCGTCTACGCGGTGGAAAATCTGCCGCGCACCAAGAACGGCAAGATCATTCGCCGCCAACTCGACCCCAAGACGGCGCTGGCGCGTTCGAGCAATTAAGTAAAACGCAGTTTTTAGTTTTTAGTTTTTAGTGTTTAGTTGATGTCGCCGCGCGAAGCGCGTCGGATTTGAATCAGGCGCGAAGCGCATTCCACAACTCAACACTCAACACTGTTTCCGCCTTTCACTTAGATTGGAGGCCCAACATGCGCAACCTCTACCGCCCACGCCGCTCGATGCTCTATGTGCCCGGCTCGGTGGCGCGGTTTATTGAAAAATCCCGCACCCTGAAAGTCGATTCGCTGATTCTCGACCTGGAAGACCCGGTCCTGCCCGACCACAAGGAAGAAGCGCGGCGCAACGTGGTGGCGGCGCTGCACGCCGGTGGTTTCGGCTATCGCGAGAAGGTGGTGCGGGTCAACGCCCTGTCCTCGCCGTGGGGACGCGCCGACCTCGCCGCCGTGGCGACTGCCGGGGCGGATGCCATCCTCTTTCCCAAGATCGAAAGGCGCCAGGACGTGCTGGATGCCCTGGCCGCGCTGGATGCCGCGGGCGCCCCCGAGATGCCGATCATGGTGCTGATCGAGACTCCCGCCGGGGTATTGCGCGCCGAGGAAATCGCCGGAGCCTCGCCACGCATCGCCTGCCTGGTGGTGGGCACCTCCGACCTCACCAACGAACTCCATGCGCGCATCACCCCGGAATGCCTGCCGATGCTCCACAGCATTTCCCAGTGCCTGCTGGCGGCGCGCGCCAACGGGGTGTCGATCGTCGACGGCGTGCATCTCGATTTGAACGACATGCACGCTTTCGAATATGCTTGCCGCCTGGCGCGCGACCTGGGCTGCGACGGCAAAAGCCTGATCCATCCCCTGCAAATTCCCTATTCCAACGACGCCTTCACCCCGCGCCCCTCCAGCCTGGCGATCGCCAAGCGGCTGATCGCCGCTTTTGCAGACGCCAACGAAGCCGGGATGGGGGTGGCGGTGGTCGACGGCAAACTGGTGGAAAACCTGCACATCACCGCCGCCAAGCGCACCTTGATGATTCAGGAAATGATCGAAAAAATGGAGGCGGAGGAACAGCACTTGTAGCCCGGATGGAGCTACGCGGAATCCGGGGCCGCCGCGAGGCGGGGAATAGCCGGAATCGCTGCTACCGTTTGCGTCTTATCAGGCGCTCCCGGATTCCGCTGCGCTTCATCCGGGCTACACAACTCGGCGGTTAAAAAGGAAAAATGGAAATGAGCAAACTCAAAACCGGCAATTTCTTCGAGGATTTCAGCTTCGGCCAGACCCTCGTCCACGGCATTCCGCGCACCGTGGGCGAAGGCGACGTTTCGTTGTATATCGCCCTTACCGGCGCGCGCCAGGTGCTGCCCAGCGCCCGCACCGTGGCCCATGCGCTGGGCTACCGCGACCGCCCGCTCGACGACCTGCTGGTGTTCCACATCGCCTTCGGCAAGACCGTGCCGGACGTATCGCTGAATGCCGTCGCCAATCTCGGTTACGCCGACGTGCGCTTCCTCCAGCCGGTGTATGCCGGCGACACGCTGTCCGCCGAATCGACGGTGATCGGCCTCAAGGAAAACGCCACCGGCAAGAGCGGCATCGTGTGGGTGCGCTCCACCGCCCTCAACCAGAACGGCGAGGAAGTCCTGACCTGGGTGCGCTGGGTGATGGTGCACAAGCGCGACCCCGCCAGCGCCGCGCCGCCCACCGTGATTCCCGAGTTGCCGAACGTGGTCATCCCCGCCCGCCTGATCCTGCCGCCCGACCTCGACGCCAGCGGCTACGAGACGGAAATTTCCGGCGCGCCGTGGCTGTGGGACGACTACACACCCGGCGAGCGCATCGACCACCTGGCCGGGATAACCGTCGAGGAAAGCGACCACATGCTTGCCGCGCGGCTCTACCAGAACAACGCCAAGGTGCATTTCGACGCGCACCTGATGCGCGACACGCCCTTCGGCAAGCGCTTGGTGTACGGCGGCCACGTCATTTCGCTGTGCCGCGCGCTGGCCTTTGACGGCCTGGAAAACGTCCTCACCATCGCCGCCATCAACGCCGGCACCCATTGCAACCCGACCTTCGGCGGCGATACCCTGTACGCCTGGAGCGAAGTCCTGGAAAAATGGCACGTGCCGGGCCGCCACGACGTGGGCGCGCTGCGCCTGCGCCTGGTCGGGGTGAAAAACCAGCCCAGCGGCGAATTCGCGGAAAGCCACGTCGAGGAGGACGGCAAGCGCCGCTATCACCCCAACGTGGTACTGGATCTCGATTACACGGTTCTGATGGCACGGAAAGCCGGGTAGGCTGGGGTTTCTCCCCTCTCCCTCGCGAGAGGGAGAGGGGCGGGGGAGAGGATTGGTTGGGCTTCGACAAGCATTGCCGGTGTGCAACCGCCCTCTCCCCAACCCCTCTCCCGCACACGGGAGAGGGGCTATCGCCAGCTCTTTTCGTTGGCCTGAGTCGTTACGATAAATTTTAAATTTTTAATTTATGAGCGCCTGCGGCGCGAATTCATTCATTAATCTCTTACCGGCCAAATGATGTCAAAACATGACAACAACGGGTATGGAATTGAGTTTCGCGGTGATGGGTGATGAGGAATGGGTGATGAAAACCGCCCTCCCATTACCCATCACTCATCACCTATTACTTTCTTTGGTTCCGGCTAGTCCGGCTTAGGCATTAAACATTCAACATTAAAAATTTTAAGAAAATGGAGGCACGATGAACCCCGTCCACCCCAACGCCGCCCTGTTCCAGGGTGAAAAGCCCTTCCCCGCGATTCCCGCCTGCGAGCATTTCGCCGGCAGCGAAAAGCTCATCCTCAAGGCCCTCGAATTGCAGGACAAGCTCGGGCCGGTCTTCGACATCACTTGCGATTGCGAGGATGGCGCCCCGGCGGGCCGCGAGAAGGAACACGCGGAGATGATCGTGCGCGTCCAGAATTCCGCGGCGAACCGCCACCGCATGGCGGGGGTGCGCATCCACGATTACAGCCATCCGGCCTGGCGGCAGGACGTCGATATCCTGGTGGCGGGGTTGGGCGAGGTCGCCGCCTACATCACCCTCCCCAAGGCCACCGAATACGCCCATGCCGCCGCGATGATAGCCTATATCCAGGACAAGGCCGCACAACTGGGCATCCGCCGCGAGATCCCCATCCACGTCCTGATCGAGACCCACGGCGCGCTACGCGACGTGCACCGCATCGCCACCCTGCCGTGGCTGCAAGTGCTGGATTTCGGACTGATGGATTTCGTCTCCGGCCACCACGGCGCGATTCCCGCCAGCGCCATGCGCAGCCCCGGCCAGTTCGAGCATCGCCTGCTCGCCCGCGCCAAGGGTGAAGTGGTCGCCGCCGCGCTGGCCAACGGGGTAATCCCGGCGCACAACGTCACCCTCGACCTGAAGAATCCCTATGCCGCCTACAGCGACGCACGCCGCGCCCGCACGGAATTCGGTTTCCTGCGTCAGTGGAGCATCTACCCCACGCAGATCCAACCCATCGTCGATGCCATGAAGCCCGAGCACGGCGAAGTCGAAACCGCCGCCGCGATCCTGCTGGCCGCGCAAAAAGCCGACTGGGGGCCGATCCAGCACGCCGGCGAATTGCACGACCGCGCCACCTATCGCTATTACTGGGAAGTCCTGCAAAAAGCCAAGGTCACCGGCATCGCGCTGCACGGGGAAGCGGAGAAGGCGTTTTTCGGCTAGGCGGGCCACGCCTAGTAGTCATTCACGTTGAAAGGCGGGTATGGGTAGGAGCCTGCCACGCAGGCGAGCAGTGCCGGCAGGAACAGCGACACCGCATCGCGGGCGCGGCCCGCTCCTACAACCCTTCGTTTCATGTTGACTGACTACTAGCGTTAGAAGGCAGGCGTGTATCGGCCGCGCTCCCAACACTGACGAATAGAGCCGAATAGTAATCAAAGTTTGTTTTGAACAAACCAGCCACAGAAGTTAAACTCCCCAATACCCCAATCCCAGTAAGGAGAACGCCATGAAGAAAACCCGCACCTTTCTCGCCCTGTCCCTGCTTTGCGCCAGCCTGATTGGCGCACCGGCCTTCGCCAACGACCACGCCCATGCCGGCGGCAACGAAAAAGCACAAATCCACGCCCTGCTCAAGAACATCGTCAACGACAACCGCGGCTTTGTAAAACACCACAAGCCCGGCTATTTCAAATCCCTCGTCAAGGGCCAAACGCCCCGCGCCACCGTGGTCACCTGCTCGGATTCGCGCGTCCACACTCACGCCCTGGATCGCACCCCCGACGGCGACCTGTTCATGGTGCGCAACATCGGCAACCAACTCGCCACCGCCGAAGGCTCCGTGGAATACGGGGTGCGCCACCTCAACACCCCGGTGCTGATGGTGATCGGCCATTCCAGTTGCGGCGCGGTCAAAGCCGTCATGGGCGGCTACGAAGGCATCGAACCGGCGATCAAGAAGGAGCTGGACACCCTCAGCGTGCCCGGCAAGGACGCCAAGAACGACCAGGAAGTCATGGATAGCGTGGCCGCCAACGTCAACCGCCAGGTGGAAGCCGCCCTCGCCAAGTTCGCCCCCGAGGTCAAGGACAGCCGCCTGGCCGTGGTGGGCGCGGTGTACGACTTCCGCAACGACTACAAGAAGGGCAACGGCAAGCTGGTGGTCATCAACCTCAACGGCGAGACCGACCAGGCCAAGATCAAGCAATCCGGGCTGTTTGCCGGGAAGTAAGAGTAAACCCTAGCGAGTTGGGTTAGGCGTAGCTATTTGCCATAACCCAACATTCTGGAATTCAGCGCTCCCGCGCCGCCTCATGAAATGCCTTCTGTACCGGGGATAGCAGATATTCCAGCACGGTGCGGTCGGCCAGGCGGATTTCGGCATTGAGCGCCATGCCGGGCGACAGGCGGAACGACTCGCCGCCGGATTCCAGGGTTTGCCGCGCCATCGCGACCAGGGCGCGGTAGCGTAGCGGATGGATGGTTTTAGCGTTATCCGCGCCGGCCTGATCCTGTTTGTCGCTCGAATCGGCGCCCACGTGCCCCACCACCCCATCGGTCATGCCGTATTTCTGGAAAGGGAAGGCGGATAGTTTCAGCTTGACCGGCTGCCCTTCGCGCACGAAGCCGATATCCTCGTTGCTCACCCACACTTCGGCCTGCAAGGCTTCGTCGCTGGGAACCAGGGTCATCAGCACCGCGCCGGGCGACACCACCGTGCCGGCGGTATGCGTGGCGAGATCCTTGACGATGCCGCCCTGCGGCGCTTTCAGTTCCAGCAGCGCATGGCGGTGCTGCTGCTTGGCCCAGCCTTGCTGGAGTTTTTCGTAGTCCGCCAGCGCTTCCACCCGCTCGGTTTGCAACTGTTTGCGATATTCCGAGGTGATCTGGACAAGCTTTTGTTCGGACTGGGCAATGGTGGCGCGGGTGCTTTCGATAACGAAGTTCTGGGCGCGCAAATCCTGCTCCTTTTCGATGCGGTCGCGGCTGCGCTCCAGGACCATCAGCTTGCCGGCATAACCGTCCTTACCCAGCTTGGCGTAGGCCTCTTCCTGCTGCTGGTACACCGGCAGCACCTGTTTCAGCTTGGACTGGATTTCCAGCGCCGAAGCCAAATCCTGGCGGGCCTTTTCCAGCACCATGCGTTCCTGGTAAAGCGCATCCTCGTAGGCGCGCCGGTTGGATTGATATTGCGCCGCCACCTCGCGGAATACCGCAGGAGGATCGTCGCGCTCGCGCTTCAAGGCGCGGTTGCTGAATTCCGCGTCGATGCGCCGCAGTTGCAGGGATTTCTGGTGCAAATCGGTCTGCAAGGCCTTGCCGTCCGCCTCGGAAAGCGTGGTATCCATGCGCATCAGCACCTGCCCGGCCTTGACCGCATCCCCATCCTTGACCAGGATGTC
This sequence comes from Sulfuricella sp., assembly GCA_018336195.1. Lineage (GTDB taxonomy): Bacteria > Pseudomonadota > Gammaproteobacteria > Burkholderiales > Sulfuricellaceae > JAGXQV01. The sequence goes on along the minus strand of JAGXQV010000190.1, from coordinate 15,448 downwards.
TTGCACGATGCCCTGCTCGGACGGCTGGACGATCTTCAGATAACTTTGCGGAATCAGCTTGCCTTCCGCCACCGCCACTACATCGAGCCGGCCCAGCGCCGCCCACACCAGCAGAAAGGCCAGCAGCAGCGCCAAAGCGCGCAATACCACGCGCGGCATGGGATGCGGCGGCTTGTGCTGGATACCCAACAGGCCAGGGGCGAAATCGAGCGGGTCGGCACCGGAATGAGAAAATTTCATGGAATATCCTTTCGACAAATTGCGTGGGGCGGGACTCCGCCCTTTGCCATGTCGCGAGTCAGTCGTGTTGAAACAGCGGAATAGTCAGGAGCGCCGACATCTCGCCGGTCTGCCGGCAGGATGGCGGCGCTCCATGAGACGGTTCATTGGCACGCTCACGCCGCCAGCTTCGCCATCCCCTCCTGCAATCCCGCCAGCGGTTGGAGCGCCTGCGCCTGAGTGCCGAACGTCGTCCCGGCGATGACGTTTTGCGCCGCCGTGACGGCGATGCCGCCCAGGCTGCCTGCCTTGCCGTACTGGTAGGCCAGGTCGCCGCCCAGCGCCGCGCTGTCGCTGCCCGCCAGATGGGCGTCGAGCAAAGCGTTCGACAGGCTCCAACTGGTCAGCGTCGGGGTGGCGACAAGTGCCGCGTCGAAGCGGGTGGCCAGTGCAGCGAAGTCGAAGGTCTGCACCTTTTGGTTGAGCAGCGGGTCGCTGGACGCCGCATCGAAGCCGGCCATGGCATCGGCAATGACTTGCAGAGTCAGCACGCTGTGATTGGTGGTCGCGGCGTACCAGTTCTGCAAGGTGATGCTTTCGCCGCCGCCGGTGTCGAGAATCAAATTATTCGACGACTTACGGAATGCCAGGTCGGCATATTGGATGCCGCCGCCCAGGGAGAGGGTGTTGTCGGCGCCGCTGCTGGCCACCACGGTGTCTTGCCCATCCCCATGGTTGAAGACAACCAGGTCCGCGCCGGTTCCGGTGGTAATCGTATCGTTTCCAGTTCCGCCGATGAATAGCTCGTTGCCGCTATTGCCGTTCAAAACATCCGAACCCGAGCCGCCGACATACAGATTACTTCCTCCATTCCCGGTAAGAACGTCGTTGCCATTTTCCCCTTCCAACACATCATTGCCGCTTCCGCCATTGAGCGTGTCGTTACCGTCATTGCCCGAAACAAAACAGGATGCCGAGCCGGCGGAAAGCGTGTCGTTTGCGGTTGTGCCGAATATGATCGTGCCGGCGATACTGATTTCTGTGCCATCGGCGAACATGAATTTCTCAACCTGATAGATACTGCTGCTGAACCAGTTCTCAACCGTGACCTGGTCAGTCGCAGTCGGGTTTGCCGGATCGTTGATCTTGACCACCAGGTTATAGCCACTTCGGGAAAGCCCGAGGTCGGCTTGAGTGATTCCCGCCCCGAACGCCAGCTTGTCGGCACCAACAATGTTGCCATTGACGTTGTAGCCGTAGTCGTTGATGGTGTCCTGTCCGTCGCCACGATTGAACAAGTAGGTGTCGGCACTGCCGCCGCTCTGGATGCGGTCATTGCCGGTACCGCCAGCAAAGGTGTTGGCGTAGAGATTGTAGCTGACGTTGTTGTTATTGCTGACCTTGATAAGATCGTCGCCGGTACCGCCCTCGATGGTGTTGCTGGCGGTACTGCTGAAAGTGATCGTGTCGTTTCCATCGCCGCCGCGCAAGGTGTTGGTGCCGATGCCTTGGTCGGTGATGATGTCGTCGCCATCGCCCCCTTCTATGGTGTCGTTGCCGCTGCTGTCCGTGATCGTGTCGTTGCCGCCCAAGCCGAGTATGGTGTTGTTATCCGACCAGCCGGTAAGCGTATCGGCCCCGGCGGTACCATAGAGGGTGTTGCCTATCTGGTTTATTTGCGCACTGGTCAGGCTGGTACCGTCGGCGAAAACGAAACTCTCGATTAGGTAAATGCTAGGGATGGGAGTGTTTTGGTAGGTGCCGGTGGTGAACCAGTTCTCAACCGTGACCTGGTCGGTCGCAGTCGGGTTTGCCGGATCGTTGATCTTGACCACCAGGTTATAGCCACTTCGGGAAAGCCCGAGGTCGGTTTGAGTGATTCCCGCTCCGAACGCCAGCTTGTCGGCACCAACGATGTTGCCATTGGCGTTGTAGCCGTAGTCGTTGATGGTGTCCTGTCCGTCGCCACGGTTGAACAAGTAGGTGTCGGCACTGCCGCCGCTCTGGATGCGGTCATTGCCGGTACCGCCAGCAAAAGTGTTGGCGTAGAGGTTGTAGCTGACGTTGTTGTTATTGCTGACCTTGATAAGATCGTCGCCGGTACCGCCCTCGATGGTGTTGCTGGCGGTACTGCTGAAAGTGATCGTGTCGTTTCCATCGCCGCCGCGCAAGGTGTTGGTGCCGATACCCTGGTCGGTGATGACGTCGTCGCCATCGCCCCCTTCTATGGTGTCGTTGCCGCTGCTGTCCGTGATCGTGTCGTTGCCGGCTCCTGCGTATACCGTGTCGTTTCCGGGTCCCGTGGAAACGGTATCGTTGCCACCCAATCCGCGTATGCTCACCCCTTCGCTTGCCAGCCCCGTAATGAGGTCGGCACCTTCGGTACCTATCATTGTCAGGTTGGTTATGTCGCTCATAGCCAATTCACTACCATCCGCGAACTTGAATTTCTCGATGCGGCACTGGGAACCCACAGCGGCATAGAACCAATTCAGGAAGGTCATCTGGTCGGTCGCGGCAGGATTCGTCGGGTCGTTGATCGTGAGCACCAGGTTGTCGCCTACCCGCTTGGCGCTCAGGTCGTTCTGGGAGATTCCCGTCCCGAACACCACGCTGTCCACGATGTTGGTGTAGCTGCCGCTGTAATCGGTGATGGTGTCCTGTCCGTCACCCCGGTCGTAAAGGTAGGTGTCGGCTTCGCTCCAGGCGGTCATCTGGTCGTTGCCCTTGCCGCCCGCAAAGGTGGTGGCGTGAGTGGCGTAGCTCGCTAGCCAGGAGGAACCTCCCGCCAGAATCAGCTTGTCGTCGCCGTTGCCGCCGTAGAGCGTGTTGTCGTATGCAGCGTGTGCGTTGACGGTGTCGTTGCCGATGCCGCCGTCTACGTATGCTTTATCTGCTGCGGCATTGATGATGTCGTTGCCGTCTTCTCCATATAGTTTGTCTTCACCACCCGCATTGGTAATCGTATCGTCGCCTGCACCGGCATAGACCATGTCCGCTCCCGTGCCCGTATTGATCGTGTCGTTGCCGTCGCCACCGGACAAGTAATCCGCTTTTGCCGTACCGGTCAAGGTATCACCGGCGCTGGTTCCCTCGATCATGCTACCGTCCATGTCTATCCACCAGCGTAGCGCGGGGTTGGCGCGCAAGGCCTCCAGATCGACAATGCTTTGAGCTTGCATACCTTTTACCGCGCGCGCAAATTCGTTTAGAGGAATGCCAACAGCGGTCTGGTTTTGCGGATCAAAACGGCTTTCCAGGTCGGCTTTTAGAGCAGAGAGGTCGGCCTTTTGGCTTTGACTGGTGGTATCCCAGTAAAAAGTCACCAGATTGGCCATGCTGTTTAGGTGAGTCTGCGCCATCAGTTGCCCATACAGCATTTCGAACAAACTGTTGTAGGCTTGCGTCAAGAAGGGCACAGCACCGGCAATGGGATTGGCGCCGCTTACCCCGACATAGCCTTCTCCCAGAAATTTTTCCAGTACCACGAGCTTGCGGGCGTCGAAGTTTCCACCACGGCTTCCCGTAGCAATGCTGTCGCTTCCCGCCCATTTGAAAAGAATTTGTTCGAGTAGCGCGTTGCGCGCGGCGACATTGGTTTCGCCGACAAAACTTTGCACCAATCCCTTGAGTGTTCCACTGGTGTCGCGCATCATGGCCTGATGCAGATCGTAAATAATGCCATAGCCTTGCAAATCGGGTAGCGCGGAAATATCGGGGGAAACATCCAGCCAATCGTTGGCAATTGTGTAGGCGTTATCCGTTTTGAACCACACGTCGGTAGCGGCGGCGGTCGTGCCGTCGGAGCGGATAAAGCTCCCAATCTGGAGATGTTGGTTGCCTTGAGCATCAGTAAGGCTGGAGGCAATATAACCGGTGTTGATGGCCTGTACACCAGCATCGGTCAGGCTCAACAGTTCACCCGGAGACGTATAGCCGTCACCATCACTGTCTTTCCAAACCTGGAGACTGGCCCAGATAGCGTCACTGGCATTGATCTTGCCGTCACGGTTGTCGTCGAATTCGGCGAGCGCCTGAAAGCCGTTGGCGGCAAGCGCGCCGGATTTGAGTTGGGTCTGGTTGCCGAACAGTTCCCGTCCCGAATCAATACGGCCATTGTTGTTGCGATCCCATACCAGCAGGCCGTCATCCGCGCCAACCCAGCCGGTCTGTTCGGCGAAGCCGTCGTTGTTGTAGTCGAAATAGGCACCGCCCTTGATGCCGACAGTTTCGATGCCGTTGCCGTTTAAGTCGAGAATGATCGGGGAAATGGGGGGCGGGGTGTGTTCTGCTATGCAGAAGGATTCCTTAGATGATGCCAATGCGTCTGGGACGAAGGATAATCCGGCACCTATCCACGTTAACGCGAGACCTAGTGCTCGTATTGCTCTAGATGCTGGTGCTAGCGAAGCACCGGCCCCAAGGATTGCAGTAATGTTGCCAGCAATTGCAACAACATCACCGGCATCAATCTTCTTATTGAGGTTGTAACTGTCCATTATTTTCCGGACAGTTGCTGGAATAGCCGTTAGATTTGCCTGGATAACAATATCTGGGTGGCTACCTTGAAACGCTGTAATAGCTGCTGCTCCAAGCTGAGCAAACGCGGCGATTGCCGCTCTTGCATTTTCAGTTTGTACTCCTTGTATTAGATCCTTTACGCCTGTAACTAATGATATTGCATCTGTTTTTGAGCACGTCATGGCAAATTCCCTGCAAACTAAAATATATACTTAACAAACCAAGCGATAAACAATCCAATGAATGCGGCGACTCTCAATTTCTTATAAATAACAAACAGTTTTAAGTGTCTAGGTAACACATCTGTGGTTTCATCAAACATTGCCTTATAAATGACTTTTCGCCAATTTGCTGTCGTCATCAACAATAAATGAAAAACAATTAAAAGAAAAAGCGGGAAAATAAGGATCAACAAAATATATTGACGCATTCTATTTTTTCGTCATGTCAATGTAACTCAAGGTTAAACAGCAGCTATTCTGTGTAAAAAAGAAAAATAAAGAAAAATGGGGTCAGAGTCATTTTCTGCTCTCCTCTAACGATAGTGGATGATTCCCGCCCATCACCAATGCCTGTTCCCCTGCTCGCATCAAAGGCCGTCCCCGCTTTGGCGGCGCGCACCCGTCGGTCAAGCATGGATTCGATTTCTTCGGTGAATCGCTCTAATCAATGGGGTCAAAGTCGATCTATCTATCATAATTTCCCTCTTAACTCTCCCTGAAATCCGCCAGCTTACGGATTTCTTGCCAAATATCCATTGGTAAAATTACTAAGTAAAATTACCAATTTCCCCTTCAAAGCCAATCCCCACTGGGCTTGGCGGGGGTTCCAAAAAATTGAAATATTTTCGCAAAATCGGAAATTTCCGGCGTCCTGACGGCCTTTCCCCTACGCCGCCAGCTTCACCATCCCCTCCTGCAATCCCGCCAGCGGTTGGAGCGCCTGCGCCTGAGTGCCGAACGTCGTCCCGGCGATGACGTTTTGCGCCGCCGTGACGGCGATGCCGCCCAGGCTGCCGGCCTTGCCGTACTGGTAGGCCAGGTCGCCGCCCAGCGCCGCGCTGTCGCTGCCCGCCAGGTGGGCGTCGAGCAAAACGTTCGACAGGCTCCAACTGGTCAGCGTCGGGGTGGCGGCGAGTGCCGCGTCGAAGCGGGTGGCGAGTGCGGCGAAGTCGAAGGTCTGCACCTTTTGGTTGAGCAGCGGGTCGCTGGACGCCGCATCGAATCCGGCCATGGCGTCGGCAATGACTTGCAGAGTCAGCACGCTGTGATTGGTGGTCGCGGCGTACCAGTTCTGCAAGGTGATGTTTTCGCTGTTGCCGGTGTCGAGGATGAGGTTGTTGCCGGATTTGCGGAACGCCAGGTCGGCATATTGGATGCCGCCACCCAGGGAGAGGGCGTTGTCGGCGCCGCTGCTGGCTTTGACGGTGTCCTTGCCGTCGCCCTTGTTGAAGGCGATGAGGTCGGCCCCGCTGCCGGTCGTAATGGTGTCGTTGCCGATGCCGCCGATGAGCAGGTCATTGCCGGTGCCGCCGGTCAGCACGTCAGTCCCCGCACCGCCGTCGAGGAGGCTGTTGTCGGCGCTATCGTTCAAGGTGTCGTTATCCGCGCCCCCCTGGAGAATGTCGTAGCCCGCGCCGCCGCTGAGCCGGTCGGCGCCCAAACCACCCCACAGGTAATTGCCGGCGGCGTTGCCGGTGAGGGTGTTGGCGAGGTCGTTGCCGGTGCCGCTTAGGTCGGCGGTGCCGGTCAGGGTGAGGTTTTCGAGGTTGGCACCCAGGGTGTAGTCGATGCCGGACTGGACGGTATCGGTGCCTTCGTCTAGCCCTTCGACCACTTGGTCGCCGCTGTCGTCCACCACGTAAACGTCGTTGCCCAGGCCGCCACTCATCAGGTCGGCGCCCAGGCCGCCGTTCAGGACATCGTTGCCCTCGCCGCCATCGAGAACATCGGCGCTGTCGTTGCCGGTGAGACGGTCGTTGCCGCCCAGGCCGATGAGGTGGTTACTGGCGGCGTTGCCGGTGAGGGTGTTGGCGAGGTCATTGCCGGTGCCGCTAAAGCTGGCGGTGCCGGTCAGGGTGAGGTTTTCGAGGTTGGCACCCAGGGTGTAGTCGATGCCGGACTGAACGGTATCGGTACCTTCGTCTAGCCCTTCGACCACTTGGTCGCCGCTGTCGTCAATCACGTAAACGTCGTTGCCCAGGCCGCCAGTCATGAGGTCGGCGCCCAGGCCGCCGTTGAGGACATCGTTGCCCTCGCCGCCATCGAGAACATCGGCGCTGTCGTTGCCGGTGAGGCGGTCGTTGCCGCCCAGGCCGATGAGGTGGTTGCCGGCGGCGTTGCCGGTGAGGGTATTGGCGAGGTCGTTGCCGGTGCCGCTTAGGTCGGCGGTGCCGGTCAGGGTGAGGTTTTCGAGGTTGGCCCCCAAGGTATAGTCAATGCCGGACTGGACGGTGTCGGTGCCTTCGTCAAGCCCTTCGACCACTTGGTCGCCGCTGTCGTCCACCACGTAAACATCGTTACCCAGGCCGCCGCTCATCAAGTCGGCACCCAAGCCACCGTTGAGGACATCGTTGCCCTCGCCGCCATCCAGAGTGTCGGTGCTGTCGTTACCAGTGAGGCGGTCGTTGCCGCCCAGGCCGATCAGATGATTGCTGCCGGCGTTACCGGTGAGGGTGTTGGCGAGGTCGTTACCGGTGCCGTTCAGGTCGGCGGTGCCGGTCAGGGTGAGGTTTTCGAGGTTGGCACCCAGGGTGTAGTCGATGCCGGACTGAACGGTATCGGTGCCTTCGTCAAGCCCTTCGACCACCTGGTCGCCGCTGTCGTCCACCACGTAAACGTCGTTGCCCAGGCCGCCAGTCATCAAGTCGGCGCCCAGGCCACCGCTCAGGACATCGTTGCCCTCGCCGCCATCGAGAACATCGGCGCTGTCGTTGCCGCTAAGGCGGTCGTTGCCGCCCAGGCCGATGAGGTGGTTGCTGGCGGCGTTGCCGGTGAGGGTATTGGCGAGGTCGTTGCCGGTGCCGCTAATGCTGGCGGTGCCGGTCAGGGTGAGGTTTTCGAGGTTGGCCCCCAAGGTATAGTCGATGCCGGCCTGGACGGTATCGGTACCTTCGTCTAGCCCTTCGACCACTTGGTCGCCCGTATTGTCTACCACGTAAACGTCGTTGCCCAGGCCGCCAGTCATGAGGTCGGCGCCCAGGCCACCGTTCAGGACATCGTTGCCCTCGCCGCCATCGAGAACATCGGCGCTGTCGTTGCCGCTAAGGCGGTCATTGCCGCCCAAGCCGATGAGGTGGTTGCCGGCGGCGTTGCCGGTGAGGATGTTGGCGAGGTCGTTACCGGTGCCGCTAATGCTGGCGGTGCCGGTCAAGGTGAGGTTTTCGAGGTTGGCGCCCAGGGTGTAGTCGATGCCGGCCTGGACGGTATCGGTGCCTTCGTCCAAGCCTTCGACCACTTGGTCGCCGCTGTCGTCCACTACGTAAACATCGTTGCCCAGACCGCCGCTCATCAAGTCGGCACCCAGGCCGCCGCTCAGGACATCGTTGCCCTCGCCGCCATCCAGAACATCGGCGCTGTCGTTGCCGGTTAAGCGGTCATTGCCGCCCAGGCCGATGAGGTGGTTGCCGGCGGCGTTGCCGGTGAGGGTGTTGGCGAGGTCGTTACCGGTGCCGCTTAGGTCGGCGGTGCCGGTCAGGGTGAGGTTTTCGAGGTTGGCCCCCAGGGTGTAGTCGATGCCGGCCTGGACGGTGTCGGTGCCTTCATCCAGGCCTTCGACCACCTGGTCGCCCGCATTGTCCACCACGTAAACGTCGTTGCCCAAGCCGCCTGTCATCAAATCGGCACCCAGGCCACCGTTGAGTTTGTTGCTGCCGCTGTTGCCGGTGAGATTGTTGTCGAGGTCGTTGCCGGTGGCGGCAATGTTGGCAGTGCCGGTGAGAATCAGGTTTTCGACATTGGTCGCCAAGGTATAGCTGACGCCCGCCTTGACCGTATCCACCCCCTCGCTCGCCAACTCAATCACTTGATCGCCGCTATTGTCGATGAGGTAGATGTCGTCGCCCATGCCGCCCGCAATTTTGTCGCGGCCCGCGCCGCCATCCAGGATATCGTTGCCGGGTGTGCCGGTCAGGGTGTCGTTGCTGGCGGTGCCGGTGATTTCCTTGGGTTTGGCGGCTTCCAGGATAGCGGCATCCCACACGCTGCCGTCGGCAAACTGGATTTGTTCCACCCGGTTGGTCGGGTCAGCGAACCAATCCTGTATCGTGACCTGGTCGCTGGTGCCGTTGATGCCGAGACACAGGTCGGCATTGTCGCGCCACAGCGTTACGTCGCCGCTTGCGAGGCCGGCCTTGAGACGGAGGGTGTCAATGTTGCCGGCGGTGGCATCGACGTCGCTGATGGTGTCCCGTCCGCTCCCCGTGCCGAACAGATAAGTGTCGTTGCCCGCGCCGCCTTGCAGGGTGTCGTTGCCGGCGCCGCCGTCGATACGGTCCGTCACGCTGGTGCCGCGCAGGGTGTCGTCGCCGTTGCCGCCGACCAGGTCGAAGCCGCGCGCCACCAGTTCCTGCGCAGTCAGCACGGCGCCGTTGCTGAATTCGAAACGCTGGATGCTGCTGGTGCCGGCAATATCGTTGTAATCGACGCCGTCGATGTGGATAAGGTTGCCGTCGCTGAGCTTGATGCCCAGCGAACCCTGGAACAGGGTGATTTGCGTCGGGTCGACGCCAGCCCCGAACTTCAGGGTGTTGGTTTCCCCGCCGCCGATGTTGTCGACGATGGTGTCCACCCCGTCTCCGGCATTGATGAGATAGGTGTCGTTGCCCGCTCCGCCGACCAGGATGTCGTCACCCGTGCCGCCGGCCAGGATGTCGTCGCCGAATTCGCCGAACAGCCAGTCGTTGCCTGCGCCGCCGTAAAGGGTGTCGTTGCCGCCCGAGGTGGGGGCGGTGGCCCAGTTGTCGCGCGGGGCTTCGGGATTGGCGGCGGAGGAGAGCTTCACTTCGAAACGGTCGGTCGCGCCCACGCCATGGTCGATCTTCTGGAACTGGAGGTTGAGCATGGGGGCGGTGGTGTAGGGCGAATGTGTGCTGGTATTCGTTCCCATCGGCCAGTACGGCATGCCGATGAGGTCGTCGAATTCGCTCAGCGCGGGGGTAATGAAATCCAGCCCGGAATCGCCCAGAATAATGTCGTTGCCGGCCCGTCCGGCAAGCTGGTCTTGCCCCGTCCCGCCCAGCAGGGCGTCGTCGGTCTGGCTGCCGATGACGGTGTCGTTGTCGGCGCCGCCGGCCAGCAGTTCGCCTTGCCCGCTGACGCTGGCGTCGTTTTCGACGATGGCGTCCGCCCACGCAATGGGGTCGCCGCCGAATACCTGGTCGTCGCCTGCGCCGCCGTTCAGGGCGTCGGCACCATTGCCGCCGACCAGGTAGTCGTTGCCCGTTCCGCCTTCGACGACGTCTCCGCCCTCCGCGCCGTAGACGATGTCGTCGCCCCCGGCGACGTCCACGGTATCGGTCATCCCGCCCGCGAAGACGACGTCGCGCCCGCTACCGCCGATGATGTAGTCGTCGTTGTTGCCGGTTTCGATGTAGTTGCTGCCGCCCTTGGTGGCGTAGATCACGTTGAAACCGTGGCCGGCATAGATTTCGTCGTCGCCGGCGGTGTCGTAAACCTTGTCGGGCCAATAGGGCATGCTGCTGCCGTTGATACGTGAAATGTTGCCGTTGGAATCGAATGAGTAAGGCCAGGAGGGCGAGAGCAGGTAGGGGCTCCAGGGGAGTTGGGTGGGCGCCCGGTCGCCTCGGTAGATGATGCCGTTGCTGGTGTAACCGTCCGAGAGCGGGGCGGTGGTGTTTGCGAGGTTGATGCCGAGTTCGCCGGAGGTGAAATCCTTGACGGTAATGCGCTCGGAACCGGCTTCGATCAAGAGTTCCTGGCTGCTTCTCGTGGTCAACAGGGTATAGCTGATGTTGCGGGAATCGCGCCAGTAGTTGCTGCCGATCTTGCTGCCACCGGCGAGCGCGGTGCCGTTGTAGACGATGCTGCCCAGCCCGTCGCTGTCGAGGATGGTGTCGTCGCCGTCGCCGGGGTTGATGAGGTAGGTGTCGCTGCCGGTGCCGCCATCCAGTATGTCGTTTCCAGGAGTGCCATTTAAACTGAATATATCGCCGTTATCTCCATCGCCATTCAGAATATCGTCGCCTGCACCTCCTTCCAGATAGTCCGCGCCCCCCGAGCCATTGATCGTGTCATTTCCTGCACCACCATAAAGGCCATCCGAGTTACCCCGGCCATATATGGCTTCTCCTTGTTCAGAGCCAAAAACAAAATACTGACGATCCGGGCCACCAAGATATAGTTTTTCTCCACTGGCAACATCCTCAAAATATACCGGCGGAACAGCAGTTAGGCCTAAGCCTACGTCTGGTGCGTAGGGGATGGATTCGCTGGCTTGTCCGTCTTTGCCGTTAACTACGAGTTTCCAGCTCAACATGGCAGCTCGGTCTTGCAGGTAGCGGTCGGTGAGGGCACCGCTTCCAGTGGCGGGATCGTGGAGATTGAGTTCACCGTTGCTGTTGAATTTGGCGTAGAAGCTGTTATCGCCGGTGAGGACGAAGGGATTGAGTTCCTTGAGGGCGTAGCAGTAGGCGATATCGGTTTTGGCTTGGGTGGCGATTTCCGAGGCGGATTTGCCGACGAGGGGGGTAACGGTAAGATTTCCTGCAACAGCTTGAAAACTGGCATCGTTCTGTAAAGCGAAGTATTTCTCAAAAAACGTGTTCCGAATGGCAAAATCACCGCCATCAATCTTGGCGATACTCGGCTCGGTGGTGGGCAACGTAATTTTTGTGCCCGTCAAAACATAATTCAATTTTTCCAATAATTTTTCGTAAGTTTCGCCTGTTTGATTAGTGACAGCGGTCAATATGTCACCTGCCTTTTGCAACGTCATGCTGGGATCAAGTTTTGCCAGTATGCTTTGCAGTGCCAACCCCTCAGTCATATGCCCGATGTCGTGAGTGACCTTTTCAGTCGTAACGTACGTTTCAGGACTGAACGGTGTACCTGTCATGCTGGATGAAACGATTTCAAAATCGTCACCCGGTGTCGCGTCTTCAGCTTCCAGAGTGACCACGCGGCTGGCGATTGATCCCACGGCCAAGGGATTTGTCCCGTAGGGTTTGAACAAGTCGAGCAAACCATCAGTTCCTTTAACCTGGAGCAGGCTTGATACCGGGTTGTAACCCGGTGCATTGAAGGTATAAGCTGCGGTGCAAGTGTCCGGAAACAATGCGACAGCGAGCGCCGCCAGATGGCCCCCGAGACTGTGACCGGTGACGGTGAGCTTTTCTCCTGCACCAATCAATCCTTTTCCTTGCCCATCATAGTGGGCTGCAAGTGAATAGAAAGTGTTGCCATCCGTAACAAAAGTACCCACTGGGCTTGTTGGCGTAGAACCACTAACCACTTCCAGCCGCAATACGTTGGTTGTGCCAGCAGGCGCCTTGAGTTCTTGCACGTAGTTGAACAGAGACACCAGTTGATCGAATGCGGCACCCAGAAATCCAATCTGCCCGACATCGGAAAACATCAAGTCCTGATACATTTGCGATTGGCTAGTCGGTTCTGTTCCGGCAATCGCCAATACCTTGCCGTAGGTGGGGTTGGATAACAGCATCCCGGCAAAACCGCTTGCCGGATCGCTGTGTCCTGTCATCCCACCTGTCTTGTAATAAGGGGAGAGCATCGTCCAAGGATCGGTATTCGTGGAACCTACACCAAAAATGCTTTCGGCGAGAAATTTAGGGACTCGTTGTTGAATTCTAGCAGTCTCTGCAATTCTGACATTGTCGTATGGACTATCAGCACCAACCATCGATGGACTCAAGTCAATGTATGCTGCTTGAGAAAGTTTGGCGTAGGTGTAATAAGTTTCCAGTATGTTCATATTTGCTGCTCCTCAATTCAGTTAATTTGGATTGCTTTTCTTTGCAATCAATATCTTGGATTCATCGATGCCTGCTGATGGCTTGCCGTGGCAACCCTCGCGCCCACCTGTGCCAAACCATCGGACAACAAGAATCTTGTCCAACCATCCTGGTAGTGGATTGAATAAATTTCTTTCGGCCAGAATTTCGCCAGAGACTCGGTTGCGCACGACATACCTCATCGCCTCGACTCCACGCTCCTTATCTAAATGCCACTCTTCATCAACAACCTCATACTCCGCCGTGGGTTGCGCCAATTCTTTCACGCTAATCCCCCCATCGGGATTTCTCTCTGATCTCACCCAATAGTAAGTTCCATTAGCGCGAAGCGTGGGAAACTCAATGAATTTGTATGGACTGTCACTTAGATTGTAATGACCAACAAATCCATCTACCTCCACCGTCTTGTAGATATGCAACCCGGCGCTCGGACAAACCTTTGCCATCGCCATTGAGTTGACAGTCACATCGCCTAGCGGAATGGCATACGCCAGCAATGTCGCCAAGAGCAGGACAATCACTTTCGTAATGCCACGCCATCGAGAGTTTTGCCAAATTCCCCACAGAGTCCACAACACAGCAGGTAGGTAAAAAATCATCAGAACAAGTACAGATGGTGGCGTAATGTAGAGTTTCATACAGCTAGGTGCGGTAAATATCGGGAAATGTTCATGTTCGTTTCTCCTCAAAAATCAGTTGGTGGATTGTTTGGGACGTAATACTTTTGGGCGCCATCCTGTGAAATCTGAGTTGCAGATGCAGCTTAGCGCTCCGCCACCAAAAAAATGGAGTCGGAGTCATTTATGCCCTTGCAAAAAATAAGCTGTTCCATCGTCATCTCCAAATAATCTGAGACCGGGAATCGTTACCCGGCCATCCTACCCAAAGCCCCCGAAAAAAGTACCTGTCACTATTAACAGGCACCACACTAACAAACTGATTTACAAGATAATAATTTTTAAGAATTTTTCGAATCTTGTTGTTTTTTGCCCATATCCATGATTTTTGCGCGATTCTGGATAGCGACGGACACATTCGTACTTGTGCGCCGTGGGCATCTGCCGATCTTCCGCAGGCTGTGCGTTGATCTTCGGTACATCCCTGTGTAAGTGTCGGCGATATCGGTCACACCCACGCCGTGGTCGATTTTCTGGAACTGGAGGTTGAGCATGGGTGCGGTGGTGTAGGGCGAGTGGAAGCCGCTGCTGGTGCCTATCGGCCAATTGTTGGTGGCGATGATGGTGTCGAATTCGGTGAGCGCGGGCACGACGAAATCCAGCCCGGAATCGCCCAGAATGATGTCGTTTCCGGCTCGTCCGGCAAGCTGGTCTTGCCCTGTGCCGCCCAGCAGGGCGTCGTCGGTCTGGCTGCCGATGACGGTGTCGTTGTCGGCGCCGCCGGCCAGCAGTTCGCCTTGCCCGCTGACGCTGGCGTCGTTTTCGACAACGGCGTCCTGCCATGCGCTGGGGTCGCCGCCGAATACCTGGTCGTTGCCCGCGCCGCCGTTGATGGCGTCGGCGCCGTTGCCGCCGGCCAGGTAGTCGTTGCCCGTTCCGCCGTCGACCACGTCGCCACCCTCCGCGCCGTAGACGATGTCGTCGCCCCCGGCGACGTTCACGGTATCGGTCATCCCGCCCGCGAAGACCACGTCGCGCCCGCTGCCGCCGATGATGTAGTCGTCGTTGTTGCCGGTTTCGATGTAGTTGCTGCCGCCCTTGGTGGCGTAGATCACGTTGAAACCGTGGCCGGCATAGATTTCGTCGTCGCCGGCGGTGTCGTAAACCTTGTCGGGCCAATAGGGCATGCTGCTGCCGTTGATACGTGAAATGTTGCCGTTGGAATCGAATGAGTAAGGCCAGGAGGGCGAGAGCAGGTAGGGGCTCCAGGGGAGTTGGGTGGGCGCCCGGTCGCCTCGGTAGATGATGCCGTTGCTGGTGTAACCGTCCGAGAGCGGGGCGGTGGTGTTTGCGAGGTTGATGCCGAGTTCGCCGGAGGTGAAATCCTTGACGGTAATGCGCTCGGAACCGGCTTCGATCAAGAGTTCCTGGCTGCTTCTCGTGGTCAACAGGGTATAGCTGATGTTGCGGGAATCGCGCCAGTAGTTGCTGCCGATCTTGCTGCCACCGGCGAGCGCGGTGCCGTTGTAGACGATGCTGCCCAGCCCGTCGCTGTCGAGGATGGTGTCGTCGCCGTCGCCGGGGTTGATGAGGTAGGTGTCGCTGCCGGTGCCGCCATCCAGTATGTCGTTTCCAGGAGTGCCATTTAAACTGAATATATCGCCGTTATCTCCATCGCCATTCAGAATATCGTCGCCTGCACCTCCTTCCAGATAGTCCGCGCCCCCCGAGCCATTGATCGTGTCATTTCCTGCACCACCATAAAGGCCATCCGAGTTACCCCGGCCATATATGGCTTCTCCTTGTTCAGAGCCAAAAACAAAATACTGACGATCCGGGCCACCAAGATATAGTTTTTCTCCACTGGCAACATCCTCAAAATATACCGGCGGAACAGCAGTTAGGCCTAAGCCTACGTCTGGTGCGTAGGGGATGGATTCGCTGGCTTGTCCGTCTTTGCCGTTAACTACGAGTTTCCAGCTCAACATGGCAGCTCGGTCTTGCAGGTAGCGGTCGGTGAGGGCACCGCTTCCAGTGGCGGGATCGTGGAGATTGAGTTCACCGTTGCTGTTGAATTTGGCGTAGAAGCTGTTATCGCCGG
>JAGXQV010000189.1 GCA_018336195.1 Sulfuricella sp. | reverse complement strand
CCGCCGCTCCGCCGGCGTGGCGTGGGGAAGACCGTTGCGATAGACCGGCAGGTACATGATGAAACCGGCCTGAACGTCGCGGTCGATTTCCTGCAACAGTTTGAGCTTGCCGGAAATGGCGGTGTTACCCTCGTCGCGGGCGCGCTCCAGCGCCGCCCGGCGCACCGGCTCGGAAAACATGTCATAGCCGAACGCCCGCAGGTTGCGTCCGGAAAAAGGCTCGATATAGATGACCGGGGTATAGGTTTCGCGCTCGCCGTCAGGACGAACGGCGTAGTCGGGAAAGCCTTCCTTGCGGATGGCCGCGACGTGGGTGGCCAGATCGTGCGGCCTGACCAGCCGGGCATAGCCCACTCCCTGGATGCCCGGATAGTGTTTTTCCAGGTTTAACGCCGCCACGTAATCGCGAAATTCGTGGCGCTCCACGGAAACCGAAGCGGCGAACAGCCCCGCCGCGCCGCGCAAGACCTGCTCGTATCCGCGCAGCCGCACCTCGATGCTGCCGCTGAGCTGGTTCACCCGGTGGGCGAATTCAGTTTCGAGAGCGCGCCGGGTATCGGTCTGATTGCTCCGATAAACCATGAAGGTAACGGCCAGTCCCGCCAGCAATACCAGCCAGGGCACCAGGCGCAGGGTACTCTGGAATTTCGAGGTGAGGGAGGAATCCGGGAGCGGCATGGCGCAAACCAAGGTTGGGGGCTATCTTTCAATTCTACAGTACAGCCCCCTTATCCAGGCAGTTCAAACTCTGCGGGTGGAATAGTCAGGTTTCCTGATTTCACCGACCGCCAGGGTCGCGCCGCAGGCAGTCAACCGGCTGGATGCCGGCCTCGCGACCGAGCGCCGCTCCCTCATTCCCACCAACCTAAAAACCTCAGTTGCGAACCGCAGAGGCGCCAAGATTTCGCAAAGGAAAAAAATGGTTGCAACGATGGCTGAGGGAATTGCCTTCTCACCCTTTGGGTGGCCCCGCTCGATACGCCATCTTCCTGATTTCTTTGCGCCTTCGCGCCTTTGTGGTTCATGAATTGCGTTTTTCAGGATCAAAGATTTAATCGTGCTTGGCACTTGGTTTTTGAACCCCTCATGCCTAGACTGAAAATGCAGTGAAAAACTTACCGCTTCCGCCAACACAAGACAAACACTGCGCATTCGGAGGAGATTGCCATGTTGAACAATATCCATGTTGGTCCCAGGCTGTTCATCCTAGTTGCCTTGATGGCGGCATTCATGGTCGTCATCGGCATCGTCGGTTTGTCCAGCATGTCTAAAACCGTCAACAGCCTGAATTCGGTTTATGAACAACGGACCGTTCCCCTGGCAAGCCTGGCCAGGGTCGACCGTCAACTTTCCGCGAACAACAACGAAGTCCTGCGCGCTTTTCAACACAACCCGGCATTCGACATCGCCAAGCTGCACGACCATCCAACCACCGACCACAACAAACGCATCGAAAAAAACCTCCCGGAAATTGCAGCTACTTGGGAGAAATATAAGTCGACCAATCTCTCGCCGGAAGAAAAGCGCTTGGCCGACGAGTTCGAAAAGCTCAGCAACGAATGGCGTGACAAAATCCTTTTGCCCACCCTGGCAGCGCTGAGCAAAGGCGATTTCTCCAACGATGTGGTCAGCCATTACCTGGTCGGGTCGCGCACGATCGCCAAGCCCATGAATGAGGCGATGACTGTGCTGATTCAACTGCAAATCCGTATCGCCAAGGAAGAATATACACAGGCGGAAGCCAATTACGCCAAGGTGCGCATGATTTCCATCGCCTCGATTATCGGTGGCTTGGCGATCGGTCTATTAGTCGCATGGTCGATTATTCGCTCGATTGCCACCCCGCTCAATCAGATGCGCGCGACCATCGGCGAAGTTGAACAGCATGGTGATTTTACCCTGCGTATTCCGGTCATCAGCGACGACGAAGTCGGGCAAACCGCCAAGTCGTTCAACCATCTCATGGCCGCCCTGCAACAAAGCCTGGGTGAAGTGCTGGACAGCATCGCCAGGGTGTCGGGCGCGGCGAAAAACCTTTCCGACTCGTCCCGGCAAGTCGCCCACAGTTCGGAAGCACAAAGCGAGTCCACCTCCTCGATGGCGGCCGCCGTCGAGCAAATGACCGTCAGCATCAACCATGTATCCGGCAGCGCGCAGGAGGCCGTGGCAATCTCCCGAAAATCCGGATCGCTTTCCAGCGAGGGGCGCGACATCATCAACAAGGCTGCGGCGGAGATGGCGCGGCTGGCGGATACCGTGCGCAACACCTCCGGGGTGATCGAAGAACTGGGGCAGCATTCCAATCAGATCTCTTCCATCGTCCAGGTCATCAAGGATGTAGCCGATCAGACCAATCTGCTCGCGCTCAATGCGGCGATCGAAGCCGCTCGCGCCGGCGAGCAGGGGCGCGGTTTCGCGGTAGTCGCGGACGAAGTGCGCAAACTGGCGGAACGGACCACCAAGGCCACCGAGGAAATCACCCAGATGATCGGCAATATGCAGCACAGTGCCCAGACTGCGGTTTCCACCATGGGTTCCGCGGTCGAGCAAGTCAACAGCGGCGTGGCACTGGCAAACCAGGCCGGCGCTTCCATCATCCAGATCAAGGATGGCGCGGATCGGGTGGTCGGCGTCGTCGACGATATTTCCGCGGCGCTGGCCGAACAGAGCAGCGCGAGCAACGAAATTGCCGGGCAGGTCGAAAAGGTGGCGCAAATGACTGAAGAAAACAGTGCCACCGCTCATGAAACCTCCGACGCCGCAGCCAATCTTCAGGAACTCGCCAACGCCATGCGCTCGGCAGTCGGCCGCTTCAGAATTGAGTGCGTCATTTTTTGTCACAGCCTGCATTCAGGGAGTGGCAAGTTCGCAAAAGACTAGATAATTATTTTTGCGGCCTGCCTTGCTCAAGGAGGTTTGAAATGAATAGCGACCAGTTCCCCTCCGACACCTTCGATTTCGAGGCGTGGACGGCACTTGCCAGGGATAACCCGGAGGCTTTTGACGAATTGCGGCAACAGCACATAGAAGACACCATCCACTGGTGTTGCGATTATGGACGCGGCAACGAGAAGAGACTTCGCGGATTGCAATGGCGCATCGATATGGAAAGGATGAAAGCCCACACCCCGCTCAAGTCTTGCCTGCGCGTTTCTTCCATGATGTGGGACGCCGTTTATGAAATGCAGGATGGGCTTGACCAATACCTGGCCGAATTCCGAAATATCCTCAACGCGGAAACAACGGCTCCCCCCTCGCCAATGAGTGTTTCCGCCCGCGCGCAAGTCCTCCCTTTCAAAAAACTGAGTTAAGGGCACTTCTATAAATCCACCCATTTCCACTCGCATAGCAACACGGTGGTTTAAATTTGAACAAGGGTCTGTCAAGCGAGTGATTTTTGTCAAAATCGTCCCCGTTTTCCGGACTTTTCTGGTCGTTTTCATGCCGTTCTCGGGATTGCGGACGCAGCTACCCTGTCGAACTTGAACACCTTCAGGCGAATCAGCGTCTCGATCCGCTTGAGGTTGTACGTCAGATTCATCAAGCCCAC
>JAGXQV010000188.1 GCA_018336195.1 Sulfuricella sp. | reverse complement strand
AGCGCGTAATTTCATGATTGGTTTTGAATGCTTGAAAAGAAAAATCCCCCCACACGGCGGAGTGGGGGGAAAACCTCACAAAGCCCTGTTACTGCCAAGCTGCGGCGATGACGGGTTGGAGGGTTTGCTGGTAGTTGGCAGGGAGAGAAGACTGCCCCATGGGAGGCGGGGAGAAAGCGGCCATGGCCTGAACGAGGGCCTCGACCTGATTGGTGGCGAGGGATTGGCCATCGGCGGACTGGAACAGCTCGATGCGGTAATCGCTGCTGGTATACCAGTTATCGATAATGGCCTTGTCAGAAGAACCGATGATGCTGACTTCCAGATCGGCCCCTGCACGAGAGAACCATAACTGATCAAGGGTAATGCCCGAACCGAAAGCCAGGACATCGGCATTGCCCAAGGTAGAGTCCTTGTCCTTGATACGATCGGTGGCATCCCCGCGATTGAAGGAATAGATATCGTTGCCGGAAGCGCCATTGAGGACATCGCCCCCCTTGTCGCCCGAGAGCAGATCGTTGCCTTTGCCACCATAGAGATAATCGTTACCCGAGCCCCCGAAGAGGGAATCGTCACCGAGTCCGCCAAGCATCGTATCCCACCCGGCGAGGCCCTCCATGCGGTTGTTGGCGGAGTTGCCGCTCAGATGGTTACCCAGAGCATTTCCGGAAGCATTCACCAGAGCCTCACCGACCAGAGTCAGGTTTTCGATATGGTCGGCGAGCGTGTAATCGATGTAGGAGAAGACGGAATCTTCCCCGGAATTGGCCAGTTCGGAGATGGAATCATCGACATTTTCAACCCAGTAACGATCATCTCCCTCACCGCCCAGCATCAGATCACTTCCCCGGTTTCCGTGTAGATCATCGTTTCCAGTCCCTCCCCTGAGCGTGTCCTTCCCGACGCCCCCATTGAGCGTGTCATTTCCAGCCAAACCACTTAAGGAGTCATCGCCTCTGCCGCCAAACATGCGGTCGTGATCAGCGTTGCCATAAAGCGCATTGTCCTCAGCATTACCGACCAGCCAGGCAGAGAGTTTTTCTGAAGAGCCATCGGAGAAGGAAGCGGTTTCGACGCGCGAATCCGTATTGGCCCAATCCTGAATGGTGACCTGATCGGTCTGTGTTGTGGCCGAGGTTGCGGTGTCTTGATCGTCATCGACACCCAGGATCAAATCCGAGGTGGTTTTTTCAGCGGAGAGATCGTCGACGGTAATACCCGAGCCAAAGGAAAGGGTATCGGTGCCGCCATCGACCTCAAGAAGGGTATCCCTGCCCCCACCATACTGGAACGAATAGACATCATTGCCCGCCCCCCCGAACAAGGTATCCGAGCCCTGCTGCCCATTGAGGGTGTCGTTACCTGAATTGCCGCGCAAGACGTCGTTGCCAATGCCACCGACAAGGGAATCGTTACCGGTTTCACCTGCCAGATCGTCATTGCCATCACCGCCTCGTAACGTATCGTTGCCCGTACCGCCGAACAGGGTATCGCTGCCGCCATCACCCGAAAGCATGTCGTTTCCCACACCGCCCAAGAGTGAATCATTGCCCTTTCCTCCGAAGAGGAAATCGTTCCCGGCCCCCCCAAGCAGAGTGTCTTTTCCTGAATCGCCGAGTAACAAATCGTTTCCGCCGCCGCCACTTAAAGAGTCATTGCCGTTATTGCCAACGAGAGTATTTTGATTTTCATCTCCAGTGAGTGTGTTGTTTTTGTTGTCTCCCATAATCAGGTTTGTCAGGTTGGCGGTGAGACCATTATCAAAAACGAGAAACTCAACCCTTGTGTTGTGTGTGTACCAACTTTGTACGGTGATGCTGTCTGTCGTGTCTGATAAGACAATTATCAAATCACCATTGTTCTTTGTGAAGGAAAGATTTTCTATGGAAATGTCTTTTCCAAAGTGAATTGAATCGATGCCGGTGTCGAGCCATTTGCCTGTGTATGAGAATATTGCCCCATCTGAAATGGTATCGTTTCCATCCCCTCTGGAGAAAGAATATATGTCGTTTCCAACAAACCCGGCCAATGTGTCATTTCCCTTTCCGCCAACCAGGATATCGGTTGATGCACCTCCTACCAGATAATCATCCCCATCATTGCCAAGGATGGTAATGCTGTTGGTTCGCGCGTTATTTGATGTTGATGATTCGTGAAGAATAATGGTGTCGTTGCCATTGCTCCCAATTAAGATTTCTATATCGTTATTGATGTGTAATGATGAGGTTGCTGGTGTGGTTGTTAGCGCGGCAATATCAATTCCATTGCCCCCGTTGACCGTATCGTCCTGATCAAACAACAAAACATCATTACCATCCCCGCCATTTATAAGGTCTTTTCCTTGCCCACCAATCAACCAGTCATCTCCATTTCCGCCCGTGAGCGTGTCGTGCCCCTTGCCGCCATCAATGAGCACCCCCTCAGTGCTGCCTGTTGCCAATAGATTGTTATTGCCATTGCCTCCTTGGGCACCATTCATCTTTTTCGTGGTCAAGTCAAAATCGCCATTGATGTTTAATCCAAAGCTCAATCCGCCAGACTGATTTATTTGGACGAAACCACTTTCAGTCGAGGCTGACCAGCCATCGGTCTCATAATTCAAACTGACATCGGCGGCCACGCCCTGTGTGCCGTCCTTTTTTGAATAGGTGGAGAATCCGGTGACGTGATTGCCGCCGTCGCTCCAATCGACGGGTACGGAAGAGAGATTGATTGACGTAATACCCGCCTGGGTAAGGGTAATGACCTCTCCGGTATCAGAGACGCCATCACCATTTTTATCCTGCCAAATGCGAAATTTTCCGAATAGTGAATCTTTCGAATCAATCTTTCCGTTACCGTTTGTGTCGAAAGTCGCCAGAGCCTGAAGATCAGTATCGTTTGGATCATCTGTCCAGAGAGCAAAAGAAATCTCCTTGGTCAGGTTGATTTTGCCATCACCCTTGCCACTGATATCTCCTTCGCCATTGAGATCAATGGCAAGAAAGGCATCGTCCTTGCCAACCCAGCCGACATTGTGACGCATGCCATCTCCAGTGACATCGTAATAGGCATGGGAACTGTCTTTTGGTATCAGTTCCACGCCGTCATTGTCCAGATCAAGCACTACTGGGGCCCAAACGTTGTCAATAGAGTCGCCCCCGCTGCTTCCTGTGTCACTTAAGCCTGAATAGTCATCTCCCCAAGAGGGTGTGTCCCATCCCGTATCCCACCCCGTATCCCACCCCGTATCCCATCCTGCGTCCGTCGTGCCCCATCCTGTGTCCCACGTGGTGTCTGTCGTATCCCATGTGAAGCTTGTGCCTGAGCCATCGCTGATTTCTGTGATTTGAATATCTGGAAAATATGGGGAAAAGTCATCCAGATATGAAGTGCTGCCATCCAGTGACGAGTATGAATTTTGATAAGGAGAGATGCCGTAATCGGTAATCAGATCATCCAGCTTGAAATCGGGCGATGAATACTGAGCGTTGTTCCAGAAATCGGCGACAGCACCGGAACTGATTTCCAGAAGTGCGTTTCCACCCCAATCATTTGCTGTGCACTGAACATCAGTCCATGAGCGGATTGATTGGGTTTCCAGCAAAAGGCCTTCATTGGCAGACAAGTCCTGTCGAAGTTGCTCCAGCGTACTGGATAAAGAATCTGTGCTGGTCTGGGTATATGCGGGGGACAAAAGGGAAGATACGGTGCCCGAAGCGAAGTCGCTGGTGATCTGATCCAAATAACCATCGCCCGTGCTGTCGCTATAGGTCTGGGTGCTGGTCCAGTTCGGAAGGCCGGTCGTTGCGTTGATACTGTCGAAATCAGCCGTGGTGAAGTCATCCATTCCCCCACTCCAGATGCCCACGCCGTCATGCCCAGGATCGGTGGCGTCGAGTGGGTTATCGCTGGAAACGAAGCGATCGCCCACCTGTCCGTTGGCACCGTAGACCTCGGTGAGCCATGCGCCCTGAGAGGCGTCATAGGTGGCAACGGTTTTGCCGCCATTCGCCTGGGTAGAGATCATCACGACATCGCCTGCCTGCCGCCCGGCGAGGAAATCGGTGGTGTTGTAGACGATGATTTTTTCGTCGGTGGCGGTGTTTTCCAGCAAGGTGGTGGAGTGAGTCTCGGTGGTAGTCCAGTTGTCAGAAGTGGTGATGGTGGTGGTGGTCTGCCCGGAAGCATCGATGGCGGTGTAGCGGTCGATGAAGTTGCCTTGGGCATCATGGGTGCGGGTGTAAACGTTTTGCCCCGTACCGTTGGGCACGATCATGTTGTATTCGCCAGTGGCGGCATTGTTATTGATGCTGACCCCGGTAGCGTAGTGATAGGTGATGCTGCCGTCAGAGAGTTT
>JAGXQV010000187.1 GCA_018336195.1 Sulfuricella sp. | reverse complement strand
CCTCGCGGATATGGATATCCAGCGGCAGGCCACCGAGAAATTCCACGCCGTAATCCTTACACATGCGTTCCCCGCCGCCCTCGCCAAAGATGCGCTCCTCGTGGCCGCAATTCGAACAGATATGCAAGCTCATGTTTTCGACCACACCGAGAATGGGCACGCCCACCTTCTCGAACATCTTCAAGCCTTTGCGCGCGTCGATCAGGGCGATGTCCTGCGGGGTGGTGACAATCACCGCACCGGTCACGGGCACGCGCTGCGCCAGCGTGAGCTGCACGTCGCCGGTACCGGGCGGCAGATCAACCACCAAGTAATCAAGATCCTTCCATTTGGTGTTGTTGAGCAGTTGCTCCAGCGCCTGCGTCACCATCGGGCCGCGCCACACCATAGGGGTTTCCACATCGATCATGAAACCGATGGACATGGCCTGGATGCCATGGCCGATCATGGGTTCCAGATTCTGGCCATCGAGTGATTCGGGGCGGCCGGTAATGCCCAGCATGGTGGGCTGCGACGGACCGTAGATATCGGCATCCAACATACCAACCTTGGCCCCTTCGGCGGCCAACGCCAGCGCCAGGTTCACGGCGGTGGTCGATTTGCCCACGCCGCCCTTGCCTGAAGCCACGGCGATGATGTTTTTCACTCCTGGGATCAGTTTCACCCCCTTTTGCACGCTATGCGCCACCACCTTCCAGGTGACATGGGCCGTTGCCGTAGCACCGGTGGCCGCCTTGATCTTGTCTTCCACCATCGCCTTGATTTCCGGGGAAACCATCTGGGCAGGATAGGGCAGCACCACGTCGAGGCTGACGGCATCACCCTCTACCTTGATGTTCCTGACCGATTTGGTGGCCATGAAATCCTTCTGGGTGTTGGGATCAATAAGTTCTTTCAGTGCAGCTTGCACCTGCTGTTCGGAGACGGACATGGTTTTCCTCTGGTTCAACTAAAAGTCATTCGAAAAGGCAAAAATCAGCGCAAAGATGATGCCATCCTCAGGCATTTCAAGCCGGTAGCACTCTCTTGATTATTTCTTGACAATTCTACTCGGGAATCGAGTCGCTACTGCCTACCCACATGGGTAATGGCCTGGGCTCAAGGGCACACGCCCAACTCGCCATCCCGCCAGCACAGTTTGCGTTTTTTGCGCGCCACCTTTTCCAGAGGCTTCTTTTGGGCGTGACTCTTGGGCAAAACCGGTTTGCGCAACGATGCGCGTTTGGGCAGCACGCCAACCAGCGGAGAAGCTGGCGCGATCGGATGCGAAGAAGCGGCCTCATCCTGGATGCTCCCCGTCACGGCAACTGCCTCCCGTGGCGAAGGGGGAGGCAAAGAGGGCACGGCCTCGATCACCGGCGCAACAGGTATGACCCAAACAGGCCAAAACGTCGGCACACCCGGCTGAAGAGGATCCGCCCCTGGGTACACCCCCCACATGAGCACCGGCACGGCACCAGGATAAAGTGGGGGAAATGACGGGGAAAGTGGGGCTGACTGCGGCGACTCCCCATCCTGCTGAGCCCACGATGAACTGCTCAACACCGCCAACAGCACAGCAAACGCGCCCCACTTCATCCCCGCGACCCCGAACCATGAGAACGCAGACCAGCCAGACAAGGATGACGCCCACGTCCGTGGCTGCCTTCATGCGCCAGAAAACGCTCCAGTTCCTCCAGCGCAGACTGATAGACCTCGCGTTTGAACTCCACCACCGCCTGCACCGGTGACCAGTAATCGCTCCAACGCCAGGCATCGAATTCGGGATGTTCACTGGCGCGCAGCCGCACGTCGCAATCGCGTCCCACCAGCCGCAACAAAAACCAGATCTGCTTCTGGCCCCGGTAATGATTACGCCATTCGCGCTTCACCCAGGATTCAGGCACGTTGTAACGCAGCCAGTCGCGGGTGCGCCCGAGGATGCGCACATGCTCCCGCCCCAAACCCACTTCTTCCATCAATTCCCGAAACATGGCCGCTTCCGGCGTTTCCCCGTGCTTGATGCCGCCTTGGGGAAACTGCCATGCGTCCTGACGAATCCGCTTACCCCAGAAAACCTGGTTGCGGCTATTGCAGATGACGATGCCCACGTTCGGCCGGTAACCGTCTCTATCGATCATGGCCGTTCCGATTCAATGCTTAACTGGGCGGAATTTTCCCACCACTCTCAAGTGGTTGGGAAGCAACCCGCGAAGCAACCCGCATTCCACGCGCGCAGGCGCTTGAGAAATTCTTCCGCCTCGACATCCATCTCCGCATGCAGCCGTTGCGCATGGCTCGCCAGCACCGCCGCGCTGAAATCGGGCAGAGGCGAACGAAATGCAAAAACGATGATGTTGCCCTTGCGCTCGGACGGCAATCGCAGCAGTCCGTCACCAAACACAGATGCCAGTCGCTCGAAGTACACCGGAAACGACGTATCCGAGCCCCACAGGTTGAAAACGGCGACGCCTCCCGGACGCAGCAAGGTCTGGCACGCACGGTAAAAATCGACGCTGGCCAGGGCCTCGACAATGCGCTCAGCGTCATAACCATCCACCATCAGCACGTCATGACTGCCTGCATGGGCATGGACAAACGCTGCGCCGTCGGCCACCTGCACGTCCAGACGGTCGTTATTGGGGGGTAAATGAAAAAAGGCATGTGCCGCCTCCACCACCTCGGGATTGATTTCCAGCGCATCCAGCCGCGTCTGCGGCAATCCACGAAAAATCGCCTTGGCCAGCGAACCGCCCCCCAACCCGACCAGCGCGATATGCTTCGGCGCAGGCAGAAACAGGCGAAAACACATCATCGCGCGGGTGTATTCCAGCTCTAGCGCCCACGGGTCGCGGATACGCATGGCGCTTTGCACCGCCGGGCCGCCCAGGTGCAGATAACGCACCCCTTTTTTCTCACTGATCTGCACGGGCGGAAATGCCCGCGCCCTCTGAATCCTGCTTCTCAATACCTGCTCCTCAAGTAAACGAAGGGCCGCCCCGAGTTGACTTGACCCCCACGGGGGGCGGGCTGGGCGAAGCCCGGTGCTGGGGGCGCTCAAGTAAACGAAGGGGGCTCCGTGCCCGTTCTCCGTCCCCGCGTCTTGCCAAGG
>JAGXQV010000186.1 GCA_018336195.1 Sulfuricella sp. | reverse complement strand
GTTTCCTGCCAGAGGGTGAAACAGACGTTGCCGTCGCGGTTGTTGGACAGCACCAGCCGGTAACCCCATTCCAGTGCCTGTTTGGCCGCCTGATACAGGCCGATGCCCATGCCTTCGTGGGCAGAAACCGG
The DNA here is from genome assembly GCA_018336195.1 of Sulfuricella sp. GTDB lineage: Bacteria > Pseudomonadota > Gammaproteobacteria > Burkholderiales > Sulfuricellaceae > JAGXQV01. The sequence continues at coordinate 3,015 of JAGXQV010000186.1, read as the reverse complement.
GGCCTGAAAGAGTTTGCGTACCACCCCTTCATCGGCTGCCCGGCCACTGTCACATACCGTCAGCGAAGGCAGCGATTTCGTGACCAACACAACGCGAATGCGCATGTCTGGCGTGGTTTGCCGTTTGCGCAGTGCGTTCTGCACCAGATTCTCGGCCACACTGTCGAACAGCTCCTGCGGCAGCCAGAGCGTGGAATCGGGGTCGTCGATTTCCAGCACGAGGTCATCCTGGGCAAAGCGGTCTCGAAATGCCTGCCACCATTCATATGCCGGAATCTGCCGTTTTTCAGCCTTCTTCGCCGGGGTTTTCAATCTGCCCAGGGTTTCTTCGAGGCGCCGCGCCAGTTCCGGCAATTGCCGCTGCATGAGCTGCTGTAACGCGCTGGCCTGTTCTGGCGTGCTTTGCTCGGCTGCGGCACACAGCCCCTTGAGCGACTGCAACAGATTTTTCACGTCATGCACCAGACGTGACCCGGTCTCGTAAACCGCTTGGGTATATGCATTGGCCTGCATTTCCTGCTCGCGCAGCTTGGCCATGTACACATAACCGATGAGCTCGGTGAGCAGGCGCAGATTGAGCTGAATCGCTTGTTCGAGCGGGGTCTCGGTGGCAAACACCAACTCCACCCCCAAGTGGGTGAAAGACGTAGCGTGTACGCTCAGCTCACCCAAGGCATCGCGTGAGCGCGGACTGCGCCAAGTCACGCCCTTGATCCAGGGCATGTGCGAAAACCCGAGAATGGCGGCACGCAAAAACCGCTCCGGATTACCGACCCGTTCGGCGGCAACGGAAAGATCTTTCAGCCACGCCTCAAGAGGTAATTCGCTGGAAGCAGGTTGCTTGAAATCAGGGGATTGTTCGCTCATTTGCCAGGATGACTTTCATGACACGTTACGAATCCGCATGCGGAGAGGGTTCAGACACAATAGCCAGCAGTACCGGGACTGGCAATGACGAAACGCACGCTGCACCACTCTGCGCTCAAGTCAACGAAGGGCCGGTCCCGAGTTGACTTTGACCTCCCTCGGGGGGCAGGCGGGGCAAAGCCCGGCCTTGGGGGCATTTTCAAGTCAACGAAGGGCGAGTCGACTTTGATCCCCCCTGGCCTGAGTGACGATCAAATCGCGGCTGCGCCCATCGCCCCGTCAACCATCACGCAGCCGAATCTCAGCCGCCGCCAAGCCCTCCGGGGCCCCGCGCAGCACCAGGATATCGCCGGACAACAGGCTGGGATTGCTTTCGGCGCTGACCTCGGTTTCACCATGGCGACGCACATTCAGCAGGGCAACGCCCGCTGCGGGCAGATCAATTTCGTCAAGAGCTCGTCCCACCGCCCAGAAACGTTCGAGAATCATGATGGAAGCCAGTCTTTCTCCGCCGAGGTTGTCCTCATCATCATCGGTCAGTCCGCGAAAATAACCGCGCAAGGAGGCATAACGCGCTTCACGGGTATGGCGGATGCGTTTGAGCACCCGCGAAAGCGGCACCCCGGCCATGAGCAAGGTTTGCGAGGCCAGCATGAGTGCGCCCTCCATGACCTCGGGCACCACCTCGGCTGCACCGGCCTGACGCAGGCGGTCGAGATCGGTGTCGTCGAGCGTGCGCACAATCACCGGGGCATCAGGCTTCAGACGTTGCGCAGCGGCGATGATCTTCAGCGCCGAAGGGCTGTGCGCGAAGCTCACCACCACCGCGCGGGCACGATGTATGCCCGCCGCCATGAGCACTTCCACACGCGTGGCGTCACCGAACACCACCGCATCGCCCGCCTGCCCGGCCGCCCGCACACGACGCGGATCATCATCGAGCGCAATGAAAGGCACCCGCTCGGTTTCCAGCAGTCTGGCAAGGCTCTGACCGCTACGGCCGTAGCCACAGAGAATGACGTGTTTCTGGATGCCAAAGGCGCGCGCGGCAATCTCATGCACACCACGCGCCTGCTCAAGCCAGCTGCCCCCTTCGAGTTTTTGCGCAAGACGCAGGCTGGCAAGGTAAATGCCCGGTGCCGTCAGCATCGACAACACCATGGCGGCCAGCACGGTCTGGTGCAGTTCTGGTGAAACCAGGTGGTTGGTCAGGGCCAGGCCCAGCAGCACGAAACCGAACTCGCCCGCTTGCGCCAACCCCAGGCCGACTCGTGCGACAACTGGCCAGGAGGGGGTGAACATGCGGGTCAACAAGGCAATGGCCAGCCCTTTGCCAACAATCAGCAAGGCCAGCAAAGCCAGCACCTGCGGCCAGAAATGGGCAATGACGCGCAAATCCAGCATCAACCCGACCGAGACGAAAAACAGCCCCATGAGCACATCGCGGAAAGGGCGAATGTCCGATTCCACCTGATAGCGGTATTCGGTTTCGGCAATCAACACCCCGGCGAGAAAGGCCCCCAGGGCCAGGGACAACCCGGCACGGTCGGTGATATAGGCCAGACCGAGAGTGACCAGCAGCACGTTGAGCATGAACAACTCGCCCGATTTGGTCTGCGCCACCCACTGAAACCAGGGGCGCATCAGCTTTTGGCCGACGGCGAGAATCAGAAACAGCACGAAAGCGGCACGCAACGTGGCATACAACATGGCCTCACCCATGCCCGAGCCCTGAGCCAGGGCAGGTACAAAGATGATGAGCGGTGCCACAGCCAGATCCTGAAACAGCAACACCCCAAGAATCAGCCGACCAGGTTCACTATCGAGCTCGTCGCGCTCTGCCAGCAGCTTGCTGACCACGGCAGTGGATGACATGGCGAGGATGCCCCCCAGGGCCAGCCCGGTTTCCCAGGGCAAAGACAGGGCCATACACAACAGCATGGCAATCAGCATGCTGACCAGCACTTGCAGCCCGCCCAGGCCGAACACCGCTTGTCGCATGGCTTTAAGCCGCGACAAGGAAAATTCCAGACCAATGGAAAACATCAGGAAGACAACGCCAAACTCGGCCAGGTGATTGGCGGGCGAACCGGCTTCCATGTGCGGCAGAAACGGCCCCAGACCAATGCCGATCAGCACATACCCCAA
>JAGXQV010000185.1 GCA_018336195.1 Sulfuricella sp. | reverse complement strand
CTCGATGTGCAGGTCGATCCGGTCCAAAAGTGGCCCGGAGATGCGGGAACGGTAACGCTGGATCATGATGGGGGTGCAGGAGCAAGGGTGCTGGGGATCGCCCAGATACCCGCAGGGGCAGGGATTGAGCGCTGCCACCAGCATAAAGCGGGACGGATAGGTGATGGAGGTGAGGGCCCGCGAGATGGTGACCCGGCCGTCTTCCAGCGGCTGGCGCAGGACCTCAAGGACATGCTTCTTGAATTCGGGGAGTTCGTCCAGAAACAGCACCCCGTTGTGCGAGAGACTCACCTCGCCCGGTCTGGGGGAGTTGCCGCCGCCGATCAGGCCGATATCCGAGATGGTGTGGTGGGGAGAGCGGAACGGTCGCTGGGCTATCAGCGCCGTCTCCCGTTCCAGAAGACCCATGACGCTGTAGACCTTGGTGGTCTCGATGGCCTCCTCGAAGGACATGGGGGGGAGAATGCTCGGGATGCGGCGGGCAAGCATGGTCTTGCCGGAGCCGGGCGGACCGATCATGATGATGTTGTGTCCACCCGCGGCCGCCACCTCGATGGCCCTTTTGGCGTGCTCCTGCCCCTTGACCTCGGCAAAGTCCTCGCCATAGCCTTCGGGCATGCCGAAGAGCCCTGCCACGTCCACCCGGCAGGGGGGAATCTCCCTGGTGCGGTTCAAAAACTCCACCACCTCGGCCAGCTCGTTGACGCCGATCACCTCGATCCCCTCCACCACCGCTGCCTCTCCGGCATTGTCCATGGGGAGGATGATGCCGGCAAGCCCGGCCTCGCGCGCGGCCACCGCCACGGAGAGTGATCCGCGCACCGGCTTCACCCGGCCGTCCAGGGAGAGTTCACCCAAAAGGAGATACTCCTTGAGCCGGTCGGGTTTCACGGTGCCGGTGGCAGCCAGGATCCCCACGGAGATCGGCAGGTCGAAGGCGGTCCCTTCCTTGCGCAGGTCTGCAGGGGCCAGGTTGACGGTGATCCGCCGGCTCGGGTATTCGTAGCCGGCATTCTTCAGCGCCGACTTGACCCGGTCCTTGCTCTCCTTGACCGCCCCGTCCGGGAGCCCCACCGTGGCAAACTGGGGGAGCCCCTGGGCGATATCCACCTCCACGTCGACCAGGATGGCGTCGATCCCCAGGACCGCGCTGCTCAGGACTTTTGCGAGCATGGCCAGGTCCCCCGGTGCTGTCGGTCTGCTGTCAGCGGCGTTTTCAACCTCACCCCTTCTTGTGGGGGTAGGAATCGACGATCTCCTTGAGCTGTTGCGTGGCCGAAAGGAGCGATGCAATGGTGCTGTCCAGCTGCTGGAGGTCGTCGGAGCTGAGCTGCGTGGCGATGGTGCGCACTTCGGCAATCTTGAGATCCAGCGTTTCGTTGACCCAGTGGGTTTCCAGATGTGTCATGTTTGCCTCCTTGCGTGATGTTCGTGCCGGTGATCAGCGTTTGAGGGTATCCAGGAAGCGGTCGGCATCCAGTGCGGCCATGCAGCCGGTGCCGGCCGAGGTGATCGCCTGTTTGTAGACCTCGTCCTGGACGTCCCCTGCGGCAAAGACCCCGGGGACGCTCGTTGCCGTGACATTCCCCTCGTTGCCGCACAGGGTGCGGATGTAGCCGTTTTCCATCTCCAGCTGCCCTTCAAAGAGCTGGGTGTTGGGCGAATGACCGATGGCGATGAAGCAGCCATGCACCGGGATGTCCTTGGTGGAGCCGCTGGTATGGCGAATCCGGATGCCGGTGACCCCGCTCTCGTCTCCCAGAACCTCGTCCAGGACGTGATGCCACTCGATGGTGACGTTGCCCCCCTTGGTCTTCTCGATGAGGCGGTCGGCAAGGATCTTTTCCGCGCGGAACTTGTCGCGGCGATGGATGACCGTGACATGGCTGGCGATGTTGGCGAGGTAGAGCGCCTCCTCCACCGCGGTGTTGCCGCCACCGATCACGGCAACCGGTTTGCCCCGGTAAAAGAAGCCGTCGCAGGTGGCGCAGGCCGAGACCCCTTTCCCCTTGAAACGATCTTCGGACGGAAGCCCCAGGTATCTGGCCGAGGCGCCGGTGGCGATGATCAGGGCGTCGCAGGTATACTCGCCTGCATCGCCCGTGAGGACGAAGGGACGCTGTGAAAGGTCGGCCCTGTTGATCTGGTCGAAGAGAAAAGTGGTGTTGAACCGTTCGGCATGCAGCCGCATCCGCTCCATCAGATCCGGACCGAGTACGCCATTGGGATCGCCGGGCCAGTTGTCGACCTCGGTGGTGGTCATCAGTTGTCCCCCCTGCTGGAGACCGGTGAGCAGCGCCGGTTGCAGGTTGGCACGGGCTGCATATATGGCTGCAGTGTATCCTGCAGGGCCTGAGCCGAGGATCAGGAGCCGGTGGTGTGATGACATGGCAAACCTCCTGAAGGAATTCTCATTGTGACCAAACTACATACCAGTGAATCCGCGAAAATGCAAGCGGACGAGACGAGAGCTCCATTGACCGCCTGCCAGGGCTCTGATACACTTCCTCTATGAAGACATTTACTCTTGAGGAGGCCTTATGAAGCGGTTTTTCCTGACCATGATCGCTGCAACCACGTTGATGACGGGCGTTGCCGCAGCTGCGGACATCGGTTTCATCTCACCCATCAGCCAGAGTACCTTTCGCAGCCTGAGCAAGGAGGCGGGTATGGGGTTGGCCTACCGCTATGCCGCTCCGCCGGGATCGCTCGGCATAACCGGGTTCGACGCCGGGGTGGGGGTGAGCCTTATCGACATCGGCAGCGGGTACTGGCAGGATGCCTTCAAGGGGCATACCGCCCCCGAGTACATCACCCTGCCGACCCTGCGCCTGCGCAAAGGGCTTCCCTTCGGGATCGACGTGGGGGCCATGTATGCCGATGTCTCCAATACCGACATCAGGCTCTACGGCGCCGAGATCAGCAAGGAGCTGCTTGAGGAGGGGACGGTTTCCCCGTCGCTTTCGCTTCGTGGAAGCTACACCAGGCTGGACGGAGTCGACGACCTGGACATCCAGACCGTCGGGATCGATGCCGCCATCGGCAAAAGCCTGCTCATCGTCACCCCTTATCTCGGGGGAGGGATGGTCTGGATCGACAGCCGCGTGAGCGGCAACCTGAAGACGCTCGCCCCGACGCTGGTGAATGAGGATATCTGGCAGCCCC
>JAGXQV010000184.1 GCA_018336195.1 Sulfuricella sp. | reverse complement strand
TCACTCCAGCAACGGGTTGGGGGTTTTCGGCGTGGGGCGTTGTACCTTGGTGATTTGTGGTTCCTTCCAGGTGCCTGTTACGGCGTACTCATAACTACTGACCTGACCGAGTGGATTCATGAGCAGTTTATTGGCGAGATAGGCACTCAGCCCGGTCACGGGGCCGCCCAGCAATGCCCCGGCGACGGCCAGCGTGTCTTCCAGGCGCGGCTGGATCTGCAACTTCAGGTTTTGCCCCTCTTTGAGCAGATCAACTGCACCGGTCATGGAAATTTTTGCTGCGGGGCCTGACATGTGCAGGTTCTGGATTTCGGCCTCGCCCTGATTGAGCGACACCTGACCGGTGATCTCGTCGAACGTGAAGCCCTGTGAGAAAACGTCGCGGAAATCGAGGGTGATACGACGCGGCAAGGCCTGCAGGCTGAGGATGGCGATGAGCCGCCCCGCACCGGGGTCTGCCTTGAGAAACTGGCCCTGACGTGCGCGGAGTTGCAAGTCACCCTTGAGTGTCTGCAAATCGAAGCTTTCCAGCCCACCCGGCCACGTCACGGTGCCATTGAGCTCGGCTTCGCCGCCTCTGACGGCTTCTTCGTAACCGAAGCGGTCCAGCAGTTTGCCCAAATCGCGTGTACCCAGCGTGAGTTTCAGCTCGGTCGGGGTATGGGGCGTACTGGCAACCAGCCCCGTCCCCTCGACCCGTCCCTCGGGCGGAATCAGCAGAAAGTTGTCGACCCGCAGGCCTTGACTGACGGGAGACAGCCGCAGATGCAGTTCACCCAGCTCGCGTTTCTGCCAGGCCAGTGATTGCACATTGATATCTACGTTAGTGAGGGCAGTCTGGTCGCCGCCACGTAATTTGGAGGAAGAAACACCGGGTTCGCTTTCCGGCAAGGCCAGCCGTTTGAAGCTGGCCATGACACGTGTGCCCGCTTCTTCTGGAACGGTGGCGATTTCACCTTTGAGTTCTTTGCCTGAAAAACGCACGTTCCAGCCCTTACCCGCTGGCAGCAGACGAACCTGGGTTGGAGAGAAACGGCGGTTGAACATGCGCAGTTCCTCGAAATTGAGATTGGCCTGGCGGAACAGCGCCAAGCCATGCGCCTTGCCCGTTTGTGCGTCAGAAGGCCCCCAATCGAAGTGGCGCCACAGATCCAGATTGAAGGTCTTCTGGGTGCCTGTGATCCAAAGCCCACGTTCACTGGCTTCATCGGGCTCGCCTTCACCCAGTCGCAGCTGGATGGCGGGGTCGCCATTTTTGGGCAGGCGAACGCGGGCTCGCCCCAGGCTGCCATAACTGATCTTCAACCGGGCGTTGCCGCCCGTATCATTTTGATGCTCGATCTGCAGGGGGATGGCTTGATCGGCGCGTTTGCCCAGTGGCGCGGGCAAGTCGAGTGACAGCCCCAGCAGGTTTGAAGTGACGCTCAGGGGCGAGGGCTGCCCGGCATTGTTCAAACCAAGATGAGCCAGCCAGCGGGTACTACCCTGCAGGCGATTCGCCACCAGGCCTGGCAGGTATGCTCGCAACGCATCGGCCTGCGCATCGCCCCGCAGGTTGATCTGTAGGCCTGACTCGCTGCTGTTGAGATCGAGTTGCGTGGGAAGCCCATGCACCTTGACGGCAATTTCTTTGGCCTGAAGCTGTTTTTCAGTAAACGAGAGCTGCCCCGTGATCTCACTCAACAGAGGCATATCCGCGCCGGGCAGCAGGCTGTTGTTCGTCATGGAATAGAGGCCGCCGACCGTGGAATCGGCAATGCGTCGAACTGGCAAAGTCAGTTTGATCTGCAGATTTCCCTGGCCTTCGGCACGAAAGGGGTCGGTCAGCCCGCCGGTATAGCGGCTGACTGGCGACTGGCGGATAAAGTCGAGGAACGCTGCCGTTTCTCCCGAGGCATGCCCCTCCACCAGCACAACTTCATCGTCACTGCCGTGCAAATCGGGAATGACCACACGCACCGGCCCGAGTGAGGTTGCGAGGATGCGCCCGGTGTCTGCCGTCAGGCTCATGGCCCGGTCATGGAAGAGCAGGTGCCCGTTGATGCCCTCGATGCGTGGCCAACCGGGGGCGTAATCGAGCACGCCATTCACCATACGGATACCGACCTTGAAGTCGCCCCCCCCTTGATGAAAGGGAAAATGGTGCAGGTTGCCCTTCAGGGTCAGACGCACGTCGTCGGAGTGGCCAGAAACCAGGCTTCGTTTGAGCCACTCGTAGGCATCGTCTGCCACGGGGTGGGGAAGATAGCGGTAGACCGCATTGGCTTCACCGCGACGCAGATGGGCTGAGAGATCGACAACGGGTGCTTCTCCGTCGGCAAAACGCAGACGCCCGCGCGACGTGCCATCGAGATCGGCATTGCTCAACTGGTTGAGCTGATAAGAAAGTTCCAACGCGCCCTGGCGGAATTGCCAGTCGGTTTGCGCCACAAGCTTGCTGAAGCCCAGATTGTGGCGAAACAGTTGCGGCCATTGCAGCGCCAGATGCGAACTGGACAGATCGAGGTGCCCGCCCTGCTGGTTGGCTTCGAGGCGGGCGTTCAAGCCGGAAAAACCGGGCACATGCTGAAAGGGCTGCATACCGGCATGTTCGATTTTTAGACGTACGGCGTAGTCGTTGCGGCCACGCCAGCGCCCCTCGGCATGTTCCACCAGACCTCGCGGTGCCAGCGCGGCAATCAGATCATGGCTGCGTCGTGGCAGAGGCAAGGCGCTGCTCAGGGCGGTCAACGCTTCCAGTTGCAGATTGTCCGCCTTGACCTCGACCTGCTGGACACCGCCTTGCGCATCGGGTTGCAGGCGCAGACGCAGATTGGCTGGTTTGGAAAGCGGGTTGCCCGGCGTGCTGAAGCGCAGTTTTTCCACGAACAGGGTATGCATATCCTGACTGCGCCCCCAGCCAAGGCGTCCGCCAATCTGGGCAAAACGCAAATCGGGCAGCCCAGGCTGGATGTTGACGGCCACATTGTGCAAAAGCGCATCGCCCGTCAGCCTGATGGCCTTGCCCTGTGCCAGATCAAGCCAGAAGCGTACATCGCCCTGACCGTCTTTCACCGCCTGCTGCGCCCAGGGTACCCACTGGCCCCAACTGGCAAAACGTGCGCCGCTGACTTGTGCATAGAGTTGCCCCGACCACTGGTCTGGCGCGTGAATGGAATGACCTTTCAGATTGCCGCGAATATCAAGTCGTGTGGCGGCATCGGCGGGCAGGGCCACGCCACCGAAGCGATGTCGGCCAAAGTGGTTCTCCAGCAGTAGACGAATCTGG